>NZ_JABBJJ010000151.1 GCF_012933655.1 Pyxidicoccus fallax | reverse complement strand
CTTCCCGCCCTGCCCCACCTGCCTCCAATGGCAGACACCTGCCCCGTCCTCCAATGAACGGACGGCGTGAGGTCCAATGGACGGCGCACCTCAGCCCAGGAAGTCGGACAGGTGGTGCGGGAGTGCCTCCGGCTCCGACGCGCGAACGTGAACGGGGCCCCACCTCCCGGAGAACCGGGTTGCTTTGCCGGGGAACACGGGTTTTGGCGTCCCAGCGCGCCCGACCTCGTGATTGAAACCCCATTCCACCACATGGTAGGACGGTGCGGGCCGCTCGCAGTCGACCAAACATCATGGAATCCCGCGGAGCTGAACGACCTCGCCGGCGTCTGGCTCGAATCATCGCAGGCGTGCTCCTGGTTCCCATCGCGGTCCTCGCGGTGGTGCTGCTCACGGTGGTGGTCGCGCTGCACAACCTCGACCGGCCCTGGCTGAAGCAGCGCATCGTCTCCCAGGTGGAAGCGGCCACGGGTGTCCGGCTGGACTACCAGACGCTCCAGGTGGCCCTGCTCTCCGGTCTGCGGCTGGAAGGGCTGGTCGTACAGACTCCGCCGCCCTTCCATGACGTCGCCCCCGAGCTGCTGCGCGTCGGCGGCCTGGAGGCCCGGTGGTCGCCCGGCTCCCTGCTGAGCGGGCCCGTGCGAATCGAGCGGGTGGCGGTGCGCGACGTGGCCCTGGCCCTGGTGGCCGACGACGCCGGTCCCACCTCGCTGACGGCGTTGTCGGGGCCACCCGCCCCCGAGCCGTCACCCGTGGAAGCCTCCCCCGGAGCCTCCGGGCAGCTCGCCGCCCTCCTGTCCTCCGCGCCGCCCGTCGGGAGCGTCGAGGTGTCGGGCGTGTCGTTGAGCTACGTGCGCGTCCGGAACGGAGAGGTCCAGGAGCGCTGGTCGCTGCGGGGGCTCGCCGCCGAGGTGGAAGCGAAGCCTCAGGACGCGGGCTGGAAGCTCTTCGCGAGGATGGGGCGGACGGAAACGCCGCTGTCGCTGGAGCTGAGCCGTGAAGGCCCTGCCCTTCCACCGGCCCTGGCGCAACTGGAGCTGGCCCTCTCGGCGGAGGCGGGAGCGACGGCCGCTCGCGCGCGGGTGGACCTCGATGTCGCTCGGCAGACCTTCGAGCCGCGGCTCACGCTCCGCACGTTGCTGCACGGCGCGGCCTCCGCGACGTTCGATGGCGAGAAGCGGCACATCGCCATCGAGCTGGAGCGCACCCGGCTGACCGACAGCGCCGAAGTGCAGGCGCAGGTGGTGCTCCCGGACGCGGCGGAGGTGCCGCCCGTCGTGACTCGCGCGCGAGTGGACGTCGATCTCGCCCGGCTGCTGCAATGGCTCCCCGCCGACTGGCGGCCGTTCTCCGTCGAGCGCGGCAAGGTGCATCTGGACGCCCAGGAGGTCACCCTCAGCGCCATGCCGCGGCTGGGAGCCCAGGGCAGACTCGGCCTGGACGTCGACGTCGCGACGCTCCAGCTCGTCCAGGACGGGCTTCGGGTGGCGCTCGGCGGGGGTCGCGTCTCGCTGGTGGCGACCCCGGATGCGCAGACGGGGCTGGCCTCCCGGCTCGCGTTCTCGCTCCAGGGCTTGGAGCTCCAGGGGCCCACCTCACTGCGTGTTCCGAAGGCCTCCGGTGAGCTGACGGGCCAGCGGCTGCGGCCGGACCTCTCCTCCCCCCTCAAGGTCGCGGGGGACGTGGCCCTGTCCGGAAAGGTGGAGGCCGTGGACCTCCGGGCCTCCGGGCTCCGTGCGAGCGCGGAACGGCTGGGATTGCAGCTCCAGGCCCCCCTGGCGGGAGAGCCGCCCTTCGCATTGAAGGCGGACGTACCCGTGGAGTCGCTCCACGTCGTCATGGCGGATGGGCGCGAGGTGCTGAAGGGCCCGGTGCGCGTGAAGCTCGACGTGTCGGAGCTGTTCCCCCTGTGGGAAGAGCCGGCGCGCAGCCGCGCCCGTGGCCGGCTGGCGCTCGACGTGGGCACGATGCACGCGTCGCTGGATGCCACCAAGGGGACCGACACGCTGGCATACACCCTGGCTGTCGACACCCCGGACCTCGTGGCCGCGCGGCCCTTCCTGCCCGAGCCGGTCGCCGCGCGCCTTCCCTGGAAGCACCTGGGCGTGAACCTGGCCTCCAAGGGCCGGGTGGCGGCGCTCTTCTCCGCCTCGCCGCGGCTGGAGCACCGGACGGAGCTGCGCCTGCAGCGGCCGGGATGGGACGACGTGTCGGCCAGCACCGCCGCCCTCGTGCTGAGCTCGCGGGGCGATGTCTGGCGGCACCAGGGGGACCTGGACCTTCGAGTCGACGGGCTGCGCGTCGGCGAGCTGGACCTGGGGACTCAACACCAGACGCTGACGTTGGACCTCGACCGCCGCAAGCCGTCCGTCCGGCTGGGGCTCACCAGCAAGGCCGGGCAGAAGCTCACGCTCGATGCCGCGCTGGCGTTCGACCGGAAGACGCGCGCGCTGCGCTGCGACGTCACGGGCGACCTGCCTCCTCTCGGTGCCCTGTCACCGCTCCTCGCCCGTGCCCAGGTGCCGAAGGAGCTGGACACCTCGCGGCTCGCGTTGAACGTCGACGTGCACGGCACGCTACTCGGCGTCGTCACGGACATCACCGCGAACGGAGTCCCGAGCCTCGTCCCCGACCCGCTGCGGACGGCCAGCTTCGAGGGCAAGGCGGCGGTGGTCGCGCGCGGCTTCCGCTGGAGGCAGGACGCCACGTCCATCAACATCCCCACCCTGAACTGGCAGGTGGACGCGCGCGTGGAGCAGACGCGGCGCATCGTCCACAGCCGCCTGACGTTGGAGAGGCTCGGGTTGGGCCTGAGCGATCGCCGGCTGACGTTCTCCGACGTGACCAGCGACACCACCGCCACCCTTCCCCAGGACTGGGAAGCGGAGGACATCGAGCTGAGCCACCGCATGTTGGTGCGGGCCTTCGAGCACAAGCCTGCGCTGCCCTATCCGGTCCAGGACGTGGAGTGGTCGTTCTCCGCTCGCCGCAAGCCCCATGGCGTCTTCCACGTCCCGGACTTCCAGCTGGTCCACCCGGGGACGGGGACCCTGCTGAAGGTCCGCGGCCGGCTCGACCTGAGCGACAACCGGCGCCGCCTCGCGATGCGGGGCGAGCTGGAGCAGGACCTGGCGAAGCTCGCGCAGCGCGGCATCGTCGAGAGCAGCGGCAAGGTCACCTTCAATATCGGGGTGGCTTCACCCGACCTGGTGGCCTTCCGGACGCGCTCCAACCTTCTCTTCCAGAACGTGAACGTGCGGCTGCCGGAGTCGGGCGTCGTCATCGAGGCGCTCGATGGCAACGTGCCGATGATCGAGAACGTGGAGTTCACCCAGGGCCGGGTGCGGCTGCAGAACGACATCGACCTGCACCCGTACTCGATGCTCCGTTACGCCGACCAGCACCCCCTGCTCTCGAACGGTGGCTTCGTGTCGGCGGGCAGCATCACCACGCCGATGCTCTCCATCGCGCCCCTGGCCGGCAACCTGTCCATCAACCAGAACGTGGTCTCCATGAGCCAGCTGGAGATGGGCGTGCGCGGCGGGCGCGTCACCGGGCAGTGCACGCTGGACTACCAGGGGCAGAACTCCATCCTCGAAGCACACGTCCGGGCGACCGGCGTGAAGTCCTCGCGGGGCGAGCCCTTCGACGGAAACGCGGCCGTCATCATCTCGGGCAGGGACCGCAGCATCAACGGCCGCGCGGAGATCCTCCGCATCGGCAACCGCCACCTGCTCGACCTGCTCGACCTGGAGGACCCGCACCATGCCGACCCCGCCACCAACCGCGTGCGCTACGCGTTGAGGCTGGGCTACCCGGAGCATGTGCGCGTGAGCTTCAACCACGGCTTCGGCCGCCTGAGCATCACCATGGGCGGCCTGGCGAAGCTGATCAGCATCGATGAAATCCGGGGCATCCCCATGGGCCCCATCATCGACCGGGCCATCACCTCCCTGACCCTTCCCGAGGTCATGCCATGAAACACCGCGGGTTTCCGCTGCTCGCCGCCCTCGCCTTCTCCGGGTGCATCAGCGCCCCGGAAATCGTCATGGTCGACCGCGCGACAGCGCTCGAGGAACAGGCCGCGGGCTCGTTCGAGGACGTGGAGCGGCGACTCGCCCGGGCGGGCATGAGCCCGACGCCGGTGCCGCTCACGCCCAACCAGTTGGAGGACCTGGGCATGCAGCCCGCGCCGCTGGTCGAGACCAACGGCCGGACGCAGGCGGACCGCGTCGACGAGCTGCTGCGGCGCCACTGCCTGGGCGAAGGAAAGGACGGGCTCTTGGTGGACACCCGGCGCCAGTGCGTGGCGGGGCGCCTGACGGCGGATGACCTCGCCCTCATGGAGCGCGTGAACCGGGCCCGGATGCAGCTGTGGCAGTGGATGCGGACGGTGCGCCCCGCCGCCACCGAGGAGTCGCTGCGGCGCAACTGGCAGCAGGTGCACGCGACGGGAGTCATCTGCGGCGGCTGGGTCCAGGCGGATGACGGCACCTGGGGAGAGAAGAAGTGCTGACGCCCCGCGGCCTGTGCGTCCTGGCCCTGGCCGTCCTCGTCGCGGGCGGTGCGTGGGCCCAGGACGATGAGAACGACGGCGGCCTGCGCACGCCCTCGCGGCTCACCGTGGGCATGGGAGACCACTTCCTGGGGCAGCTGACGCCCGACGGGCACACGCTCATCTTCGTCTCCAACCGCAACATCGCGACGGAGATCTACGCGCAGGATCTGGAAGGAGGTCGCGAGCGCCGCCTCTTCGACGAAGGCGCGGACGTGACGTGGCCGCGCATCAGTCCCGACGGCAGGCACCTGCTCTACGTCTCGTTCCGCAACCAGGCCAGCGGCCAGCTCTGCGTCCGTGATTTGCCGGGCGCGGAGAACCGTCGCTGCCTCGAGGAGGAGACCAGCGCGCTGCAGGCCGAGTGGATCGACGCCTCGCATGTCGCGCTGGTGAGCCGGGCGACCATCCAGGGCGACCTGCACCTGTCGCGCGTCACCGTGGAGAAGAAGCTGAGCGCGAAGCCCCTGCTGGAGCGCAACCTGACGAGCCCCACCCTCTCGCCCGATGGCCGCTGGCTGGTGTACGTCCCCGTGCAGCGCTCCGTGAAGCAGGTGGGCCCCGGGTTCGCCGCGCGCGCCTCGGCCCACCTGGAGGCACTCCGGCTGGACCGTCCCGAGGCCGCCCCCATCCCGCTGGCGCTGGACCTGCCGGGACAGACGGGTCAGCCGGTGTTCTCGCGGGATGGGCGCTCGCTGTACGTGGTGCAGTTCTTCACCGACTCCAACGCGGACGGCGTCATCGACGGCGGCGACAGCGGAGTGCTGTTCCGGGTGCCCTTCGCCTCCGAGCGCGACGACGCGCCCCAGTTGGCCGCCGCCTCCAGTCCAGAGCAGCTCACCAGCGTGTCCTGGAACTGCGAGTACCCCGCGCCCTCGGCCGAGTCCCTCATCGCGACCTGTTCACGCGACGGGTCGCTGGACGTGTACCAGCTTCCGCTGGATGGCCAGGTCCCCAGCGCCTGGGACATTGCCCGTCTCAGGGAGGAGCTGACCATGGTCGGCAGGCGCGCGGATCAACTCCTGCTCTACCGCCAGCGCCTGCTGCGTGAGGACCGACCCAAGCTCCGCCGGCTGTTCATGATGCGGCTGAGCCTGCTCCACCTGGCCTTCGAGGACTTCCATGCGGCGGAGTTCTACGCCCGCGGCATGCGCGCGGTGAGCGACCCCGACACCGCGGGACTGGCGGAGCCGTTGCAGCTGCTCATCGAGCACCGGCGCGCCATGAAGGACCGGGATCGCGGCCGCATGATGGACGAGCTGAACGAGGCCGAGAAGCGGCGCCTGGCCGCGTTGGAGCCGGCCGCCGCGCCCAGTCCGCCCTCCGCCGTCTTCCAGCACGTGGTGCGCAGTGAGCTGTACGAAGCCGCGGGCAACTTCACGCAGGCGCGTCAGGAACTGGAAGCGGCGCAGGTGACGGACACCACGCCGCGCGCGGTGCTGGAGGCCTGGTACGACCGTGCGGACTCGCTGTACCGCAAGCTGGAGGACCGGGAGGCCCTGGTGGAAGCCGGCCGCCGGCTGTCCCTGAGCAAGGTCTTCCCCGCGGATGACCAGCTCGACTTCGCTCGCGCCGCCGTCCGTGCCCTGTACCGGGGACGCCCCTACGCCGAGGCGGATGCCGCCATGGCTCAGGCCCTCGCCTCGGCGCCCGCGGGCTCGGCCTATGCATTCGCATTGGAGATGGGCCGGCACGTCAACGCGCTGCACGAGGAGCGTCCCCCCCGCGAGGTCCGGGAAGCACTGCTCGCGTTCTACCGCCGGCAGACGGACCCCTTGCGCCGGCGCGCGCTGGTGCAGGACGCCGTCGAGCGCGCCTCGAGCCTTGGCGCCGACGGCATCCAGGAGGCGCTGGCCACGGTCTACGTCGAGGACGCCCCGGCCAACACCGAGGAGCGCCGCCGGGCCGAGCGGTTGTTCCGCCGCGCGATGATGGGCCGCGCCTACCGCCGGCTGGCACGGGAGCGCATGGACGACGCCCGCGCGGACTTCGACCTCGTGACGCAGCGGACCGGCTCCCTGGAGAGCGCCGTGGAGTCGATGAACCTGCGCCTGCGCGCCGGCGTCAGCCCGGCGGTGGTGGAGAAGGAAGTCACCACCTCCGTGGCGAGCAAGGCCGGGTCGCTCGCGAGCTTCGTGAAGGCGTACCTCCTCGCGCGCCAGCTGCCCGAGCTGGATGACGACGCCCACGCGAAGGCGGTGGAGGCGGCCGTGAAGCACCTGCGCGCCTCGTGGAAGGACCTCAAGAACCAGCGCGCGGCGCATGCGCTCCAGGGCGCCATCCACCACGAGGACTTCCTCCGGAGCCGGAACGCCGCCGCCGCCGAGCGCGCCAACCGGCACTACCTGATTGCGTTGGACCTGGTGCGCAACAACGTCCGCTACAAGGCGATGATTCTGGGCGCGCTGGGGCTGCTGCACACGCAGGTGGGCAACTTCCACATCGCCCTGGGCCACCTCGACCAGCGGGACAAGCTGCCCTACGTGGACAACGCGGCGGGGCTGGCGGTGTCCCTGGCTCGCGCCCGGGCGCTGCTGCACGTCGGCAAGGCCGAGGAGTCCGCCAAGGCCGCGGACCAGACCCTGGCCATGGTGGACGCCTCGCCGAAGCTGGCACCTTTCGTCCCGTTGGTGGTGGACCGCGCCGCGCTCTACAACCTCGCCGCGGGCAAGTTCGAGCGGGCCCTGGCGCTCTACGACCGGGAGCTGCCTCTCCTGGAGGCGGCCCCGCGCGACACGGAGGGGCTGCGCAACCGGCTGGTGGTACGGCTGGCCCGAGGCGCCGCGGCGCTGGGAGCGGGCCTGCCCCGGCGGACGCTGGAGGACCTGGACGACGTGGACCGTGACCTGGCCACCCCTGCCGTGCGCGAGACGCTGAAGTGGGCCCATGCCTCGCCCGAGCACGCGCGGCGCTCCTATCGCCTCATCGCCGCGGGGCTGCGCGCCAACGCGGAGACGAAGCTCGGGCGCCTGGATGCCGCCGCCCGGGCGCTCGAACAGCGGCGGGCGCTGTTCCTGGAGCAGTTCGACGAGACGGACCGGGACGAGGACATCGGCGCGGTGACGCTGGCGGAGCTGCGGCTGGCCGAGAATGCCGTGGACCGGCAGGATTCGGCGCAGGCGGCCCGCTGGCTGGGCATGGCCATCGCGCACGCCGACACCCTGCGCGAGCGCACCCATACCCCGGTCTATTCCGGTCAGCTGGACGTGCTCTGGTTCGCGGCGCAGCTGCACTCGGATGGGAACACGCGGATGCCCTTCGACGTGCTCGGGCGCGTGGGTCAGGCGCACCAGTCACTGGTCGACCAGCGGACGCCTTCCTGGCGTTCCTATCGGGCGTGGTTCGAAATCTACCTGGCGCTCGGCGCGAACCCGCCCGCGGAGGTCCGGGACGCCCAGGTGACGCCCGCGGCGCCGTAGCCCGCCCGTGGCCCGGGTTCAGGCCACGGGCGAGGCGGCGCCCTTCCCCATCCGCCCCTTCAGCTCCGCGAGCGCGAAGCGTCCCGGGCCATTGCACGCCACCACGTTCACGATGGCTTCGGCGGGGATGGCGCGCGCGAGCAGGACGCCGTTGGGTGCGCGGAAGACGCGCAGGCCCGAGTCCCGGAGTCGCGCGGGGGACACGACCAGGAGCACATCCACGCCGGCCCGCTTGCCCACCTTCGATTCCGCCGTGGCGGCCAGGTGGACGTGGGTGCGCGCGGCGGAGTGGATGCCTTCTCCCGAGAGGATGGCGCGAGCCGAGCCCACGGAGGTGCCGTGGTAGAGGAGCGAGTCCGAGGTCACTTCCTCCCAGCTCCGCTCCAGCCCTTCGAGCGTCACGGGAGTGCCCTCCAGCGAGTGGCCCTGCACGGCGCGCACCTGCTTGCCCCGCACCTCGTAGCGGGACTTGTTGTTCTCCGCGACGACCTCATCGAGATCGTCCCGAGACAGGCCCGTCAGCCGCAGCACGTCGCCGATGTTGGCGAAGCCCGCGGAGTCCATGGCGAGGCCCGTCTCCCGTGCGCCATGACGTAACAACCAGGACAGCTTCTTCGACTTCCTGGTGAGTGCCTGGAGTTCCTTCTCCTGATGCCGTGAGGTGGCCATGACCGTTCTCCGTTCTTTCGATGGAGGAACAGTAGCCGGCTCCCGTCCGGACGACGAATCGGACCTTTTCAGCAGCTATCGAAAAGATGGATGGTTGGGCTCATGGACACGGATGGATTGCGCGCGCTGGTGGCGTTCGCGGAGGCTGGCTGCAACCTGACGCTCGCGGGGCGTGCCATCGGGCTGTCCCAGCCGGCGATGCATGCGCGGCTGCAGGGGGTGGCGAAGGCGCTGGAGACGGCCCTCTACGAGCGCCGGGGCCGGCGACTCCAGCTCACGCCGGATGGAACCCGAGTGCTCGCCTGGGCGCGTGACGTGCTGGAGCGTGAGCGCGCCCTGCTGGTGGAGCTGCGGCAGGGACAGGCGGAGGAGCGGGTGGTGCTCGCCTGTGGAGAGGGAGCCCTGGTGCACGTGGTGGCCGAGCGCATCGCTCCGCTGCTGCGTGAACGGGCCGGCGTGCTGTCCTTCCTGGTGGTGGATGGGCCCGGGGCCGTCGCCGCGGTGGAGCGAGGCTCGGCGCACCTGGCGGTGGTGGCCGGGCCGGCATCGAGTCCCCCGGGCCTGCGCTCGCAGCCCATCGTCACCGCCGCGATGCTGGCGGTGGCCGCGCGGCAGCACCCGCTGGCGCGGGCGGGCCAGGAGGTGGACGTGGGGGCCCTGCTGGAGCACCCGTTGCTGGTGCCGCCGCTCGGTCGCGCCCTGCGGGCCACCCTGGAGGACGCCGCGGCGGCACGTGGACGGGCACTCGAGGTCGCGGCGGAGGTGACGGGCTGGGAGGCGGTCTGCCGGCTCGCGGCCCTGGGCGTGGGAGTGGGCATCGTCAACGACGTGGTGGCCACCCCGGGCCTCACGCGCCTCACCGTGCGCGGCCTGCCTCCGGTGACCTACCGGCTGCTGATGCGGCGCGGCCGGGGCACGCGGCTCGCGGAAGAGGTGGTGCGGGCGCTGCTCGGCTGACACCGTCGCGCATTCCGGCTCCGGACGCCGCGAGCCGCGGCCGGTGAGCACGGCGACCGGGCCCCATCCTCACTCGCGGACGAGCTCGAGGAGCCACAGCGCGTAGGCCTCCCTGGGGTCCGCCTCCGACGACAGGTCCACGGCGCAGGCCGCCCACTTCCCGTCAGGGGAGACGAGCGGCTCCCGGGCACAGCCCTTCGGTGCGTCTGGAATGCCAGGGGAGAAGCGCCAGCTGCGGCCCTCGACGTGGGTGGCGCGAAGCTCGTCGGGCGCCGCGAAGTACAGCTCGCCGCCGCCAGCCAGGAGCGAGCCCGGGCCCCTGGCGAGGTCATGGGACTCGAGCCCCTCGACTCGGGGAGGTGCATCGACCGTGCTCGTGTCTCCCGCCGGGCGCTCGGCGACGATGACGAAGTCGTACTCCCGCCCCCGGGCGACGACCCGCAGATGACCGGGCCAGTCCAGGTGGTTCCACTGCTTCGCTCCACCCTCGGGAATACTGAGCAGGATGCGCCATTGATGCTTCGCCGGCTCCTCCACCGAGAGCTGCCAGCCCCCGGAGAGCGGGGACACATAGGGCTCCCGCCCCTTCCAGCGCCTCGTGGCGGCGTCGACACAGCGCATGCGCCCGGCCCGCTCCGTCTGCCGCACACACAGCTCGCCGCCGCGCCAGAACAGGTCCGGACCGTCTTCCGGGTCATCGGTGGGGACGCTCGGAAACGAGGAGAGCCTGCCCACCTTGTGGCGGG
Source organism: Pyxidicoccus fallax (assembly GCF_012933655.1). Lineage (GTDB taxonomy): Bacteria > Myxococcota > Myxococcia > Myxococcales > Myxococcaceae > Myxococcus > Myxococcus fallax. The sequence continues at coordinate 18,943 of NZ_JABBJJ010000151.1, read as the reverse complement.
CCGCGACCCACAGCGGCGCCCGCGCACGCGCCGCGGCCACGCGCCCGGATAGCGCGGATGCCCTGGCTCCGAGGGACGTCCACGGCTCCTCCGCGGGCGCCGCGGAGAGCGTGGCATGGACGGCGTCGAGGCGCGCGCCAGCGAGGAGGTCATTCTCCGCGTCCAGCGCCTGCTCGGCCTCCGTCAGCCGCAGGCGGAGGAGTGCCAGCTCCGCCGCGCGAGCCCGCGCCTGGAGCGAGGAGGCCCAGGGCGCTTCCTCCTTCGAGGCCCGAGAGAGCACCTCCCGGGCCCGGTCGAGGACGGCTCCCGCGTCCGAGGGCTTCGCGGCCCGAAGCGAGCGCTCGGCCCGCGCGAGAAGGACTCGCAGGAGGGCTTCGGCGGCCTCGTCCGCATCGGTGTCGACCCCCGTGCCCTTGCGCACCGCCACGAGCACCGCGTCGAAGTGCGCGAGCGTCGCATCGGAGGCACGGTCCAACCGCGCGGGCAGCTCCCTCCCCCACCGGGGATCGAACCAGAGGCCGTTCTCGTCGAGGTGCAACGCCACGAGGTCATCTGGGTAGCCCAGGTCGAGCCCTCCAGGCCGGCACCGCACCTCCCAGGGCGGCTCCTCCTCGCCCTGGGGCGGGTATCGCCTCCTCCGGTCCTCGAACACGGCGAGGACTTCGCCATCGAGCCGGGGGGCATACAGCTCGATGTCCCACGGGAGCCCTCCCTCATCGAACGTGCCGGCCGAAGCGCGCAGGAGTTCACTGCGTCCCGGCGCAAGGGGACAGGACTCGAGCCACACCCTGTCGACTTCCTGGTCCAAGAGGTCGAGCCGCCCGAGCACCTTCTCCTTCTCCTCGCCAGCCAGCTCCCGCGTCTCGCGCGGCGCGGACGCCGCCGGGGCTTCCGGGGGTGCCGCCGGAAGCGGCTGCTCCGTGGGCGGAGTGGTGTCGGCCGCTCGTGGTGCCGGGGACCGAGGTGATGACGTGGCGCAGGCGCACAGGAGCAACGGCAGGGCCAGCAGGCGCGCGGGCTTCATCGCGAAAGCGTACCTCCGCAGGCCATTCATTGTCCGTCCTGCTTCTTTCCAGGGGCTCCGGCCCGGGTGCCGTCCGCGGGCCCCACGCGGGCATGCGCGTCGCGGATGGCCTCCGGGAGCTCGCGCTCGATGCAGGCCTTCCTTCCGGGGTCCTGGGCGGGACAGCGCTTCATGAGGTTCGCGAGCGTGAAGGAGAGGAGGTTGAAGGCGCGAGACGCGGACATCGTCTCCGGGACCTCCTTCCGCGCTCGAAGGGATGCACGGACCTTCTGGGGAATGGTCGTCTCCATCCAGGAGCCCAGTTCATCCTTCAGGTCGTTCTCGATGTCCTGGGGGTACGAGTTGGCGCCCCAGGGCTCCAGCGGGTAGCGGAGAAACGCGGCCTCGAGGGCGAGCGAGTCGACGCGCCGGAATTCCGTTTCGAGCCCGAGGCGGGGCTCTTCGCTGCTCATCCGAAGGGACAGCGCACGCACGACGAGCCGGGCGCCCTGGAGCCGCACCTTGACCGCGCCCCTGTCGCCACATTCCAGCCGGGACCATCCCTGGCGGACATGGGCACCGACGCAGTCCACGGAGGGGAACGACGCCTGCTCCCGCAGTCCCCCGCTGTCGCGGATCTGCTGGAACATGAACGTCATGTGGAGTCTTCCATTCTCGGTCCTGGCGCTCACCGTGTTCACGTAGTTCAGGTCGATCTCGGGCCAGGCCCAGACGCCAGTCATTCCCGACGCCTGCTCCCCGGGGACCGCGAGCTCAGAGGCGGAGAGTGGCGCGGGATCTCCCAGATCCTGTGGAGACGGGTCTGCTGGGCGCGCGCTCCCGGTGGGCCTGGGATATCGCCGCTCGAGGTACCCGCGGATGCACTCCGCCTGGTCAATCGTCCCGCACGCGTCGAGGGCCGAGGCGGCGGCCGAGGTGAGCTGCCACATCCGGGACCGCGGCTCGGTGCGGTGCTCGGACAGGAACGGAGCCACGGTGTCGAAGAGCCGCAGCAGCTCGGCGTCCGGGAGCGGCTGCAGGAGCTCGGACGCGGACCGGCCGCGTCCGGGCCCCTCCCCCACCCTGAGGCGCGAGCCGGGGTTTCGTACCCACGAGACGAAGTCGGCGCGCAGCAACGCCAGGATGTCGGGGGTGCTCTTGAGCCGCCATTCCGCCGGAAGGTCACTCGGACAGTCCGGCCCCTCCGCCTTCCGGAGGGTCAGGGTCATTCCACCGCCAGCACGGGAGACCTGGAGGTTCAGCGTGCAGTCCTTGTACGGGACGAAGCAGTCCTGGGCTCCACCCTGGAACAGGGAGGTCATGCACAGCGGCAGGTCCGTGGATGGGTCGAGCGGACGCCGGTAGAGCGAGAGCGCGGGCTGGGTCCCGGAAGCCTCCCAGGTGACGGCGATGAGGTCGGGAGCGCTCCAGACCCGGAAGGATGACCCTGGCGCTCCGGCCAGGGCGCCACCGCTCCAGGCCAGGACGGCGAGCACCAGGAGAGGAGCCGCGGATGGGTGTGACACTCGGAACGGGCTGCGCATGGGGTCTCTGGAGTCCACGGAGTTGCGACGCGCAGCACCTGTAATGCAAACCCTTCGCCAGCTCCGATGCCCGAGTGCACCCGTGGCCCGACGGACGCAGTCCCGTGAGCGGAGATGCGGTTGCTCGACCACGGTGGCGAGCACCGGGCGCCTGTCACGCGCGTGTTGGGGGAATCCAGGCAGAATGGCCCGCATGCTCATGGAATCCCTGCTGATGGTGGTGCTGCTCGCGGCTCCTGCCCAGCCGCGCACGTGGAAGGTGACCGGCTCGGACGTCACGTTCGAGATGTCCGCGAAGGACCTGCGCGGCCTGCGTGGCGGCAAGGAGGTGTTCGGCCTGCAGTCGCGCAAGGCGGAGTTCCTCTCCGGCATGGAGGTCCCCGAGGGGACCGACACGCTCGGCTGGGAAGCCTCCCAGTCCTTCAAGGTGCTGTCGGTGGTGGGCCCGTGGGTGAGCTACGAACAGACGGGCGCGGGCTTCACCGGCGGCGCGCACCCGTACGCAAGCACGAAGTACGTCACCGAGGACGTGACGAAGCCCCAGGGGGCCTTCTCGCTGCTCGACGTGTTCCCCGAGAAGGACGTGCTCGCGGCGCTCAAGGCGGACGGCTTCGTCCGCAAGCACATCCATGACGAGGCGGCGTTCAAGAGCGCCACGACGGTGGAGGCGCTGATGCAGAGCCTGGAGCCCGGCGAGGACTGCGTGGGCTTCGACCTGGGCGGGCTCGAATCCGTGAAGCGCTCGGTCGCGTTCCACCACGTCGAGGGCGACAAGGTCGCCGTGCGCATCTCGTTCGGCTACGCCGCCGAGGCGTGTCGCGGGAGGAACTTCGTGGTGGGCGTGCTGCTGCCCATTCCCGCGTCACCGCGGCCCGCGTTCGAGCGCGCGTCCAAGCGGCAAGAGGGCTTCCTGATGAAGGACGCGAAGGCGGTGAAGGCTCCCTCCGTGCAATTCACTTGGGAGCCGCCCGAGCGCAAGCAGGAGTGAATGGGCGACGCAGGTCAGTGACGCCGTCTATTCGAGTCGAATGCTCCGCCGTAAACGAGCCGTTTGGACGGAAGGTCGAACACGTCCTTGCGGCCACTCTTCTTGTTGGAACGATGTTCGTCGTTCGCAACGGGCCTGCGTGGCCTGCGTGCGGTCTCTTCCTGCATTGGCAGTGTACGCCCGATCACGACTCGGCGGCCCGTGCGAACGACAGGCTGAACAGCAAGCGCAGGGCGCGCCTCCCTGGGACGTGCCCCGTGAGCCTTGAGCAGGTGCTTCTTCATGCGTGTGGCACTCACGGACGCGCCACACTTTGGACAGGGCTGGAGAAACCGCTGCTTGCCTTGGATGGGTGAGGGATTCGTGGGCCTTGCCGGCTTCGCCGGTTGTCTTGGAACAGGCCGCTTCGGGCAGGTTGTCGCATGCACTCCAAGATTCGAACGCAACATGCGCTCGGAGCACCATCTGCATCTCTCGTAGAGAAAGGTCCTCGGGCAGGTCTTGAGATGTGCATCGAAGGCCTGTTTTGTCATCAGGACTCGACAGCCTGGGCACTGAAGCTTGGGACCTTCAAACGTCTTGCGAGCCAGGGAGGGCACGTCCAGTGGAGACGCGGTGTTCGTTCCAACAACCCCTGGTCTCTTGGGTTTGTCTGACTTCCTGCCCCGGCTTCGAGGTCTCGCGGAAGATGCAGAAGCAGGCGGGGGCAGGTCGCCAATCGCTCCTCTGCCTCCACAGAAATAGCACGCCTCATTGCTTCCCCCACATGGGCAACGCCGCATGCGCACCTCCCACATGGAAGCCTAGCGCGAAGCCTGCACTTTTGCTGGCATGGGGCACGAGATGAAGGAGACGATATCTAGCGGAGTTCCGCGCTGCCTACCTGGGTAGGTTGTGCCCCATACACCTCGTATCCTTCGCTGAGGCCCTTGGCCTGCCACACGCCTGCCATTGGCGCTATGCTCCGGACTCCAACGTGCTCGAGCCGCGTAGGTACCGACGTGCGCCTGGAGCGCATCTTCACGGAGTCAAGCGGGAGAGAACACGGCATGGGGTCTGGCTCGTCCGTTTCGCAGCGCGCCATCCACGGAGGGCTGAGCGCCCTGCTCAGCCTCGTGCAACTCTTCAACAAGCCCATGACCTTCGCGCGCTTCGCGTTGCGGTGGCTCCGGCTGCGCTACGCGTTTCTCAAGCCGCGCCCCGGGGACATCTACGTGGCCACCGCGCCGAAGACGGGCACGACGTGGATGCAGCAGATCGTCTACCAGGTCCTCACGGGCGGCCGGGGCGAGTTCGAGCACATCTACCAGGTGTCCCCCTACCTGGAGCACTTGATGCTCCGCGGCTTCGCGGAGGACGTGCTGGACGCGCTCCCCTCCCCTCGCATCCTGAAGACACACATGCCCTACGGGCTCCTGGCTCCGCCCCCGGACAGCCGCATCATCTACGTCACCCGCAACGCGGCGGACTCGCTGGTCTCGCTCCACAACCACGTCTGCCTGGAGGACGGCTTCCGGCACAGGCTCGACGTCCCCTTCCTCCGTCGGAACTTCCTGCTGAAGCGGTGGTTCGTGCACCTGGAGTCGTGGTGGCCGCACCGCGCGGACCCGAACGTCCTCCACCTGCGCTACGAGGAACTGGTCGAGGACCTGGAGGGCGGCATCCGGAAGGTGGCGCGCTTCCTGGGCGTCACCCTCGAAGAGGACCGCATGGGCGCCATCCTGGAGAAGTGCGGCTTCGCCTACATGAAGCAGCACGGTGACCGCTTCGACGTGCGGGTGCCGCTCTTCGACCGGGGCGCCCCCAAGCCGGGCTTCATCCGCAAGGGCGTGGTGGGCGACGGCCGCACGGAACTGACGCCGGAGGTCCAGGCCGCCCTGGGCGAGCGGATGAGCCCCCTGCGCGAGAAGCTTGGCATTGGCGAGACGGAGGTGTGAGGCCCGTGGGGCGGCTCAAGGCTCGCGCTCTCCCTCGAGTCGCCAGCGGACGTCACTCCGGGGGGCCCCGGGCGCGGAGCTCGCGCTACCCGAGGGGGCTCTCTGCGTCCGGTGCATGGCCCGCTCCTCGTCCAGGAGGGCTCGACGCACCGAGATGCACATCAGCACCATGATGACGGCGAACGGCGCGGCGGTGATGATGGACGCGGTCTGAAGGCCCTTGAGCCCGCCGCTGAGCAGCAGGACCGCGGCGATGGCGGACTGCAATACCCCCCACAGCACCTTCACCCGGCTGGAAGGGTTGAGCCGCCCATTCGACGAGAGCATGCCCAGCACGAACGTGGCCGAGTCCGCCGAGGTGATGAAGAAGGTGATGATGAGCAGGGTGGCGAGCGCCGCCAGCAGGCCACCGAGCGGCAGCCGCTCCAGCATCTGGAACAGCGCCGCCGTCACGTCCGGACCCGTGGTGCCCACCAGCCCTGCCTGGTCGAACATCTCCATCTTCAGCGCCGTGCCGCCGAACACGGAGAACCACACGAGGCTGAAGATGCTGGGCACGAGCAGCACGCCCAGCACGAACTCACGGATGGTCCGCCCGCGGGACACCCGGGCGATGAACAGGCCCACGAAGGGCGCCCAGGCAATCCACCACGCCCAGTAGAAGAGCGTCCAGTCCTTGATCCACGAACCTGCACTGAACGGCGTGAGCCGCAGGCTCATCTGCACGAGGTTCTGCAGGTACGCGCCCAGCGTCGAGGTGAAGACGTCGAAGATGAAGGACGTGGGCCCGGCGAACAGGACGAAGACGAGCAGTCCCACCGCCAGCGTCAGGTTGGCGTTGCTCAGCAGCTTGATGCCCCGGTCCAGGCCCGTGGTGGCCGACAGCAAGTAGAGCACCGTGACGAGCGAGATGATGCCCAGCTGGACGGGAAGGCTCTGGGGCAAGCCGGTGAGGCGGGCGAGCCCGCTGTTGATCTGCAGCGTCCCCAGTCCCAGCGAGGTGGCCACCCCGAACGCCGTGGCGAGCGTGGCCAGCACGTCGATGCCCTTGCCGAGCGGGCCGTGGATCCGCGCCCCCTGCAGCGGCGCGAAGGTGCTGCTGATGAGACCGGACTGGCCCTTGCGGAAGCTGAAGTAGGCGATGGCGAGCCCGATGACCGTGTAGATGGCCCAGGCGTGCAGGCCCCAGTGGAAGAAGGAGAAGCGCATCGCCAGCCGGGCCGCTTCGGCCGTCTGGCCCTCGGCGCCCGGGGGCGGGCGGACGTAGTGGCTGAGCGGCTCGGCCACGCCCCAGAACACCAGCCCGATGCCCATGCCCGCGCTGAAGAGCATGGCGAACCAGGTGAGGTCTGAGTACTCCGGCACGTCCTCGTCTCGCCCCAGTCGCACGCTCCCGAACCGCCCGAACGCCAGGGACAGTGCGAAGAGCAGGAAGCCGAAGGTGGACAGCAGGAAGAACCACCCGAACTTCTCGGTGGTGAGCGATAGCAACGCGCTGGCTCCCGAAGCGAACCCTTCCGGGTGGACCAGGCCCCCGATGACGATGAGCAGGGCCAGGATGACAGAGACGGCGAAGACCATCCCGTTCCTCTCTCACGCGAAAGGTTTGAGCACAAAGCAAAAATGAGCCCGGCCGGAAGACTTCCGGGCGAGCTGCGAAGCGGCTGCCTGCCCGGTCGCACGCTTCCTGGCCCCGGCTTGGGCGATCAGGGCCAGACGGCGGACGGCACGTACGTGCCCCTGACGTACGGGTCGAGTCCACCTGGTGGGCATCATGGCGGGTCCAGCCGAGCGAGCGCCCCAAGGGGGTCCAGCCGATGGAGTCCTGAAGTCAGCTCACAGCGTCGGGCCGGAGCGCCGCTGGCGCCGCGCGAGGAGGTCCTCCAGGCGCAGCTCCTTGTTCTTCTCGTAGAAGCGCGTGAAGGCCGCCGCGAACTCGTGCTCGCTCGGAGCCCAGACGCCATTCCGGATGAGCGCGTGATAGGCCTGTCCAAGTGACAGGGTGATCACCCCCGCCACACTGGCACCCAGCACGGAGCCCAGGCCGGGGATGAGCTTCAACGCCTGCTCGAAGAGGAGCCTGCCCCCCATGGTGGCCACGGCGGGGCCGAGCAGCTTCACCGCGTCCACCTTGCGCGGGTCCGCCCCATAGGTGACGGCGATGCCGGTAATCATCGCGACCTGTATGGGTGCGATGAGACACGCATCCGGGATGAGCGGGACCGGCTGGAGCGCGGCCGTCGCCGCCAACCCCGCGCTGCCGAGCACGATTTCATTCGCACGCCGCTCCCGCAGGCGCTCGTCGTTGACGATGCGTGCGAACCAGGTTCGCGCCGCCTCGGGCAGGGCTTCGTAGAGCGTGAGGCGCAGCGCATCGATACCGTACTGGTTCGCGCGGTCGTTCCAGAACTCGCTCGCCGAGCACGCCACGACCTGCGTCGGCAGGTGCCTGCCGAGCGTCGCGGCCACGTAGTGCCGCCACTGCACGATGGCGTGCTCCTTGTTCGTGCGCGGGTTGTCGAGGTCGAGCGACGCGGGCTCCCAGACCTTCGCGGGATTGGCGAGGTCGATCTTGCTGGCGGCCACCACCACCGGAAGCGCCAGCTCGGGCGAGCCTGCCCGCTTCCTCATCGCGTCGAGGAAGCTGGACTCCATCTCGAGCGCCCGGTCCGGGTGCCCCACCACCATCAACACCAGCTGCACGCGGCGGAGCTGCTCCAACATCACCCGGAGCCGCTCCTCGTGCCGGTCCGCCTCACCGAAGCCGGCCACGTCGATGGCACGCAGACACAGCGCGCCCTCCTCCAGCCGGACCTCCCCGGGCGCCTGGGTGGTCGGCACGACGCCGACCTCCTGGACCGCGGCCCCGGCGAGCGCATTGAGCAGGCTCGACTTGCCGGCGCCCGTCTTTCCACAGAGCAGGAACGTCGGCAGCACGTTCTCCTGCTCGAAGCGGTCCGCGGCCCGTCGCGCCTCGTCACGGACCTGCTGCTGGGTCTCCTCACCGACCGTCATGGCTGCGCCTCCGTGGTCACTTCTTCCGTCGCTCCGCTTCGTTCTTCAGCTGGTCCTTGAGGTGCTCGGCCTCGGAGTATTGCTTGCGCAGCACCTCCTTCACCTCCTCGGCGGACGGCTTGAAGTTCCCGTGGATGAAGAAGTGCAGATAGGTCATGCCAATGGCATACGTGATGACTCCCGCCACCCCGGAGCTGACCACCGAGCCGAAGCCTGGAATGAGCTTCACGAGCTCCTGGAAGGCCAGCGGTCCCGTCAGGAATCCCAGGGCCGGCCCGAGCAGCCCCACCGCCTGCCGCCAGTCGAGCTTCACGCCGTAGATGAAGGCGATGGCGAGGACCATCTCCGCCTGGATGGCGGTGATGATGGGGGTCGACGCCAGGGGGATGGGGACCACCGCCGCCGTCGCCGCCAGCACCGCGTTGGCGTAGATGACCTTGTGGGCGCGGTCCCGCTTGAGGTCCTCCACCTGCAACACCCGGGCGGCGTGGTTCTGGGCCACGTCCGGAAGGGCGTGGAAGATGGCGCGCTTGAGCGCCTCGATACCGTACTGGTTCTCCACATCGTCGTAGCGCTCACCCGCGGCGACCCGCAGGAGCCGCGCCTCGTCGATGCGGCAGGCCCGCCTCACCTCCCCTGACCACGCGGTGATGTTCAACTCCTTCTGCGTGCGGGGCAGCGCGAGGTTGAGTTCCCGAGGCTCCCAGCTGCGCACGGGATTCACCAGGTCGATCTTGTTGGCGACGACCAGCATCGGGAAGCGCTCCTCGACGCCGCGGATGTCGGCGAGGAAGTCCGCCTCGTGCTGCAGCGCGCGATCCGGAGCGCCGATGACGAGCAACCCCAGGTGCGCCCTCGGGAGGTTGTTCAGGATGAACTCGACGCGCTTCGCATGCAGCCCGGCCTCCGCGAAGCCCGGCACGTCGATGAGCTTGAAGTCCGTGGCTCCGGCCTTCCAGTCGATCTCCGCTTCATCCTGGGTGCACGGCACGACGTCGGTCTTCTGGACCTCCTTGCCGAGCAGCGTGTTCGTCAGGCTCGACTTCCCGGCCCCCGTCTTGCCCGTGAGGATGATTCGCGGGGGCTCCCCCAGGCTCTCGGCGGCCTTGCGGGCCGCGTCTTCGAAGAAGGACTCACGCATCGGTGTCTCCGGCGGAGGGTTGCTTGCGCCGCTGGTACTCACGGCGGGTGGCCGCCTTGACGGCCTCGGCACTGGGATTGAACTGCCCCTGCATGAAGAAACGGTTGAAGGCGTGCCCCATGGCCAGCGTGATGGCCGTGGCGACGCCCGGCCCGATGATGGAACCCACGCCCGGCAGGAGCTTCACGAGTTGTTGGAAGAACATCGGGCCGACGAACGCGGCGAGCCCGGCGGAGGCCAGCCCCGCGGCCGAGGACCAGGACAACGTCATGCCGTAGAGCGAGGCCAGGGAGATGATCATCCCCACCTGGATGCTGGTGATGGCGACCGCGTCGGCGATGGGGATGGGAACGACCGCGGCGGCGCCGGCGGCCGCGGACGCGGCGAGGATGATGCGCCGGGCCTTCTCATCCTTGCTGGCGAAGACCCGGCCTCGGCGCACGAAGTCGACCCGCACCCGCTCGGGAAGAAGCTGCTCGATGGCCCCCGCCACGCTCACCAGGTTGAACTGTCGTGCCCGGTCCGCGGCGCCCTCTCCCGCGGAGCAAGCGATGACGCCCCGGACACCGAGCGGCCCCAGCTCCGAGTTCAGGTAGTCGAGCCAGCGAGACACCTTCTGCTCGTGCTCCGTGGTGGGCGGGTCCAGGCGGAAGGCCGTGGCATCGAAGCCGCGGGGGTTCACGAGGTCGACGCGGGTGCCGAGCATGAGGATGGGAAGGGCCGGCTCCGCCTCTCGGACACGTTGGACGAAGCTCCGCAGCCCCTCGATGGCCCGGTCCGGGTAGCCCACGACGGCAAGCACCACATGGGCGTCAGCCACTGCCTCCAGGGCCCTCGCGGCGACGTCCTCCGCGGCCCCCTCCTCGTTCAAGCCGGGGGTGTCGATGAGGAGGGCACGCCCCCGGGCCGCCCAGGGGCGCTCCGCGCTGAAGCGCGTGGTGGGCGTGACCCCTACCCGCTGGTGGTCCCCCTCGAGGAGGGCATTGAACAGGCTCGACTTTCCCGCCCCCGTCTGCCCGACCAGCACGAGCCGTGCGGAGTCCTCTTCGGGTGGAGATGACGACACAGGCGCTCCCATCCAGAACGTACGGACTGTATTGATCGCCTGGACCGCATCCCATGCACTCCAAGTCCGAGCGGGCAGCCGGAACCCTCGCGCGGCCAGGAGCCTGAAGCCATACCCCCGGCGGGTGAGAGCGGCAGCGGCGCGCTCATGCTGGAGCGCCTTCGAGGCCAGCGCCAGCGGTGCTGACACTCGAGCCTCTTCCCATCACATAACTTCCACCACATTGGAAAAGATGAATACGTTGATAGAAACGACCCAGTCCAGAGGGTGTCTGCGTATTCCCATTGCCCACCGAATCAGGCCGGGCCTCTCCCCGCAGCACACACACCCTGACTGGAGAATTCACGTGCGTGTCGACTCGTTCCTCTCGATCTTTCGTCGCTGGCTCGTCCTGGGTCTGAGTCTCCTGGGCGCTCAGGCGCTCGCGAATTATGCCCCTGTGCCGGACGGCTACGTCCTCCTCAGCATCGACAATTCGAGCCGCTACCTGGTGGCGGGCGGCGCGAGGTTCTACATCCCCCCTGCGCAAGTGAGTCTGTATTCTGGCGCGTCCACGGTGGCGCTGTCCCAGGCCACCATCAATTCCTATACGCAGATTCCGCAGGACGGCACGCTGTTCCGCCAGATCAACACCTCTCAGGTCTACGTCGTGGTGGGAGGCATGTACTGGGCGATTCCCTCCGCCACGGAGCTGGACTACTGGGATGACTGGAAGGTCATCAACAACATCCCGAACAGCAATTGGCAGGAGGCCTTCGTCAACCTCGCCTTCTCGAACAAGCTCCTGGTCCAGGAGCGGACGACGTCCCAGGCCTATCTCTGGGTTGCCGGCGCGAAGTTCCCCATCACCAACTCCTCGGACTACACCTACTTCGGCGGCGGTGGCAGCGCGAGGATCATTCCCCTGGGCTCGCTGGCCAACATCACGAGCCAGCCGTGGTGCGGCGCGAACCTGCGCGAGCGCTCGAGCAGCACGGTGTACGCGCTGGGGTACATCAGCTCTTCCAGCACCACCATGCGCAAGGCCGCCACGAGCGCCCCGGCGCACAGTGACGTTCCGGACGGCGCGCTCGCCCCCTTCCCGGTGTTCACCGGCACTCCCGCCTGCATCTGGTAGCGGCGGGTCAGCCCTGCATTCGAAGCCCCCACCCCACCCCGCCGCGCGGTTGGACTGTCACCGCATGGGCCACGCGCTGCCACCGCGGGCGGGGATGAACCCTCCGGGCCCGATGCCTAGCGTCCGCGGCGCGGGACCAGCCTGGCCCCGCCTGGGAGGCATCATGCAGCAGACACGAGGGTTGGTCGTCGCCGTGGCCCTGGCGACATTGCTCACGGGGACGTCCACCGCGCAGGCCCGCGGTGAGGTGGAGTTGAAAGCAGGGGCCGAGGCCACGAGCACCCTCGGGTCTGGCGTCCGGTGCGGTGACACCATCACCCAGCACACGAAGCTCACGCGCGACCTCGCCTGCCCGGGCACGAACGGCCCCGCGCTCCGGGTCGTCGGCGTGGGCATCGTCCTGGACCTCGGCGGGTATACCGTGAGCCGCACCGGCCCGGAGATGGGCGAGTCCGAAGGCATCGTGGTGGACGCCAACAGCATGGTGCGCAACGGCACCATCCGGGGGTTCCGCTGGGGAGTCCTGGTCGATGGCGCCGCGACCGCGATACGGCTGCACCGGCTCGCGCTCGTCGACAACGGGACCGCCATCTACCACCGGATCGGCAACGCGAGGCTCCTCATTACGGACTCCCGCCTGAGCGGCAACGGCGACGGGCTGAGCAGTGAGTTCGCCACGGCCTTCGGCGAGTACGACATCCGATCGACGCACTTCACCGGCAACGGGCGCGCCATCTTCGTCGACGCCCACGACACCGACGTGCTGGACTCGACCTTCACGTCGAACGGAACCGTCGTCTATTGCTTCTATGGCTCCGTCCGTTTCCGCTCGAGCACGATTGCGCAGAACACCGCCGTGGGCACGATGCCGTTCGACACAGCCGGCTTCCTCAGCTGCGGAGAGATGCGGATCGAGGACACGCTCATCGCCAACAACACCTCGTTCGCGCCCCCCACCGCCCCGGTCTGGGAGCCTTACAGCCTCGTGCTGCGCAACTCGTGGGTCGTCAACAATGGCAGCGGCCTCCGGGGTGCAGCCCGGACGGTCTTCATCGAGGGCAACACCTTCTGGGACAACGCGGGCGGGCTGACGCTGGCGGACCTGCCGGAGGTGGTCCCCGTCCCGCTCACGGGCATCGTCCGCGACAACCGCTTCCTGCGGAACGACGGTGACGGCCTCCGGGTGCTGCCGCCCAGCATGCCTACCCTGATCGGCAACGTCGCCCTGGGCAACACGGGCTGGGGCATCCACGCGCCGACCGCCAACGACGGAGGCGGCAACGTCGCGCGAGACAATGGCGCGGGCGACTGCGTCGGCGTCGTCTGCGCCGACTACTGACGGTACCCCGGCACGGCGGCGGGGTCTGACTTCATGGTCCCGCGCAGGTGCCAGCCGGACGCGCGGTTGCCAATGACATGGCCGCTCGGCACGTTCGCGACATACACCACCCACGGGGAGTTCGCGCAGATGAAGCTGCCCGTGGCCGTGGTGGCCGCAGGACGATGTCGCCCGGCTCGGGCTGCGTCAGGACGACGCCTGGCTTCGCGAGCCGGGTGCCCGCCGCCGCTGCCCATGCGGGCCCCGCGTGGGGCGCTGACACGTCTCGGAAAGGGCAAGCCAGAATGGCCAAGGAGCTATGCACCCTCCGGCCTAGACTTCGGTGAACTTCGTCCCGGAGGCGCACAGGCGCTCTAGCGCATCGCGGATTTCCTCACGGACGATCAAGGCGACGTGCCATCCCCAGGTACGGAACACCTTGGAGTCGCCCACCTTGGAGGGGTCAATGCGCAAGCCCCATATATCCCGGTACTGTCCAACCTTCTCAGGTCGCCCATCCTCTGGCGTCCATACCTGGACCTCTTCGCAAGCCCCGTCGTCAATGCAGCGAATCAACCTTGTGGCCACGAGGACACAGAACGGCTCGGGTTGGCCCTCAATCGCCACAGGGAAGAGCTGTACGTCCTCGGGAGCGAGCTGAGCGAAGACGGACGCGACCCTGGGATGTACCACCGGGGTAGCGATGCCCCCATAACTGAAGTCCACCGCCCTTCCCGGATTGGTAACGGGAAGCGTCAAGCGTCCCGGGTCGGGAAGGGGTCTTCCATCCGTGAACATCCACGGGTCGTCCACCTCCCGGCCATGGAGATCAGCGAGCATTCCGAGAGACCAACGCGCCTTGACAGACATGTCGACGGCAAGTTTGAAGTACCGCTTCGGCATGTTGACCATTGTGTCCCTACTAGGTGCCCGTCACCAGCCTGTTGAACCTGGTGCCTGGAGTGGCGATTTCCTGCCCCAACTTGCGGAGTTCCGCTGTCAGCGCCTCGCGGCATTGCTGCATGGTGCGGCACCCTCGTGTCGCATCAGTCAGCCGCTCGAAAACCCGCTCATGATACTCAAGCGGGTGAGGCCCCTTGTGGCCCTTGACGCGAACGATGTTGACAGGGTCGTCCAGCGACATGCCCGCCTTGTCGAAAATCTTCTGAAACTCGGGCGACCACGGGCCGTCACTGTGGGTGGACTTCCACCACTTGTTCGTAGCGATGTGGTGGTCATGGCCCTCCGCGTCCACCGGGGCGGCAGCCGCGCCCCCCATGGCCCGTGCCGTCATGGCCACCGCATTGGGGGCCAGCGCCACGGTGACGGCCTCGCCCGAGACGGCCACCGCGCCCACTTCTCCCACGGCGGCAAGGCGGATGCCCGCTCGGCCCCCAGCCAGTGTCGCCGCCTGGGCGGAGCCGGGCAGCGTGGGCACCGTGCTGGCGAAGCCCACCGCCGTGTGGCCCACGGCCACCGTCGCCAGCAGCGCGAAGGCTCGCGCCACGTTCCGGCCCATGACCTTGCCGTAGCGCTCGCCCGCGTCGCGCAGCTCGTCAAACGTGGTGGCCCGGTCCGCTTCTTCCACCAACCGTTTGAAGCCCGCGATCAGCGTCCAGAAGGTGTCCACCCCCAGGTAGACGATGGCTGTGGCCGTCATGACGGCAGCCAGGCCCTTGCTCACCGGCTCGGGCACCGACCAGAGGACCAGGTAGAGGGTCATGGTCCACAGCGCCGCTGAGAGCGCCGCGTGCGGGTCGGCCATGTCCCGGAAGGCGTCCAGCATCTCTTCTCGGACGACGCCTTGAGCCAGGGCCATGGCCAGCGTGTAGCGCCCGTCTCCGGTGACGGTGGGGCTGTCCACCAACAGGCGCAGACAGTCGCCCTTGCGCCCGGTGCGCTCGCACCAACGCAGATACGCTCGCGTCAGTTCCATCTCCGCTGGCGGCATGTCGGAGGCCAAGGCAGCCGCGTCCAGCGGCGTGAGCTGCCGGGTCCGCTGGTTGAAGAAGTACGCACCGCCTCGGGCATCCACTCCCATCTGGTGCCGTGCGGCTTGCTGGGGATTGACTGGAGGCCGCATGTCCCGCGCCAGCCTCGCCAGGGCCGTCTTGAACTCGTGCCGCTCCACCTCCACTGGCTCGGCATCGCCGTTGTCAGGCGTGAAGACGACTGGCGGCCCGCGGCCCGTCTCCAAGCGCACTACGCGCCCAGAGGCACAACCTGTCACCAAAGCCAGCAGCAGCAGCGCGGCAGCGCGATGCACCCTCATCAAGCCCCCCGGTGGGAATGAGGGCCATCCTCTGGGGCGCGGCCGGGCCACGGCCAGGACCCAGCGGATTGGGCTTTCCCATACGCCACCTCGGAGCGTGGTGCTTCCTCCGACCGCAGCGGCAGCCAGCACCCGTGCCGAGTACCACCTCGGCGCCGCGGACTGAGGATGAACGCACGCCGCATAAAGCGGCGCATCCATGCGCGTCCCAGATGCTCGTAACTGTTCGCCGTGCTCCGTCCTGGTGCGGAAGTGACTCAGCTGGGAGGAGCGGCTGAAGCGGACGTCAGTCCCGGTTGTTCGGGAGCGTGACGGTGCCCGGGTTCTCGATGGCGGTGAGCGCAGTGCGCTTCAGATAGAGGCAGGTGCCCACCAGCCATGGGGTCCTCGTCCTGCATGAGCGGCACAGAGTCCCCGCCGAGCATGTGGCGATCGCGGACTTCGACGGTGTCAGCAGCGAGCAGTTCGCCCGAGCCCTCAGCTCCTTTCCGGCGATGCCAGTCGCGAAGACAGTCGAGTCTTCAGAAGGTCGGCAATCTCCTGAAGAGCCTCTCTCTTGTGCTCGAGGAGCCATTCCGTAATCGCAACTGAATGCTCCACCTTGTTGTACTCGAGCCTCGCCTCGGACAACTCCGAGAACAGATCCGACAGCAACTTGGGGGCATCGACATCCAAAAGGAAATCCCTCGTCTTGGCTCTCAGGTAGTACTTATCACGCTGCGAGTGCGCGTCCAGCCAGACCTGAATTCGCTCTTCGGCGATGGGGGCGTCCACGAAGGCCGCGGACATGTTCATGACTGCCGCAATCGCATCGGGATGCAAGAGATAGTTTTCGTACGTGCGTCGGTTCAAGAAACCGACCTTGCCCTGGCTCTGCCGTACGAGGTCGTTCCGCGCACTCTCAGACCTGAGTTCCCGGTCGAAGATGAATGCAACCGCAGGCGGTAGCAGTACCTTTCCTTCGGTCAGGCGCTCATACACTCGAAACACCGTACGCGCATCTTCGGCGTCGAAGTCTCCTGTATGAAGGACGCCAACAATCCTGACTCCAGGAGTCCGCCCCAACATTTTCTCCACGATAATGGGGAAGCAGATCTCCTCCGTCTTGCCCTCGACCCACAAGACGCTATCCGCACCGAAGACATCGGAGAGCTTTGTTCCCACTTCCAGGAGCAACATGCGGAGCTGCTGCGTCTCACCCGCATCGACTTGCTCAACACCCGTTACGCCGTCGGATTTCCGCAAGACGTGGATCGTGGAAGGTGCACTGGTCGCAATGAGTTCCGACGAGTGGGTCGACACGATGTACTGATGCTGCGGATGTTCCCTGAAGATCTCGATAAGGGAGCGTATGGCACCAGGATGCAAGAAACTGTTGGGCTCATCGATGACGATCGTCCGAGGCGAGTCCGCCGTCACCAGGACATATAGCATCGCGAGAACCTGCCCGATGCCGGTCCCACTTTCGGAGAGAGGAACCGCGAGGTCCTCTCGCTCCCTTTGAGGACTTTCATTCCAGATCAGGATTTCGACGGCCTTCCCGCCATCGACGGGGCGGACAGTCACGTGTTCGACCTGAGGAAAGACTCTTCTTACAAGGCGATTGTATCTCTCAAACCTAGCGGGGTTGCCTTGCAGGACTCCAAGCACCTCGGGTAGATTACTTGCGTCTGGAGCAAGTAGACGCGTGGCCCCAACGGGCGCCTTGCCAATATTGAGGCGCTCCGCTCTGAAGACGTAAAGGCGCGAGATGAACAGCCGCCCCAGAGCATCTCCCAACCAAAGAGTATTGCCTGCGCCAATGTTGTGACTTTGCCGCCCTCCGCTGCTGCTATTCCTGCCGGGCAACAACACCCACCCTCTGCTGGCCACGTCCGAGGCGTAGAGCCCCAACGAAGGGTTACCGACCTCTCTAAGCTTTGGGCTGTTTGGATCGTATGAAAGCGCTACTTCAATCCGCTCCTTCGAAGTAACGAGGTCAAACACCGCTCTACCAGGACTGTCGCCCCCCAGTTTGGCCGGATAGGGCATGAACAGCATTTCGTCCGAATTCAGCATGAGCTCGATCAGCTCCTCTCGGCTCGCAGCCACCTTGAAGTAGGCTGCCGAACCTGTCGAAAGCCTATGAGCAGGGGTCGGGACGGTCTTGGAACTCCTGTGTGGCTTGTTGCTAAACTTGAGAGTCAGTCCTTCGATCAGGGCTGTCTTCCCGGCGTTGTTCTTGCCCGTGATGATGTTGAATCCAGGTCCAAAAGCAATGGGAGGATGCTCCAAGAAGCTCTTGTAGTTTTGGAGTCGAAAGCTGGTGAGCAACATATTACGCACCAAAGAGTATGACTGAGGAGGCTATGGCGCAGGGCTGTGCTGCGTCTCCGTACCACGGCCAGTCATCCTGGGTGCCAATACACGTCCTCGCCAGGAGCAGGCTCGGTTCAGAGCGGCGGGAAATGAGCCCGCCTCCTCACCCCGGAAGCGGATCCACGGGCCCATCCGCCTCGGACGCACGGCCCACGCCCGGCGGCTCCATGCCGTGCTGCACGAGGAAGCCGCGGACGGCATCGGCAATCTCCGTCCCCGCCTCCAGCAGCCCGGCATGGCCCGCGTCATCCACCCGCATCCAGTGCGCGTGAGGCATGGCATCCCTCAGGCGCTCCATTTCCCTGAACGGCACGAGGGTGTCATCGCGCGCCGCGATGATGAGCGTGGGCACGCGCACCCCGGGCACCACGTCCCAGGCGTGTCCCTCCGCCAGCCCCCGCAGCGTGTACCAGTACGCCTCCGGGCTCATCCGCCGCAGCGCCTTCATGAACTCGTCGATGTCGGCCCTCGGCGCCCGCGCCCGGAGCGCTCCCACGGCCCGGCCCAGCGGGTACGCGAAGCGGCTGCCCATCACCGCGTGCGCCATCGGCGCCGCTACTGGCAGCGCGGGCGTCATCGCCCGGAAGACGCCTCGGGTCGCCGCCAGAATCGCCCGAGGCACCCACCTGTCCACCCCCGAGCCCGGTGCCCCCGGCGTCCCCGCGATGAGCGTCATCGCCGGCACCAGGTCCGGCCGCTTCCGGTAGAGTTCCAGAAGGACGCGCACCCCCATCGAGAACGCCACGTGCAGCGGCGGCCGCCCGTCCCCCTGCGCCATCACCGCCTCCGTGACGCGCTCCAAATCATCCACGTGCACGGGAATGCGGTAGTCCCCACTCCGCGAGTTCTCGCTCCCGCCGTGCCCCCGGTAGTCCCAGTGCACCACCCGGTGGTCCTGCTCCAGGCTCCCGACGATGTACCGCCAGAAGTTCTCCGTCGTGCCAATCCCGTTCGTCAGCAACACCGTCCGCCGGTCCGCCAGCTCCGCCTCCGCGCTCTCCTCGCGCACGCTCCCGAAGTGGAGATGCCACGCCACCCGGGTTCCATCCGGGCCAGTCACATGTCGGGTCGCTCGACGGTAGGGCATGCCACTGCCAACCATGGGGCGCCCCCTCCCCGAGCGCAAGGTCTCCGGGTCTCCAGGCGGGCTCCATCCGCCCCACAGCCGTCACCCCACCGTGACG
>NZ_JABBJJ010000150.1 GCF_012933655.1 Pyxidicoccus fallax | reverse complement strand
CAGGGCCGGAGGGGGGCGTGTTCCGCTCGGGCATCCGCCAGTCCGCGCCAATCCTGTCGAAGGCCACCCAGCCCCCCACCAGCACGGCCACGATGCCGGCGGCCGCCAGGACGTGCGACACGCCGAGGCCATCGGTGATGGACCCGGCCTCCGGGACGCGGCGCTCCTGGGTGACTGGCGCTCGCGGAGGGCCCGGCGGATGCTCGTCGGTGGGGCTCTCCTGGGTCTGGAGCTCGCCCGTCATCGGGACGAGCCGGGCGGGCTCGGTGGGCCGGAGTATCGGAGAAGCGCGCCAGACGGACAGCTCCTCCAGGAAGGACGCGGGTACCTTCGCGTCGCGTCCCTCGGCGGTCAGCTCCGTGCGGAACAGCTCGCGCAGCAGGTGCGCCACGGACATGGAGGAGAAGCGCGGCGCGGCCGTGTAGAGGAAGCCGGCCAGCGCGTTCTCCAGTTCGTTGGCGGACTCGAAGCGCTCCTCCTTCTTCACCGCGAGCGCCTTCTGGAGGATGGCGCTCAGCCGGGCGGGCAGGTCCGGCCGCACGTCGCGGGGGCGCGGCATCGGCGAGCCGCCCCTCAGCTGTTGAATCACCACGTGCTCCTGCCCCTCCAGCGGCAGCCGCCCGCAGAGCATGTTGAAGAGCACCACGCCGGTGGCCCACACGTCGGTGCGCGCGTCCACCTCCTCGCCTCGCGCCTGCTCTGGTGAGAAGAAGAGGTACTTGCCCTTCACCACGCCCGGCGCGGTGTCGAAGCTGCGCAGCGAGCGGGCCTTGGCGATGCCGAAGTCGACGATCTTGACGTCGCCCTCGTAGCTGATGAGGACGTTGTCCGGGGAGATGTCGCGGTGGACGATGCCCAGCGGCGCGCCCTTCTCGTCGTTGCGCGTGTGCGCGTAGCGCAGGCCCCGGCACATCTCCAGGGCGATATAGGTCGCGATGGGCGTGGGCAGGCAGGGCAGCTCGGAGCGCTGCGCGCGCTTGAGGATGCGGTGGAGCGGCTGGCCGTCCACGAACTCCATGGCGATGAAGTACTCGCCATCCACGCGACCGAAGTCGAAGACCTGGGCCACGTTGCCATGGGACAGCGTGGCGGAGATGCGCGCCTCGCTGATGAACATGGAAATGAATTCCTTGTCGTTGGCGAACTCGGAGAGGACTTTCTTGATGACCACGGGCTTGGTGACGCCGGCGGCGCCCACCAGCCGGGCACGCCACGTCTCCGCCATTCCCCCCCGACCGAGACGGCTCAGGAGCTCGTACCGGCCGAACTTCATGCCCTGCTCACTTTCCATGGCGGGCGCTACCGTACCGCCCTGACGGGGGAGTTGCTAAGTCCCCCAGCCGTGGGCCGCCGTGTGTCCGCATCACCGTGACTGTTGCTCCAGGAGGAGGACCTTCTTGCCCAACCCCTGGAAATCCCAGGCGGTGCGCCAGCCGGCCCCCGTGCTATGTTGCGCGCCGTGGCAAGTCTGGGTGACGACGACGGGGATGAGCTGGTCCGCACCGATGCCCTTCCGGCCATCCGAACCCCTCGCGTCCGCATGCGGCTGGCGGTGCTGACGGGTCCGGATGCTGGCAGGACGTATCCGCTATTTCCCGGGAGCCATCGCATCGGCTCCTCCGAGCAGCATGCGGACATCGTGCTGCCGGACCGGGCCGTGTCGCGCCAGCACCTCGTCCTGGAGGTGCGGGACGACGGCGTGCGGGCGGTGGACCCGGGCTCGCGCAACGGCTCGTTCTGCGAGGGCATGCGCTTCTCCGAGCTGGAGGTCCGCCCGGGCGCGGTCCTCACGCTGGGCACCACCGAGCTGAAGCTCGTGCCCGAGGGCGAGAAGGCGCGCTCGATGCCCCTGTCCACGCGCGACTCCTTCGGTGGGCTCGTGGGCGGCAGCCGGCGCATGCGCGAGGTCTTCACGCTGCTGGAGCGGCTGGCCGCGGGCGAGTCGGACGTGCTCATCCAGGGCGAGACGGGCACCGGCAAGGAGCTGTGCGCGGAGGCCATCCACTCCCACAGCTCCCGGAGCAAGGGGCCCTTCGTCATCGTCGATCTGGCGGGCATCGCCCCCTCGCTGCTGGAGAGCGAGCTGTTCGGCCACGTGAAGGGGGCCTTCACCGGCGCCAACACGGACCGCGCGGGCGCCTTCGAGCGCGCGCACGGGGGCACCCTCTTCCTGGACGAGGTGGGCGAGCTTCCGCTGGAGGTGCAGCCGCGTCTCCTGCGCGCCCTGGAGCGCCGGCAGGTGAAGCGGGTGGGCGCCAACGACTACCGCACCGTCAACGTGCGCGTGGTGGCCGCCACCCACCAGGACCTGGAGGGCGCGGTGAAGGACGGCCGCTTCCGGGGAGACCTGTTCCACCGGCTCGCGGTGCTGCGCGTCGTGCTCCCGCCGCTGCGCGAGCACCTGGAAGACATTCCCCTGCTCATCGACACCGTGCTGTCGCGCATGGGCCGTCCGCCCAGCGCCCTGTCGGACCAGACGCGCGCGCTGCTGGCCCAGTACCCGTGGCCCGGCAACGTGCGCGAATTGCGCAACGTCGTGGACCGCGTGGTGAACCTGGGCGAGGAGGCGCTGCCGGACATCCCCGACGTGCCCCTCCAGGTCCGGGGCGCCGCGCCGGACGACGACGAGAACACGGTGCCCATGGCCCTGGACCTCCCCTTCAAGGAGGCCAAGGAGCGGCTCATCGAGGGTTTCGAGCGGGACTACCTCCGCACCCTCCTGGAGCGCTGCGAAGGCAACGTGTCCCGCGCCTCGCGAGAGGCCGGCATCGACCGCGTGTACCTGCGCAAGCTGCTGCGCAAGCACGGCCTCGACGCGTCCTCGTCCTGAGTCCGCCAGCCTCCACTCCCCTGCGACCGCCGGGAGGCTCGGCCCGCGCGGTCGCGATGACCGCGTTGGCTGCCTGAAGCCCTGGGGACGGACGCCAGGGCTGTGCGCCTTGTGGCCGCACCGGACGTGCGCAGCGTTCGGGGGCTGCCATGCTTCCCCGCCCCTCCCAATGCTTGCTGCTCGCGGTGCTGTCCCTGCTCGCCGCGCTCCCGTCCACCGGGTGTGGGTCGCGGGAAGACGCTGACGCTCCGGTGGGCGTGGCGCCGCGCATCTGGACGTTGCGGCAATTGCGCGAGCGGGCCATCGCCGGACGCGCGCTCCCCGGGGGCACCGCCGCGACCGAGTGGCTCACTCCGCGCGGGCGGCCGCTGCCGCAATGGTCACCGCCCTACCACCGCCTGGAGCGCGTGCAGGCCGAGGGGCGGGACGGCTTCAACGTCCTCCCCGCCTTCCGCGAAGGGAGGCCCGTGGCCTTCGCCGTGCTGGAGGTCTGGGAGCACATGCCGGAGGTCTGGGTGCAGCCCTGGTACGTGCTCGTCACCGCGTACGACGCGGCCCACCCGGAGGCGCACCGGCTGGAGGGCGCGCTGCCGCTGGTGGACATCGGCGAGGACAGCGTCTTCTACAGTCCCTTCTGGGAGAAGACCTACGTCGTCGTCCCGGAGGGCACGCCTCCGGACCGCTACACGAGCGTCGTGGACCTCTTCGCCGCGCGACTGCTCATGTTCCGGGGCGGCGGGCTGCTCGCGCCGCTCGCGCCGGCGGACGTGGCCCCCGTGGCGACCGAGGGCGGCACCCCGGTCCGGCCCCTCTCCGGTGACGCGGTGGCCACCCCGAGGACGGGCGAGGTGTGGCTGCGAGGCCGGCGCGTGACGTACCTCGACTTCGGCGCGGGAGGCTTCACCTGGAACACCTCTGCCAGGCGCCACGGCGCGGTGACGGAGGTGCCCCTCTACCTCTTCGCCACCCGGGATGCGCGCGGGGAGGCCGTCTCCCTGGGACTGCCCGCGGTGCTGGGCGCCAGCGGCAGGCCCGCGCCCGACATGCCGGGCGCCGAGGCGCTGACGCGTCCGTACCTCGTGCTGCTGCCCCCGGGGGCGGGCCCATTCATTCCGTCCGAGATGAGAATGCTCAAGCAGGCCCTGCGCGAGCGTGGCGTCACGGTGGTGGATGCCCACCCGACGGTGGAGCACCTGGCCGAGGCGAAGGACCACGTGCTGCGCGTGGCGCTCAACCCGGAGTGTTTCAAGGACCTCGTGGGCTTTCCCCAGACGTGCCGGTGGCTGGACTCGCGGGCGGCGGTGGAGGCCCACGTGGAGCCGTCGGCGGTGGTGCCGCGTGACGTGCTGTTCACCTCGCCGGTGCTGCCCTTCGTCGAAAGGGAGGCCCCCTGAGCCGGGCCCGCCGGCTGTTCGTGTCCGCTGCCCGTCACTTCATGCCCACCGCGTGGATCCGCTCTTCCGCGCTCTGGTAGCCATGGGACGTCACACGTCTCTTCCCCCGTGAGCCCGTGGACGCCCCACTCCGCCCCTCTCCCGCGCAGCAGCGGCTTCCGTCCCTCCTCGTGGAGGCCATCTGCCTCGCCGCGCTCGTGCTGGCGTGCGTGAAGCTGGGGCGCGGCGTCGAGGGCGTGCTCGACCTGGGCCTGTGGGACGAGGCGGACTACCTCCACCGCGCGCAATTGCTGCCGGTGCGCGGGCTGCCGGATCCGGAGTGGGGACCGCTGTACTCGGTCTGGTACCTCGTGCTGGCGCGCGTGTGGCCGGACCCGGTGGACCTCTTCTACGGCAACGCCCGGCTGCTCATCCTCCTCACCACCGTGGCGGGCTACGTCTTCCTCCGGCGAGTGGGCGCACGGCCGTGGCTCGCCCTGGCCGGGGCGGCGGCGTACCTGCTGTCCATGGCGCCGCACGTCCTGCCGCGCCCCACCCTGCTCGCGTTCCTCGTCATCCTGCTGTCGCTCATCGCCGCGTCACGGGTCCGCTCCGCCGTGGCCGCGAGCGCGCTCGTGGGGCTGGGCCTGCTCGTCGCCTCGTTCGCGCGTCCCGAACACTTCCTGTCGTTCCTGCTCATGTCCGCGCTGCTCGCCGGACTGCTCGCGCGCGGCGTGTGGAAGGAGCGCTCGCGGTGGCCCCGGGCCGTGGGCGCGGGGGCGGCGTACGGGCTCGCGGCGCTGGCGCTGATGGAGGTGATGGGCAACCCATTCGGCAACACCAGCAACCGGCGCTTCTACGCGTTCTGCCAGCACTTCGCGGACAACCACGTGAAGCGCACGGGCTTCCCGGTGAACCCGTGGAGCGAGTGCGGCACCGTCATCCGCGAGGTGTTCGGCGACGGCGTGGACACCCTGGGCGAGGCCGCGCGCGCCAACCCGGGGGCGGTGCTCACGCACGTGGGACAGAACCTGGGGCGCTACCCGAGGGAGTCGCTGAAGATGTTCGCCGCGGGCCCTGGCGGCACCTCGCCACTGTCCGGGAGCGGCCCCTGGAAGCGGGAGGAATGGGGCCACCTGCTGTTGCTCGCGCTGGCGGTGGGACTCCCGCTGGGGACGCTGGTGGCGAATGGGCGTCGGCTCGGCCGGGCCCTGCGGCGCCCCCGGGTGGTGCGCGTGCTCGTCGCGACGTGCGCGGTGCTGCTGCCCGTGGCGGCGTCCGTGATGCTCATCCAGCCCCGGCAGCACTACCTCGTGCACCAGGGGCTGCTGGGCCTGGGCGTGCTGGCGGCGCTGGCCTCGGCGGTGACGCGCGGGGGTGGGCGCCTCGCTGAGCGGCTCGCCACCGGGCCCGGTGCCCTGGGGCTGTCCTCGGCGCTGGCGTGCGTGCTGGTGCTGGCGGTACCGGACCTCGTGGCCCGTCAGGGTGGGCCCTCCCGGGTGGTGAGGCCGCAGCTGCAGCGGGTGCGGGAACTCCGCGCACTCGGGCTGGAGGCGCGCATCCGGGCCGGGGACACCGTCAACGTGCTGGACGCGCAAGGCGGCGTGTCCGTGTACCTGGGCGCGCCGTTCCGCCGCGTGCCCCCGTGGACGAAGCGAGCGGAGGAGTCCCTCACCGACTACCTGCGCCGCCAGCGCATCGACCTGGTCCTCCTCGACGGCCGGCTGCGCGAGGACCCGCTCTTCCGGGGCGACCCGGAGCTGGACGCCTTCTACGCGGAGCCGGGCGCGTTCGGTTACGCCACCTGGCGCCTGCGGGACTCGGGCGAGAAGCTCGCGCTACCGGATGCATGGGCGACCGGGAAAGCGCGACGCACGGCCCCCTCCCTGCCCGAGTCCCATGCCGCTCCCGCCGTCTCGCCCCGCTGCGATGGTGCCCTGCCTGCCATGGAATCGGGCAGGACTGCGGATGCCGGAATGCGTCCCGGTTGTGCCCGCCTGCCCGCGCCCCATCTTTAGGGGAACGGGGAGGTGCGTACATGCGCCAGTGGACGTGGGTGTTGGTGGCCGCGGGCCTGGGGATGACCGCGTGCAAGGACAGCGTGCAGACCGAGAGCGGCCGGCTCGGTGATGAGCGCCAGGCGAAGCAGGAAGCCGTCTCCGAGAGCCAGGGAGCCATCGGCGGAGAGGACCTCGCCGAGCAGGAGTTCTTCGGCACCATCACCTCGCTGAGCGGCAACAGCTTCACCGTCCGCGACGATAACGGCATCGAGCGCCCGTTCCGCGTGGAGCAGGACACGCGCTTCATGAGCGAGGGTCAGCCCGTCACCCGCGGTCAGCTCCGCGAGGGCGCGCAGATCCGCACCACCTACGACGAGAAGGACGGCCAGTTCGTCGCGGACCAGGTGGAGCTCTATGCAGGGACCCCATCCCGGGATGCTCCGGCGCCGTCCGGTACCGAGCAGAAATAGCATCTGGATTTCTTCAGTCACGCTGAACCAGGCAGGTCTCCGGTTTCGGGCGTGAAACGGCGTGGCCGTTCATTTCACGGGCGGGTCTCTAGCAGCCGAAAGGCTCCGGGAGTGACGGAGCCCCTGCTGGAGTCACTGACCGTATGCCGCTGATTTCACGCCTTCGCTCGAGCTTCGCTGCCCTGCTGACCGTTGCCCTGCTGCCCCTGATGGGCTGTGGCGGCGGTGAGGGCAAGGTCACCGTGCTGATGACGGATGCTCCGGGCGACAACCTCAAGACCGCCGTCGTCACCATCTCGGAGATCTACCTCAAGGGTGACGACGACGGCGACGACAACGACGACGACAACGGCGGCGACATCGGCAAGGCCGGCGGTGACGACAAGGGCGGCCGCGTGGTGCTGCTCGACGAGCCCGTCACGGTGAGCCTGCTGGAGCTGGCCAACAAGACCTCGGAGCTGGTGTCCGAGGCGGTGGTCCCCAACGGTGACTACTCGGAGATCCGCTTCGTCATCACCGGCGGCTACATCGAGGTGAAGAACGCGGACGACTCCACGACCCTCTTCGCGTCCTCCGACGACTACGCCGGGCTGCCCGAGGGTGCGCGGGTGGACGGCCGCCTGCACATGCCGAGCTTCGGCTCCTCGGGCCTGAAGGTGAAGTTCAGCGAGAAGCTCTCCATCGAGGGTGAGCAGAAGATCCTCCTGGTGGACTTCGACGTGGCGCAGAGCTTCGGCAAGGAGGCCGGCAACTCGGGCCGCTGGGTGATGCGCCCGGTCATCAAGGCCGCCGAGGTGACTGCTTCGGGCAGCATCAACGTGACGCTGACGAAGGATGGCGGCGTGACGCTGCCGACGGTGGACGACCATCAGGTGACGCTCGCGGACTTCCGCGCGGTGATGATCAACGCCGCGGGCAGCCGTGAGGAGCTGGTGCTGGCCGATACCAACGGCGACGGCACCTTCGAGGCGAGCTTCAAGTTCCTCATCCCGGGCACGTTCTCTCTCAGCATCGCGGGCCCCGCCGGCATCACCTTCACCACGTCGCCGGCCGGTCCGGTGACGGTGGAGCTGGGCTCCGGCAAGGACATCACGCAGGCCTTCACGCTCATCAGCGCGCAGGCGGAGCAGCAGTAGCGCGAGGCGCGTAACAGGTGCAGTTGGGTCGGCGCGGGGCCGACCCGGGCGAGGCGTCGGGGCGTGCTCCCCGGCGCCTCGTTTTTTTGCTCGCACGCGCAGGCCAGCGCGGACGCGACCCTCGCGAGTCCACGGCCCCATGCTGGGAGCCACCGACACGCGCAGGCCAGCTCCCGGGCCTTGCCCGGAACGGAAGTTCCATTCCGCCAGGGACTACCCCAACCGCGTCAGGGGCGGCCTCCGCCAGCTGGAACGGAAGCTCCATTCCGCGTGCGCCGGCCCGCGGGGCACGGGTGGCTGCGGAGGCGAATGCAGGCGCATTCAAGCTTCGTCGTGTCTTCCTGCCCGTCAGCAATCACGTACGGCATTGGGTGCGGGGTGCGGGCTCACGCGAGATAGAAGTGGAAGCCGGTACCGCTCTGCGCACCTTCCGCGCCGGCCACGCGCGCACAGGCCGCCAGACCGAACCGGCGCGCGGCGGTGGGAGTGCGAGCCGGGCTCACGCATACCGGGCCCGCATGGCGAGCATTCGCGGAGAAGTGCCACCCTGCCCTGCTGGCGTGCGGCGATGCCCGCGCATTCCAGGCTCATGCAAACCGAGCCGACGCAGCGAGCGTGCACGGAGAGATTCACCGCCACCGTGCCTGTGGAATGGAGGTTCCGTTCCGGCCGGGGCGGCCTGTGGTCCAGCAGGCCCTCTCGGAATGGAGGTTCCGTTCCGCGGATTGGGAGCTGGCCGATGCCCCTTCCTGCTTCATTCAGGAGCGAGGAGTCGTCGCCACCGGATGCATCCCGCGTCCTGGATGTGCCCTCGACGAGCGGAATGCGAAGGAGCGCGGACGACAATCACCGCCGCCCTGCTCTATCGGCGGGCGGCGGTGACCGAAGCAACCCGACTCAGTAGACGACGAGCGGATGCGGCGGGTGGTAGCTGACGATGGTCAGCACCGGGATGCGGGGCGCCTCTTCCTCGGTGTCGGCGCCGCCGGACATCATGCGCATGCCGTCGAAGCGCGCGAGGATGACGTAGTCGCGGCGCGTCTCCAGGAACGGGTCCGCTTGAGGCAGCCGTCCCAGCGCCTCGCGCCCCGTCTCGTCGGAGATGTTGTCGAAGTGCCGCCGCGTCGCGACCCGGTCCGTGCGCTGGCGATTCGTCACCGTGCCGCCGATGCGCCCGGGGCCGGTGAACTGCGTCTGCCCGTCCAGGTCACCGGAGTAGGAAGACAGCGTATCGGAGCGCTCGCCGTAACCCACCGGCGCGTTCGTCTCGACGGAGCTGAGGCTGTGCTCCACGAGCCACACCGTGGGGCGCTCGCCCTCCGTGCGCTGGTCGGCGACCTGGGCGCGCAGCAGCACGTAGCGGCCCTTGTACGTGTCCGGCCGGTCCATGGCGGAAGACAGCGAGAAGATGGGGATGCGCTGCTGCTGGAGCGCCTGCAGCTCGCCGGAGACGCTGCCGCCGCGCTGGGCCACCACGCGCGCGATGAGCGATGCGCCCTCGGGACGCACGCGCAGGTCCTCCGCCCAGGCGCGGCCCAGCAGCGCCTTGAGCTGGGTGAAGGGCGTGTACTCGATGCACGCCTTGAGCCCGGCCCAGCCCTCCTCACGCGACTGGCCCTGGAGCCGGCGCGCGGCGGCCTCGCACAGCGCGGGGTTGGGATAGCGGGCCGCGAAGGCCTTCGGGTCCTGCAGGGCGCTGGGCGGATGCGGCTCCTCGGCGGCGGACTTCTTCGCGACGGCGGCCTCCTCGCGGCGGGGCGGCTCCTCCGTCCACGTCACGTGCGAGTGCGACGCGCCACAGCCGGCGGCGAGCGAGCCCAGCAAGGCCCAGGTGGGAAGCATCCAGGAATGACGGAGCATGGGAGGTGACTCCTAGAGCGAGGCGGAGCCGGAGCTGGCGGAGGACGTGTTGCGCTCGCGCGCCGAGGGCGCGGACCGCGAGCCGGACGAAGCGGACGGAAGCACGATGGAGCACGCGTCCGAGCAGCGGTCGTTCATGCACGCGAGCGCGGCGGGAGACGAGGCCTGCTGCGAGACGTCGGCGTAGCAGCGGTCACCAGTGCCGGGGCAGCCCGCGCGGGCCGCGCACTCGCAGCACGGAGACGCCACCGTGGCCATGAGCTGCACCTCCTGCAGCACGCTGGACAGGGCGCGATAGCAGGCGCGAGCCCCTGGAGCGAAGCGCCCCTTGGCGTCGATGACGGACGCGGTGCCGTCCAGGCCGCACTGGTCCACGGCGGTGGTGAAGCGCCGCTCGCACAGGGTGGTGAGCGTCGCGTCCGGCCGGCCCTCACGGATGTTGCCCACCGCTTCCGAGCACAGCGCCCGGGCGGCTTCCTGGAGGGTCTTCTTGTTGGCCGTGTCCTGGCTCTCGCTGGGGCCGCCGGAGGACAGGTCGGCCTCGAAGACGCACTCCTTGCCCGCGCGCAGGGTGTCGATGGTGCACGCCCACGCGGTGGGAGAGTCGTCCGCGACGGGAGGCGCGGCGAGCGCCTCAGGCGGAAGAGCGGGGGCGTTGCCGTCCGGCGCCGCGCCCAGGAGGAACAGGGAGACGAGAATCGCCTTCATGGAAACGGGAGGTTAGGACGTTGCGTCCTCCGGCACAAACGTCCGCGTTTGGGATTGTTGTCTGCGCTCCTTCCCTACCTCCCCGGGTGGGGTCTTCGTCGCTCCCAGGACGATGGGGGGCTCTATCAATTCCGGAGGTGTGGCCCGGGTGTCCTTCGGGTCAGCCACCCACTCCGGCTCGCGCACCGTCTCCCCGGGCTTCCAGGCCCGCGGCACGCGACGGATTCCCACCGGATAGACGGTCAGCCGCCCTTCCCTGTCGATTCTCAGCCGCAGGAAGTTCTTCCAGTCGGGGATGGCCAGTGACGAGAAGGCCTCGTTGGGGTGGCAACCAAAGACGTTGAGCGAGACGACCAGGTAGGCGCCCATCAATGTGGGCCCCACCAGGAATCCGCTGACGAACAGCAGCAGGCCGCTGGCAACGTCGCGGCCCAGGGAATCGTTGGGGCCCACCAGCCTTCCGGCCAGGGCGGACGCGGCCCAGGTGAGCAGCAGCGCGGCCACGAGGTGGACGGCGCCATGGAGGATGCCCGCGCCCCGCCGCCACCCACTTCCGCGCCGCGTGTCGGCGAAGCCGTACATGCCCAGCAGCAGCACCGCGCCCATCAACATGGAGCCGGTGTTCTCGATGGCGCCCGCCAGCACCGAGCCCAGGGTGTGGGACGTCCCGGTGGCATTCAGGTCCGCCGCGAGCCCCCAGCCGAGCAGCGCATAGACGAAGCCCATGAACACGCCGAACCAGGGGTTGTGGGCGACGAACCCGAGGTTGCGCCAGGTGATGCGCCGGGACACCTCGGTGCGGGGGTAGCTCTCCTTCAGCTCGAACCCTCCTGGACGCGAGTCCACGCGTGGCAGGTGGGTGGGATGGAGGAAGGCGCCGCCGCCGCCCGCGACGATCTTCTGCTGACCCTCCGCGTTCTCGTGGCGCCGGTAGTGATGCAGGTCTCCCGCGAGGAAGACGCTCACCTTCTTGCCGAGCACCATGTCCTGGAGGAAGTCGAGGTTGTTGTCCAGGAAGGCGCGCCCGGCGACGGGCTTCACCTGCTGGTAGATCCACGCGGGCTCCGCGTTGCAGAGGATGACGCGGTCCCCGTCGCCCATCTGCTCCGCGACGTTCTCGAAGAACGTCACCTGCGCGGCGTCCAGGTCCGATTCGAGCTGCATGTCCGTTCCCAGCAGCCACCAGCCGCGAGGCAGCTTGAGCGCGAAGTAGCTGCGCCGCTGGTGCGTGCGCCACGCCTTGGACTGCCGGCCCTGGCAGAACAGGCGCAGGAAGGACACCAGCCCGTCGTACCAGTCATGGTTGCCGGGCACGGCGAACAGGTGCGGGGGCGCGCGGCCATGGCGCAGCGCGGCCTCGTAGGGGCGCACGGTGCGGGCTTGATACTCGTCCAGGCTCGCGGTGGGGTACACCGCGTCGCCGCCGAAGACGAGCACCTCGCCGGCCCGCGTCGCGTGCGTGACACCGGACGGCTCCTTCAGCACCAGCTCCTGCTGCGCCACCGCGAGCGCCACGGCATAGGTGCTGTCCCAGCCGTCACCGAGGTCTGACACGTAGTCGAGCCACAGCTCGTCGCGGGGACGCCCGGCGTCGTCCACGGAGAAGTCGAAGAAGAGCGGTTGCGGCGAGGCCACCGCGTCCAGCAACCGCCGGTCGGCCTGCTTGCCGATGGTGCTCGACAGGAGCGCCTTGAGGCCCGTCTTCGCGAGGACGCTCGGGTCGTACCAGGAGACCATGCGACGTCCGGGTGGCGCGGACCGACGGGGTGCTTCGCTCCTGCCGGGCACCGCGAGGACATCGGATGTCAGAGGCTCGGACATGGCATCACCTCCAGGAATCCAGCTCGCCCGCTGCTTCGCCGGCTCGACTCCGGCGCCCTGCTCGGGCTTCCCCTCACCAGAGAGAGGCCGTGGCTCGCTTCCGTGAGGTCCGCGCTGGCTCGCTTCCCCCTCCGTCACACCAAGGGCGCGCCGGCCCGCTGCTTCACGGGAGTCGTTGGCTCGACGGCTCCGGGGTGCGCCCGGGCGAGCGGCGCATAGCGCTCCCAGAGCGGACCGAGGAAGAACCGCCCGAAGCGAGCCATGGCGGTGAGCCCCGCGGCGCCGCGCCGTGCCGGGTGCATGCTGGAAATGAGTTGGAGGATCTGCCGCGCGCCGAGCGTGAGGACGCCAGCGCCCACCACGGGGCCGCGCGCATCGCGGCCTTCGTGGAGCTGGCAGAAGAGCCGGGTGGTGTCCTTCCACAGCCGGGCCCCGTGGGCGGCGGGGATGGTGCGCGTGCCCTCCAGGAAGTACTCGCGTCCGTCGTGAGCGAAGCGCAGGCCATAGGTCATCCGTCGCGTGCGCGGGTCGTCCTGGGAATGGAAGATGTTGAAGCTGCCCTGGCGCACCGGGATGTCCATGCCGAAGGGTGCGAAGTCGAGCCGCGCCACCAGCCGGGCGGAGTGACGGATGTCCGTCACGAAGGCGTCCATGTCCGCCACGCTGATGGTGAGGTGGAGGGTGAGCGGCCGGGCCCGTGGGTCGAGTGCGCCAGCCATCGGGTCCGTGGGGCCCAGGGTGAAGGGGCCGGTGAGGGACTCGCGGAAGGTCAGGTCGGGACGGGGCTCGGTGGTGAGGGTGATTTCCGGAGTGAGCGGCAGGCCCTGCTCGCCGCGCACGTCGAGGTAGCGCCACGCATCCGAGTAGCCCATGTCGATGAGCGAGGCGGCGGTGACGTGCCCGTCGTAGACGTCGGTGTCGAGCGGCAGCGGGCGCTCGGGCTTCACGAGGTGGACGGCGATGGGGCGCTCGTGGCCCATGACCTTCTCGCCGGCGAGGATGCGCTCGTTGATTTCACGGAGGCGGTCGAGCTCCGCGAAGAGCGCGCCGTTGGCACTCAGCTCGGCGAGGTGGGAGTACTGCGTGAGGAGGCCGCGTCCATAGGCAGGCGTGTTGCCGATGCACCACAGCACCCAGATGACGTCCGCGCCCCGACGCACGGCCTCCATCAGGTTGTCATGCTGGCTCCATAGGGCATCCGTGTAGAGCGTGCCGTCCCGGTTCACGGGAGGCATGAGGACGGGGGGCGAGAGTCCGGCCACGAGCAGGTCCAGGTCCACGCGGGTGTGCGGGACGGTCTCGGTCACCTTGCGGGCGAAGTCACAGACGTTGAAGGTGCCATCCAGGAGCATGCTCGCGCGGATGGCGGACGGGTCCACGCCGAGGTGCGGCAGGACGCGGTGCACGAGCCGCTCCGCGTCTCCCAGGGCCTCCACGTCCAGCAGGTCCAGCGACTGGCGAGGTGCGGCGAAGGAGAGGAAGTCCCGCACGGGCAACGTCCGCCATCGGGCACACAACTCGTCGGGCGACAGGCCGGACAGCCACATGGCGAGGTTGAGGATGCCGCTCGACGTGGCGTCGGCATGCTGGAAGACGATGCCCGCGTCGATGAGAGCGCGAAGTGCTCCCGCCTGCCAGGCCGCGCGCATGCCGCCACCGCCGGCCAGGACGAGCGAGCGCTTCCGTCCGTCCCTGCTCTTCACCGTCTTGAGTGGAGCCGCGCGCTGGACCGAGGTGCGAGCCTTCCGCCCGCGCTCGCGCTTGCCGGTGCTCTTTGCCTCCTGATTCAGCGCCTTGGCCGAGAGGCGCTTCCGTGTGCCCTCGCCACCGGAAGCCGCCGCGTCCGTCTCATCTCCGCGCCTGACGAGCTTCGACAACGCCTTGAGCACCGTGCCTGTTCGAGGCGTTGTCTCCCGAGTGGGCTTCGGCGGGCGCGCCCGATGTTGTTGCTTCGCGCTGACGGGCTTGGGTGCCGCCTCATGCGTCCCGCCCGTGAGCGGCTTCTTTCCCCTTCCAGGCCTCGCATCGTGCGCCGTGCCCGTCGGAGGCGCCTGCTCCACGCTGGCGGCCATGGGCTGCGCGTCGCGCGTCGTACCTGCCCGAGCGCCGATCATCTCTCGCATCTGGACCAGCGAAGGCTGCGAGCCGCCACCTCCCCTCACCGACCGCGAGACCGCTCCGGGCTCCAGTCGTCGCGAGGCTTCATCGCTCCGAGAGCGCCGACGGATCGCGAGTGAGCCCAGCGCCAGCACGCCACCAAGCAGATGCCCCGTCGCCAGCCCCACCGCGAGCGGTGACAGTCGAGCGAGCCAGGCCTCCCGAATCACCCGGCCCCTGCTCGTCCCTTGGGCTGCATCGCCAGAGTCGAAGCGAAGCGACGCTTCATCGATGCCCCGACTCACCGCGGTCCCCTCGGATTCACGAGAGGGAGCGAAGCAGACCGGGGCAGCCTCGACGTCAGGTCCCTTGCTCATTTCCCCGGACTGGCGGACAGACACGGAGCGGAGCGGCGGCTCATCTCGCTTGGAGCCGGGCGAAGGAGCGTTCTCCGCATGTGGAGGGATGGGCGGTTCGGCTGGCATGACGCGGGGCCCCCGTCTCGACTCGACCAGGCCCGGCACGGTTGGACTTCAGCACCGTCGGCCTACCCCCTCCGGCGGCACGGCGTCAGCCAGGGGAACCTGTTCCAAACGTGGGGAGGCCCGACGTGAGGCGCAAGCCCGGGTGCCCGGTACGCGCCTCACGCACGGCTCCGTGCGTTCAGGGGCGTTCACGCTCGTTCGCTCGTCATTTACGCACTCGCATCGAGGAGACCATGATGCGCCGAACCCTTGCGCGGAAGGTGGACCGGTGAGTCAGCGGGACGCGGGCTGGAAGCCCTACGAGGACGGCGGCTCCATCGGGTGGATGGGCTCACAGGGAGGCACCATCGCGCGTGACGAGGATCTCGCCGGGCAGGTGCGCCTCACGTACGAGGTGGACGACTCCCGCTCGTTCCACGCCATCACCTGCTCCGTGACGGGCTGGCTGCTCCACCACCGCTTCTTCGACAACGCCGCGGACGCGACCACCGCTTTCGAGGCCATGAAGCCGGCCCTGGAGGAGCTCGGCTCCCAGCTCACGGAGGGCGGTCCGAAGTCCGCCGCCGAGGCCCGCGCGGGAGGCCCGCTCCTCGCGGCCTTCATGGCCCGCTTCTCCTGACGCAGCGAGTGCATCCCGCCGCCTTCCCGCTCACGGCCGGTGGGCTTCGAGCCCATGGACACCTTGGCGAACGGTTTCGCGCCGGTCGCAGCGCCACACCCACGCCGCCGCCGCCAGCAGCAGGCCTGTGGCCGTCGCCAGCACGGCCACGAACGCGCTATCGAAGGCCGCCCGGGCGAGCGTGCGGATGAGCAAGCCCGACGCTGACGGCAGCCCCTCGGCGACGAGCAACGCCTCGTCGAGGCTGTCCCGGACCACGGACGGCAGGGCCAGCTCCGCTGGAACGGTGAGCGACGCCGTGTAGACCGCGGAGAGGATGCTGCCCATCACCGTCACCCCGAGCGCACCGCCCAGCTCGTAGGACACCTCTTCGATGGACGCCGCCATGCCGGCACGCTCGAGTGGCGCCCGGTGCATGATGGTGCTGGAGGCCGCCGTCATGGTCGCTCCGATACCGGCGCCCAGCACGAGCAGGCTCGCGACCTGGAGGACGACGGGAGCATCGTGCGCCAGCAGGTAGCCGCCCATGCCCAGGCCGGCGCAGAGCAAGGCGGTCGCCATGACACGGGCGTCTCCCACCCGAGCCAGGATGCGCCCCGTCAACGGTCCAGCGACGAACGAAGCCAGGGGGAGCGGCACCGTGAACAACCCCGCCTGCAGCGGTGACAGGCCGAGCACCAGCTGCAGCCGCTGGCTGAACACCAACTGCAGGCCCACCAGGGCCGCCGAGGAGATGACCGCCGCCGCCACCGCCGCGGCGAAGGTGGGCTGGCGGAACAGCGTGAAGTCGACCAGCGGATGGGCGCTTCGGCGCTGCCGGCGCGCGAACATCGCGAGGAAGGCCGCACCGACGCCGAACGTCAGCAGGGCCGTGGTCCACGACGGAGCGCGTTTGCCGCATTCCTTGATGGCATAGACCACGCCGGCCAGTCCCAGCATCACCTGCATCGAGCCGGCCAGATCCCAGGGGCGCGAGGCCTCGCCGCGGCTCGCGGGAATCAGCTTCCAGGCGCACGGCAGCGTCAGCAGCACGATGGGCACGTTGACCAGGAACACCGAGCCCCACCAGAAGCGCGCGAGCAGCAGCCCGCCCAGCACGGGCCCCAGGGCCGCGCCGCCCGATGCGACGGCGGCCCAGATGCCAATGGCCAGGGCTCGCTCGCGGTCATGGGTGAAGGTGATGCGGATGATGGACAGGGTGGCCGGCATCATCATCGCCGCGCCCACGCCCAGCGCCGCGCGCGATGCGATCAGCGCGGCAGCGGATGGCGAGAAGGCAGCGCACGCCGAGGCACCTCCAAACACCACCAACCCGGCGAGGAACAGCCGCTTGTGGCCGAGCCGATCTCCCAGCGTGCCCATGCCGAGCAGGAGCCCCGACACGACCAGGGTATAGGCATTGATGATCCACAGCTTGGCGGAGGCCGACGCACCCAGCTCGTGGGTCATCACGGGCAGCGCGGTGTACAGCACCGTCATGTCGATGACGATGAGCAGCAGCGCGACGGAAACAACGGCCATCACCAACCATTTCTTCTGAGAACCCATGCACTCACCCGCCACGGCTTGACCGCGGTGTTGCCACGCACCTGGAACAGCTATAAATACGAACGTATTTAAACGCAAGGAAGGCGAAGATGGGGCGCTATCAGTCGGTGGACCGGGACCGCGTGCTGGACGCCGCGGAGACAATCGTGCGCACGCGAGGCATCGCGGCGCTGACGATCGACGCCGTGGCCAAGGCCGCGGGAATCTCGAAGGGGGGCGTGCAGTCGAGCTTCGGCACGAAGGATCAGCTGATCGCGGCGATGTACGAGCGCTGGGGAACGGAGTTCAACACCGAGGTTGCGCGACTGGCCGGGGAAGCGCCCTCGCCCATGGCGCGGCTCCGTGCCCATATCGAGGTCACCTCTCGCACCGACAAGGCGGAGGGCGACCGGGCGGCGGGCCTGATGGCCTCCCTGCTCAATGCGCCCGAGCACCTGACGCACTCCCGCGAGTGGTATGCGTCGCGCCTGGAGGGCATCGACGTATCGACACCGGAGGGGCGACGCGCACGGCTGGCCTTCCTCGCCACGGAAGGCGTCTTCATGCTGCGCTGCTTCGGCTTCATGAAGATGAGCGAGCGGGAGTGGCGCGAGATATTCGCCGACATCCGCGGCCTGCTCGAGGTCAGCTGACCTCGCCTTCCAGCGCCACCTCCAGCCCACCGTACTCGGAGGGCGCTAGCGTCAGCGTCCAGCCATGCACGTGCGCCACGTGCCGGGTGATGTGGAGCCCCAGCCCCTGCCCCTCCACGCCCCGGGTCCGCGCGGCGTTGCCGCGGAACCCGCGCTCCAGAATCCGAGCACGCTCCTCCTCGGGAATGCCCGGCCCATCGTCGATGACACGCAGGCGGAAGCGCCCCTGGCGCGTGCTCTCCAGCACCACCGCGACGTGCCCCTCGTCGCGGCCATGGTGAATGCCGTTGAAGACGACGTTGCTCACGGCCTGCTCGATGAGGGTGACATCTCCATTCACCCAGACGGGCGCCTCGGGCACGCCGCTCACCAGCGAGATGCGCCGCTGACGGGCAATGGGCTGATGCCGCCCGATGACGCGAGCGACCACGGCGTTCAGGTCCACCGGAGCACGCTGGAACTGCGGTTCCCCCGCTTCGAGCCGAGTGGCCGCCGCGAGGTTGTGCACCAGCGAGGCGATGTAGTGCGCCTCGCCCATGGCGGACGCCATCACCGCCGGCTCCATGGGCTCACCACGGCCAACCCGCTGCTGCATCGCGGACAAGTGTCCCTGGAGCACCGTGAGTGGCGTCATCACGTCGTGCATGGTGTTGGCGAGGAAGTCCCGCAGTGCCTGCTCGCGAGCCTCCTGCTGGGAGAGCTGGTGTTGAATCTCCGCACGCGCCTCCTGGAAGGCCCGCGCCAGCTCGGCGACCTCGTCGTTGCCACGCACCGAGACGGGCTGCTGGTAGTGGCTGACGGCGGAGGTGCGCACTTCGTCGGTGAGCTGCCGGACACGCCGGATGACGGGGCCCAGCGCCACCACCACCGCCAGCACCGCGAAGAAGGGCACCGCCAGCACTTCGAGCGGCGGCATTCCCCCCAGCGGTGGGCTCGGAGGCTCCTCGCGCCGGGCGAGGATGTATGCGCACGGCCCGCCATCCCACGGCATGCGCAGCAGCACATCGAGGATGGGCCGCCCTTCCTGCGTCGAATGCAGGATGACGGTGCCCTGCCCCGCCCGAGCCCCACGCACGAGTTCCTCCGGCAGCACCGGAGCCCGCGGATTGCGCGAGACGAAGCTCGCGTCATAGGGAAAGTGCTGAACGCCGGGAGGAAGTCGTCCCGACCGTCCCGGTCCGCGGTCCGGAGGCGGTCCGCCATTGCCGTCCAGCCCGCGCTCGCGAGGCGCTGAGTCCCGACCGGGCCCGGACTCGTCCTCGGGTGTCGTCCGCTCGCGAGGCTCGGACTCCCGAAGTGCCCCCTGCCCCGGAGGCCCCCTGCGCACGGTCCACGTCTCGGGTGAGGCTTCGCAGCGCTCCCGTTCCCCCGCCTGCATCCGCGCGAGCGTGGACGCCTCCAGCACCTCTTCCTGTCCGCGCTGCCGCAGTGAGTGCTGGAAGTACCCCATCCCCACGACGACGGGGACCGTCACCGCGACCACGGTGAGAGCCAGCCGCAGCCGCAGCCTCACGAGCCGTCTCCGGGAACGAGCCGGTAGCCCACGCCCCAGACCGTCTCCACCCCATGCTGCGGACCGAGCTTCCGCCGCAGCCGGGACACATGGACATCGAGCGTCCGCTCGGTGCCCTCGCGCTCCGGGTCCAGCACGTGCTCCACCAACCACTGTCGTGTCACGGCCTCGCGCGGTCGCCGGGCCAGCGCCGCGAGCAGCGCGAACTCCACGCGCGTCAGCTCCACGGGCTGTCCCTGCACGGATACCTCGTGGGCCTGCGGGTCGATGCGCAGCGCCCCCACCTCGACGACAGCCTCCGCCTTCTGCAAGGTCGGCCGGCGCAAGCGGGCGCGCACGCGCTCGATGAGCTCCTCCGGCCAGAAGGGCTTCGTCATGTAGTCATCCGCGCCCAGCTTCAATGCCCGCACCTTGTCGAGCGTGTCATTGCGCGCGCTCAGGATGAGGACGGGCACCTCGGAGAAGCTCCGGAGCGACTTGAGCATGTCGAGGCCATAGGTGCCCGGCAGCATCAAATCGAGCACCACGAGGCTCACCCGGGGCAGGCCCTCGGCGGTCAGCACGCGGCCCTCCCTCCACCATGTGGGCTCGAAGCCGGCGCCCTGAAGGTGCTCGACAATCTGCGCGCCGAGCTGCGGGTCATCCTCCACCAGCAGGATGCGCTCCCCCATGTCACTGCCCTCCTCTTCCCACGCGAGGTGCCCTGCCCGGAGCCCCATCTTCCGGGCAGTACGCACGTCGTCACACGGAATCAAGCCGTCGCCCGAGGCAATCGGCGAAGGCGTTCACCGGCCTCAGGGCCGCGGCGGAGGCATTCCGCCGTCCCAGCCGGGCGGCGGGCCCATGCCACCATCCATCCCCGGCGGCGGACCGCCAGGGCCACCCGGGCCGCCGCTTCCACCCGGCACCGCGCACTGCGCGCTGTCGAGCGACGAGCGGATGACCAGGGTCTTCCACGCCAGCATCGCGCCGTCGGGCATCCGCTCGGTCTGGAACACGTAGTCCGCGACCGAGTCCGCCGAGATGACGGTGTCGTTGGAGTTGGTCGTGTCACGCGGGCCGCGCGTGTTGTAGAGCGGCTGGGTGTTGACGATTTCGTCATCCAGCGCGTCGTCGAAGAAGAGCTGGGACGTGACGTACTCGTTGCCGTTCACTCGTATGGTGAAGTGGATGTGGATGGTGCGGCTGCTGTACCAGCCGGGGAAGCAGGTATCGAACTCGACGCGGCCGTTCGCGTCGGTCGTCTGCACGCCGCGGAACCAGCGCGCGGCGCGCGCCGTGGCATCGCCCGAGGTGCAGAAGTCGCTGGCATCGCCTCCCGAGTAGAGTCCCTCGGGCGCGGCGTGCCAGATGTCCACGGACGCGCCCGGAATGGGCTTGCAGCTCTCGTCCACGACGAGGAGCACCATCCGCACGGGCAGCCCGTCATGCCCCTCGCTGATGTCCTTGCGCTCAATCGTGTCCGCGTAGCACGGGCCCAGGGTCGCCTCGCACGTCAGGGCACACACCGTGCCGATGCCCGAGGCGAACGGGTCGGGATAGGACGCGGCCGCCGTCATCGCCGCGGTGCCGCCGGTCGCCCAGCTGCCGCTGCCCGCGTCATTCCCGGTGCCCGCATCGGTGCCGGTGCCCGCGTCGTCACCGCCCGGGGCCGGGGCCTCCGTCCCCTCGCCACAGGCGAGCGCGAACCGGGCCAGCGGCAGGGCCGCGAGGGTGAGGCCCATGCCGCGCAGCACGCGCCGCCGCGTCATGACCTCGGGAGTGGGAGTGCTCTTGGCGTCACTGCTCATCGCAGGTCCTCCGAAAGGGGGGAATCCGCCCGGTGCCTCGGGCGTGACCGTCCTTCTCGCGGAAAGACCTCAAGAAACCCTTAAGCGCCTCCGGCCTCCGGACAGGAGCCTCATGGCGCGCGGGCGGGCGAGCGCCCTCTACCCTGGCGGCCCGGTGTCCGGCGACAGCTCCCGCAGCAGGTCGCCCAGCTTCTCCAGCGCCAGGCGTGCCCGGGTCTTCACGGTGCCGAGCGGGTCGCCCGTGCGCTCCGCGATTTCCCGCTGGGACAGGCCCTCGAAGTAGGCCAGCTCCACCACCTCGCGCTGCTCGGGGGGCAGCTGTGCCAGGGCCGCGAGCACGCGCACCCGCCCCTGCCCCAGGGCCGCGGCGTCATCCGGCGCCACGGGGGTCGCGCTCACGGGAGGTGGCTGGTGCGTCGCGCCCTCCACCGTGCGGGCTACCGTGCCCATGGCCCGCAGCCGGTCGATGGCGCGTGTCCGGGCGATGGTGGTCACCCACGTCTCCAGCCCGCCGCGTTCGGGGTCGAAGTCGCGTGCGCGCTTCCAGACCTCCAGGAAGGTCTCCTGCAGCACCTCCTCCGCGTCGGCGCGCGAGGACAGCAGGCGCAGGACGACGGAGAACGCCCTGCCACCGCAGCGCGCGTACACCTCGCGCATCGCCGAGCTGCTGCCCAGGGCCACCTGTCGCAGGAGGTCCCTGTCAGCGGCCGGGTCGCTCGCTCGCTGTGCGGAGGGTTGGGGAGGCGCCATTCAGGTTCCGGATACCCCAACCAGCGGGGCGGTTCCCAGCCACAAGTACCACGGTGGGCGCCTTCCGACCCCATCCCTAACGTTCACGGGC
Source organism: Pyxidicoccus fallax (assembly GCF_012933655.1). Classification (GTDB taxonomy): domain Bacteria; phylum Myxococcota; class Myxococcia; order Myxococcales; family Myxococcaceae; genus Myxococcus; species Myxococcus fallax. The sequence goes on along the minus strand of NZ_JABBJJ010000150.1, from coordinate 7,580 downwards.
CAACGCGGCCGACGCGAAAGCCGTCCTGCATCAACGCCCCGCGCGTTACGCCGCCCGGCCAATGCCAACCCACGACCTATAAGGGCCGCCAGCCGATATGACCGACCGAATCGGAAGCGTGTTCATCGAGGGAGTTCGACCCGAGCTGGACGCTGGACGTTACGCCGTCAAACGCGTCGCCGGGGACCGTCTCACCGTCAAGGCCGATGTCTTCAAGGAGGGCCACGACGTCCTGGTCGCCGTCGTCCGCTGGCGCCAGGTCACCCCCAAGGACCAGCAGACGGACTGGCAGGAAGTGCCCATGCGTTTCCTGGGCAATGACTTGTGGGAAGCCGATTTCCCACTCGCCCGCAATGGCCGCTACGAGTACACGATTGAAGCCTGGCCGGATCTCTTCCGCACGTGGGCATCCGAGCTGAAGCGCAAGGTGGACGCGGGCCGGGACGTGACGAGCGAGCTGCTGGAAGGCGCCGCGCTCCTCGATGCCGCCGCCACGCGGGCACGTGCCACCAGCGAGGACGACGCGCGAGTGCTGTCCGAGGCCGCCGTTCGGCTGCGCGGCCCCGCGGAGCCGGAGCTCCTCGCCGTGGCGCTCGCGCCCGAGCTGGCCGTCATCGCCTCCACGTACCCGGACCGCACGCTGGCCAAGCGCTACGACAAGGTGCTGCAGGTGTTCGCGGACCGCGAGAAGGGCCGCTTCGGGGCCTGGTACGAGTTCTTCCCGCGCTCCGCGAAGCGGGACGGGAAGACGCACGCCACCTTCCGCGACGCGGAGTCGTGGCTCCCGTACATCCAGAAGCTCGGCTTCGACGTCATCTACCTGCCGCCCATCCACCCCATTGGCCGCACCGCGCGCAAGGGGAAGAACAACAGCCTCAAGGCCGGACCGGATGACGTGGGCAGCCCGTGGGCCATCGGCGCGGCGGAGGGCGGCCACAAGGCCGTGCACCCGCAGCTCGGCACGCTGGAGGACTTCCGGCACTTCGTGGAGGCCGCGCAGTCGCACGGCATCGAGGTGGCGCTGGACATCGCCTTCCAGTGCTCGCCGGACCACCCGTACGTGAAGGAGCATCCGGAGTGGTTCCAGCGCCGCCCGGACGGCACCATCAAGACGGCGGAGAACCCGCCCAAGCGCTACGAGGACATCGTCAACTTCGACTGGATGGGCCCCGGTCGCGAGACGCTCTGGGCCGAGCTCGAGTCCGTCGTCGTCCACTGGGTGAAGCAGGGCGTGCGGACGTTCCGCGTGGACAACCCGCACACCAAGCCCATCCAGTTCTGGGAGTGGCTCATCCGCCGCGTCCAGGACGTGTACCCGGACGTCATCTTCCTCTCCGAGGCCTTCACGCGCCCGAAGGTGATGAAGGCCCTGGCCAAGGTGGGCTTCACCCAGTCGTACACGTACTTCACCTGGCGCAACTTCAAGGGCGAGATTCAGGAGTACCTGGAGGAGATCACCAAGCCTCCGGTGTCCGACTACTTCCGCGGCAACTTCTGGCCCAACACGCCGGACATCCTCCCGGAGCTGCTACAGAACGCCGGGCCCGGCGCGTTCCGCCTGCGCGCGGCGCTGGCCGCCACCCTCTCCTCCGTCTGGGGCATGTACTGCGGCTTCGAGCTGTGCGAGGGCCGTCCGCTGCCGGGCAAGGAGGAGTACATCGACTCGGAGAAGTACCAGCTCGTCGCGTGGGACTTGGACCGGCCCGGCAACATCAAGGACTGGATTGCGCGGCTCAACGGCGCGCGCAGCACACAGCCCGCGCTGCGCTCCTACGACTCGCTGGAGTTCTTCGAGTCGAACAACGAGCGCGTCCTCTTCTACGGCAAGCGCTCGCCGGACGGCGCCAGCACGGTGCTGATGGCGGTGAGCCTGGACCCGTACGCGCCGCAGGAGGCGCTGCTGCACGTGCCCATGGAGTGGCTCGGCGCGAAGCCGGACGAGACCTACCAGGTGCACGAGCTGATGTCGGACCAGCGTTCGTTGTGGCAGGGCCCGGACGTGCAGGTGCGTCTGACGCCCGAGCAACCCGCGGCCGTGTGGGCCGTGTACCGCTTCCGCCGCACCGAACAGGCGTTCGACTACTACGAGTGACAACTCGAGAGGCGTATGGAACTGGATCCCCTCTGGTACAAGAAGGCCCTCATCTACGAGCTGCACCTCCGCGCGTTCTACGACTCCAACGGTGACGGCCACGGGGACATCCCCGGCCTCATCGAGAAGCTGCCCTACCTCCAGGACCTGGGGGTCGACTGTCTGTGGCTGTTGCCGCACTACCCCTCGCCGCTGAAGGACGACGGGTACGACATCGCGGACTACTACGGCATCCACCCGGACTACGGCACGCTCGCGGACTTCCAGCGCATGGTGGACGAGGCCCACAAGCGCGGCATCCGCATCATCACCGAGCTGGTCGTCAACCACACCAGCGACCAGCACCCCTGGTTCCAGGAGGCGCGCAGCGACCCGAAGAGCCCCAAGCGCGACTGGTACGTCTGGAGCGACACGGACGACAAGTACAAGGGCGCCCGCATCATCTTCCTCGACACCGAGCGCTCCAACTGGACGTGGGACCCGGTGGCCAAGCAGTACTTCTGGCACCGCTTCTTCAGCCACCAGCCGGACCTCAACTACGACAACCCCGAAGTGCAGGAAGCCATGCTGGACGTCATGCGCTTCTGGCTGAACATGGGGGTGGACGGGTTCCGCTGCGACGCCGTGCCCTACCTCTTCGAGCGCGAGGGCACCAACTGCGAGAACCTCCCGGAGACGCATGCCTTCCTCAAGCGCCTGCGGAAGACCATCGACTCCGAATACCAGGGGAAGATGCTGCTGGCCGAAGCCAACCAGTGGCCCGCCGACGTGCGCGTCTACTTCGGCGAGGGCGACGAGTTCCACATGGGCTTCCACTTCCCGGTGATGCCCCGCCTCTTCATGGCCGTCCGCAAGGAGGACCGCACGCCCATCGTCGAAATCATGCAGCAGACGCCGGACATCCCGGACAACTGCCAGTGGGCCATCTTCCTGCGCAACCACGACGAGCTGACGCTGGAGATGGTGACGGACGAGGACCGGGACTACATGTACCGGGAGTACGCCACCGACCCGCGGATGCGCATCAACCTCGGCATCCGCCGCCGGCTCGCCCCGCTGATGGACAACGGCCGCCGGCGCATCGAATTGATGCACAGCCTGCTGTTCACCCTGCCCGGCACGCCCGTCCTCTACTACGGCGACGAGATTGGCATGGGCGACAACATCTACCTGGGCGACCGCAACGGCGTGCGCACGCCGATGCAGTGGACGGGTGACCGCAACTCGGGCTTCAGCCGCGCGGACTACGCGCGCCTGTACGCGCCCGTCATCGCCGACCCGGTGTACGGCTACCAGTCCATCAACGTCGAGGCGCAGGAGCGCGTGAAGACGAGCCTCCTGCACTGGGTGAAGCGGATGATTCGCATCCGCCAGCGCTACCCCGTCTTCTCGCTGGGGACGCTGCGCTTCATCTCCATGGAGAACCGCAAGGTGCTGGCCTTCGTGCGCGAGTACGAGGGCCAGACGGTGCTGGTGGTCTGCAACCTGTCCCGCTTCGCGCAGCCGGCGGTGTTGGACCTGCGTGACTACGAGGGGGCGGTGCCGGTGGAGCTCATCGGCGAGACGCCCTTCCCCCGTATCAGCGGACAGCCCTACCAGCTCTCGATGGGCCCCTACATGTTCCTGTGGTTCCGGTTGGACAAGCCCGCCGCGGGGAGGAGCACGCCGTGACGAACCTGGACCTGACGAAGCTGCCGGACTACCTCAAGCAACAGCGCTGGTTCAGCGGCAAGGCATGGCCCATCAAGCACGTGACGGTGGTGGACCACGCCGCCATGGAGTCCGGGCCGTGCTCCTTCACCCTCGCGGTGGTGGAGGTGGTGTACGAGCTGGGCAAGACGGAGCGCTACCTCCTGCCGGTGAAGTCCGGCCCGGACGGCGTGCGGGACGCGCTGGAGGACGACGAGTGCCTGCGCGCCCTCTTCCGGCTCATCCGCGAGGGCGCCAGCGTGAACTCCGCCTCCGGCCAGGTGAAGGGCGAGTGGCTCAACACGCCGGAAGGGCTGCAGGCCATGCCCTCGCCGCTGACGGTGCGGCGGCTGATGGTGGAGCAGAGCAACACCTCGCTGGTGCTTGGCGAGAAGGTCATCCTGAAAATCATCCGCAAGCTCGAGGCGGGGGTGAATCCAGAGCACGAGGTGGGCCGCTTCCTGGCCACCAAGACGTCCTTCCGGGCCACGCCCACGCTGCTGGGAGCGCTGAACCTGGAGGGCACGGCGGGCGCCACGCTGGCGGTGGCCCACCGCTTCGTCCCGGACGCGACGGACGGCTGGAAGTACACGCTGGACCGGCTGCGCCAGGAGCGGGCGCTCGGGGAGCGCTTCCTCGGTGAGATGCGCGACCTGGGACAGCGCCTGGGCGAGCTGCACAACGCCTTCGCGTCGGCCAGCGCGGACGACCCGGCGTTCGCCCCCGAGCCGCTCCTCCAGGAGGACCTGCAGCGCTGGAGCGCCTCCATCGTGGGCGAGCTCGGCGTCACCCTCGCGGACGCCGGCCGGCTGCACGCGGACCTGGAGGGGCGGCGCGAGTCGCTCATCGGGTACGCGAAGCGACTGGCGCACGTGACGCCCTCGGGACAGAAGATCCGTATCCACGGCGACCTGCACCTGGGCCAGGTGCTGCGCGCCAACAACCAGTGGCTCATCTTCGACTTCGAGGGGGAGCCGGCACGGACCTTCACGGCGCGGCGCGAGAAGTACAGCGCGCTGAGGGATGTGGCGGGGATGATTCGCTCGTTCGACTACGCGGAGGCCACGGTCGCCCTGGAGGGCGGCGAGCCCCGCGGGCGGGTGGGCCCCAGCCGCGACGCCTTCCTGGAGGGCTACCGGAAGGCGACGCAGGGGGCGCCCTACCTGCCGGCGGACAGCGCCACGTTCGACGTGATGCTGCGCGCGTTCGAACTGGAAAAGCTCCTCTACGAAGTGCGGTATGAGTTGCAAAACCGGCCGGACTGGGTGCGCATCCCCGTCGAGGCCCTGTTGCGCATGGAGGAATCCAAGTGAGGAAGCCAGCCGACAAGGCGCAGGTCGAGGCGGAGCTTCAGCGCGTGGTCGAGCTGAGGCATCCCGAGCCGCACTCCATCCTGGGCATCCACCCGGACGGAGACGGAGTGGTGATTCGGGCCTTCCGCCCGGACGCCGTGGCCATCAACGTGCTGCCCGAATCGGGCGGCCGCATCGCGATGACGCACCGGCAGGGCGGCGTCTTCGAGGCGCGCGTCAACGGGAAGGACCAGGCCTTCCCGTACCTGCTGGAGGTGGAGTACCCCGGAAAGAAGGTCTTCAAGCTGAGAGACCCGTACAGCTTCCTCCCCACCCTGGGCGAGATGGACCTGTACTACGCCGGCGAGGGACGGCACGAGCGCCTCTGGGAGCGGATGGGCGCGCACCTCATCCACCACAACGGCGTGCGCGGCGTGTCCTTCGCGGTCTGGGCGCCCACGGCGGCCGGCGTGTCCGTGGTGGGAGACTTCAACGGCTGGGATGGCCGGCTGCACGCCATGCGGCGCATGGGCGCCTCCGGCATCTGGGAGCTGTTCGTCCCCGAGGTCGGCGAGGGCGCGCGCTACAAGTTCGAGATTCGTCCCGGCCATGACGGCCAGCGCCTGTTGAAGGCGGACCCGTTCGCCTTCCAGGCGGAGGTGCCGCCTGCGACCGCGTCGGTGGTGCACGACCTGGAGCGCTACCGCTGGGGTGACGCGGGGTGGCTGGAGGCGCGCCAGCAGAAGCAGGACGTGACGCACCAGCCGTGGAGCGTCTACGAGGTGCACCTGGGCAGCTGGCGCCGCGTGGTGGAGGACGGCGACCGGCCCATGACGTACCGCGAGCTGGCGCCCGCGCTGGCCGAGTACGTGAAGTACCTCGGCTTCACGCACGTGGAGCTGCTGCCCGTCTCCGAGCACCCCTACGGCGGCTCCTGGGGCTACCAGGTCAGCGGCTACTACGCGCCCACCGCGCGCTTCGGCCATCCGGATGACTTCCGGTACCTGGTGGACCACCTGCACCAGGAGGGCATCGGCGTCATCGTGGACTGGGTGCCCGGCCACTTCCCGCGAGACATCCACGCGCTGGGGCAGTTCGACGGCACGGCGCTGTACGAGCACGCCGACCCGCGCAAGGGCGCGCAGCCGGACTGGGGCACGCTGGTCTTCAACTTCGGCCGCAACGAGGTGCGCAACTTCCTCATCGCCAACGCGCTGTTCTGGATCGAGGAGTACCACATCGACGGCCTGCGCGTGGACGCGGTGGCCTCGATGCTCTACCTCGACTACAGCCGCAAGCAGGGCGAGTGGATTCCCAACCGCTGGGGCGGCCGTGAGAACGAGGAGGCCATCCAGTTCCTGCGCGAGCTGAACGAGACGGTGCGCCGCAAGTACCCGGGCGTGGTCGTCATCGCCGAGGAGTCGACGGCGTGGCCCAAGGTGAGCCATCCGGTGGGCGAAGGCGGCCTGGGCTTCCACTTCAAGTGGAACATGGGGTGGATGCACGACACGCTGTCGTACTTCTCGAAGGACCCCATCTACCGGCAGTACCACCACAACCAGCTCACCTTCGGTCTGCTGTACGCCTTCAGCGAGAACTTCATGTTGCCGCTGAGCCACGACGAGGTGGTGCACGGCAAGGGCAGCCTCTACGGCCGCATGCCGGGGGACCCGTGGCAGAAGCGGGCGAACCTGCGCGCGCTGTACGCGTGGATGTGGGCGCACCCGGGCAAGAAGCTGCTCTTCATGGGTGGCGAGTTCGGCCAGCCGGCGGAGTGGAACCACGACAAGAGCCTGGACTGGCACCTGACGCATGACCCCGGGCACGGGGGCATCATGCGGCTGATGTCGACGCTGAACCGCCTCTACAAGGAGCTGCCCGCGCTGTACGACGCGGACGGCGAGCCGGTGGGCTTCCAGTGGCTGCAGCCGGACTCGGCGTCGGTGAACGTGCTGGCCTTCGTGCGGCGCTCGCGCCAGCCGGGGCGCCACGTGGTGTGCATCGCCAACCTGTCGCCCACGATGCACCAGGGCTACCGCGTGGGCTTCCCGCTCCACGGCAGCTACGTGGAGGTGCTCAACACGGACTCGGGCGAGTTCGGCGGCTCGAACCAGGGGAACATGGGGCAGATCCACACCGAGCCCACCGGGTGGGACGGCCAGCCCGCTTCCGCGGCCATCACCCTGCCCCCGCTGTCGGTGCTCTGGTTCACCCCGGGGTGAGCGGCACTGCCGCGGCCGAGGGCTCCCGGGGGATCCGCCCCCGGGAGTGAAGCAGCCTCTCCCCCGCGGTCACTCCGGGGAGCCGGGACGCGGGGCGCTGAGGTGACGCCGGGCCGGAGCGCGCATCCCGGACCGGCGTGCCGCGCGAGCCGAGCGGACTAAACCGCCTCGGCGAGTCCGCTAAACATGGAGTCCAGCATGCTCGAAGAAGGAGCGGAGGACATCGGGACGATGCTGGAGGGCGCGGAATTCCCTTCTTGCCAAGCGCATGAGGTCCGAAATGGC
>NZ_JABBJJ010000014.1 GCF_012933655.1 Pyxidicoccus fallax | reverse complement strand
CCTCTGCACCCTCCCTCCCCTCAACAGGGCCCCATCCCTCTGATGCGCGGTGAGGGACGCTGACGGGAAGCCCATGAGCCGCACGCCGAGCCGGCGCAGAAGCCTTTCATCTCCAGCGGCCAATCTCATCCGAGTCGGGCTCCACGTGCCGTGCATCCGTGAGGATGTCGTTCGAGCCCGTGCGCAGGGAGTACGGGCCCTGGGGCACTCCCGCGTACTGGTTGCCGCCGTGTGACCTCCTCCAGGGGAGCGACGATGCGATGCGTGGCGGCTGAATCCTGGAGGAGGACTGCCCGGGCCGCTGGGGGCCCGGGCAGGTGGTCATCACCAGTCGTAGCCGCGGGACTCCGTGAGCACGACGACCTTGCCGCTGTTCGGGTAATACAGGACGGCGTACTCGTTGTAGCGGTGGCAGTTGTGGCAGGGGACCTCTTCCCCGCCGAGCCACGCCTGGATGGGGCCACCGCCCGCGAACGAGTCGATGGCGGCCAGCAGCGGGGAACTGCTCGAGCCGAAGTAGGTTTCCACAATGCCGGCGCGGTCGGTGACTTCGCCGGAATCGGACGGCGGCAGGGTCCGCGTCGTCTCGGCGACGTAGTCCAGCACCGCCTGGACAGTCACTGGCGTGGCCGGGCACTCCGGGGTGCTGTATGCGTCGATGGCGCTCAGCCCGTACGACTGGCGCATGGGCTCCAGGGACGAGGAGTCAATCTCCGTCACCGACAGCGGCTCGCCCGGGAGCACCTCGCAGGCGCTCGCGTACGTGCAGCGCTGCACCTGGCGGTAGGTTCCGCACGAGCCGAAATCCAGCGTGCCCGTGGGCTGCGCGTGGATGCAGTTGTAGACGGACAGCTGGCAGGCGGGGGACGGCCACGTGTTGTACGGGTCGTCGTGGGTGCTGATGGCCAGCCCGGTGACGCGCACCACGAGGCGCGCCGTCTCGTCCACCACGGTGCCGCTGTTCAGCGCGGCGGTGAAGGTGAGGGGAACCGTGTGCGGGTCCACGGCCTCGTGCACCGCCGGGTAGCGCCAGTCCAACTGGAAGGTGTCCGCGTCCACGCGGGAGACCGCGGGCACGCCGTCCGGCGCGGTGACGGTGAGCGACGTGGCCGCCGAGTCCACCCGGCCGCGATACATCAGGTTGTCGGTGCCGGCGGCGTTGAGCACGTAGACCGGGTCGACGTTCTCGAAGACGGTGATGGAGTTCGGCCCGCGGAAGTCGAAGAAGCGGGGCGCGAGGATGATCTGCGCGTAGTACCGCGTCGGCGAGCCCGTGAAGGTGTCGATGGCGACCAGCAGCGGCAGCCCGGAGAGCATCGTGTTCAGCTCGTGGCCCTCCTCGAGGACCACCTCGAAGCGCCGCTCGCTGATGACGTTCGCCGTGCCGAAGGCGTCATCCGGCACGAAGCTGAAGACATTGCTGATGTAGCGGTTGGTGGTGCCATGAATCACGAGCACGCGGCGGTTGTTGCGCGTTTCGAAGGTGCCCAGCGTCTCGAAGCTGAGCTCGTGCGTGCCCGTGGGCTCGTACGCGTAGATGCGGGTGGCCGTCGCCGCGGCGGTGGAGACTCCTGTCTCCTCCACGGGGACTACCAGCGACTCCTCAGGGGACGTGCTGCCACAGGCGGTGGCGCCGAGGGACAGGGCGCAGGCGAGCGCGAAACGACGGAACATCATGTGTTTTCTCCAGGTGAAGAATTCCTGGAATACCACTCCTGAGCGGCCCCGTGGCGGCGTCATCCACGCCGTCGAGGCCCGTCCACCCCTTCACCGGGTACTTCCAGTCGCGCCTGTGGAGAGCGGGCAGGAGCGCCCTCGCGCGGATGGGCAGGAACTGTCGTTCAGTCAACAGTCGACGGCGACCGGGCCCTGCGCGTGATGTTGAAAATGGTACACGGCCCGCCCGAAACGCACGGATAGTGCGTTTAGGTAGCACTGATAGAAAAATCCGACCACAAGGAAAAGACAGCGCATGAAGCTCAAGGACTGTGTTGTTGCTGTGGGGGCGGTGGCTCTTCTCGGGGCCTCGCAAGCGTTTGCCTGGGATCCCAATGCCCTTCAGCGGGGATGGGTCGACTCCCTTGGCACTGTTCGGTACCCCGGCGCTATCTTTGGGCCCACGGCGCCGATGAGCATCCGGGGATGGGCCTGCGTCCGTCCGGACCTGTATGACTACAACGTGCCGTCCACCTCCATCTCCGTCTACTACAACGGAGTGAGCCTGCCCCTGCTCGACATCAAGTGGCAGGAGGATCGGTATGACCTCACCGCGGCCGGCGTCTGTGCGGGGAGCTACCGTGGCTTCGTGGTCTGGGTCGGGAAGCCCACGAGCGTACCGGCGACCTACGCCATCTACTTCAATGGGCCGTACGCGTTGACCCCCCTGGAAGGTCAGCTCACCTATTAGTCCTCCGGTCGCGGCCCGGAAGACGGTGGAGCCGCGCTCCTGTTGAAGCAGCACGAGGGTCCGTGGGCCTCCGCGAGCAGGGGGACGCCCACGGACTGAAGCCCCATGGCACGCGGGTGCGACGGACTTGGGACTGCACGCGTCCAGATTTCTCTAGCGGCGAGGAGCACGGGACTTGAACCCGTGGGCAGGGCGATAGCAAACCCAACGAAGCCTGTCCGCATGAGTGGGGTATCGTGGGTACGTGGCCACCCTGGAACGATTGATACCGAAGGCCAGGAGCTTCAACGCGGGAAGCCTCACCGCGGAGACGGTGCTGGCGCTCCTGAAGAAGCATGTTCGTGGGAAGTTCGCGCAGTCGAGCACTCTCCGCAGTGCGAAGCGCTTCGTCGAGCAGCGTGTCGCCAGCAACCGTGCCAGCGGTGACATCCTCCACCACAAGGGCCGGCTCGTCCTCGACGAACTGTCGCTCGGGCGCCGGATGCGGATCGGGCTGTTGCTCGTCGAAGGGGACCTTGTCGTCAAGGGACGCTACGAGGACTCGCTCGATCCGGAGTCGGTCGTGGTCGTCACGGGCTCGCTCCGCGCCGGTGAGGTCATTACCCGGGGCTTCCTCGAGGTTCACGGGAACCTCGTCGCCGAGCGGTCAATTCTGTTCCTCGACAACGATGCCTGCTGCGAAGTGTTCGGCGATGTCCGCGCGCCCTTTGTCTACACGAACTACCACGCGGTGAAGGTCCACGGCGGCGTGAAGGCACGCCTCGTGACGGGGGACGCGAAGCACATACGGAGCACGGAGAAGCACACATTCATCGAGGAGACCGACCGCCGCGTCCGTGACCTCCTCTCTCCGAAACTGCTGAAGGTCTTCGCGGACGAGCTGTTCGAGGACGAGGAAGGCGACGAGGAGGACCCCGACGCGCCATGGATTGATGCCATCGACTCGGAGAAGCTCGCGGCCTTCGTCCGACGAGGCCAGCCAGCATTGGCGAACACGGCCTCCAGCGGGAGCTGATGCAGTCGAAGCACGCGACCTGTCGAGCGAGAGGAGGCCCCGGCGTCAGCTCTCCTGCTGGATGATGGACATCACATTGCCGGCCGGGTCCTTGAACCAGGCGATCAGCGGCCCCTCTCCCCGGAAGATGCCCTTTGCGTCGGTGTCCGCCGCGAACTGCGGGTAGCGCTCGAAGCGCACGCCGCGCGCGGTCAGCTCGTCGACGACCTTCTCGACGTCCCGCACCGGGAAGTTGAGGATGGTGAACGTCGCGGGGACGTGGTCCTCCTTGGAATAGGCCAGGACATCACGGCCTCCGGCGAGGTGCAGGGTCAGCAGGCCGTTCTCCTCCGATACCTTCAGGCCCAGCGTCTCCTCGTAGAACTTCCGCGCGGCCTGGATGTCATTGACCGAGAACCCGCTGAACGCCTGGGTCTCCCCCAGCTTCACAGTGTCTGCTTCCATTTTCGCTACTCCGTCAGGCGAGATGACGCGGTCCAGCGCCTCATTGCCATCGTGAGGGTGAACAGGACGGCTCGCAGCGAAGAGCACACGCTCCGCTCGGTCCGCCGCACGCTGGTCAGGCCCGCGTGCGAGGCAACGCCCCCGCGGCAGCGAGGCTGCACGGTGGCGGCGGGCGCGGAGGCCGGGGATAGGGGTGACCGGTGAAATCAGCGCTGGGCTTGCCCCCGGCATGTGCGAGGTGGGCCCCTGAGCTTGCCCTGCTTCTGGAGGCACAGGCGCAGGTCCGCGAGCGTGGGGCCGTGCTCCGGCGCGAGCGCCACGGCGCGTTCGTAGAGGGGACAGGCCTCGTCGAACTTCTTCGCTCGGTAGATTCCTGCCAGGAACGCAAGTCCTTGGGGGTCGCCCGGCGCAGGACTACCCTCTGCCCATGCGCGACGAACACCCGTCCTGGGAGGAGTGGACCGCCATCGTGGGGCCGTGGCCCGACGAGCGCTCGTGCCTCGAGGCCCTGCGAGGAGTCTTCGAGGCGCAGGGGCACCAGGAGCTCCCTGCGCATCGACGCGGGTGTTCCATCGCGCGCATCTACCAGCTCGGCACGAGCTGCTGGCTGTCCGCGGACTCCATGCTCGTTGCCCGGCTCGCGGCGGAGCTCGCCCGTCCTCGCATCTTCGGAGTGGAGGTCGAGTATGGCGACTCCGGCAACGAGGCCGTCGGCGTCCAGCTCTTCGAGCTCGTGCGACGCGGGGAGGAGGCGCTCGGCAAGCTCTCGGAGCTCGGCGGCGAGCCGGAGGACCGCGATGCGCTCGACGCCGCGCTCGACTGGGAGCGACGTCTCGCCGCCAGGGCCGTCTCCGCACCCGAGGACGAAGTGCGGCCCCGCAGGGTCTTCTACGACGGCCAGGGCTGAGCTGCCTCGGCCGAGGTCACGCGGAGGCGTGCCGTCTGCCTCGCCGCGTTACCAGGGTTCCTCGACCCCGACATCGCCGACATCATCCCCGACTCCCAGCCTCCCAACGTGCCCGTTACCGCCACCATCGCCAACGGCAGCGACAAGCACATGCACGTGGTCAACCCCTCGCGGACGTACATTGACGAGGCCTGGGCCGCCACGCGCCAGTCCCCCACGGCGTACACCGTGGGGCGCCACCACAAGATTGACCTCTACGGCAGCGGCCTGGGCCCGCAGAACGGCGTGCGCGCCTACGGCGGCGCCGCGGTGGGCGGCCTCATCCGAGCGTGGGAGACGACGCCCACGCACCCGAAGTACACGGGGAAGATTCAGCACGCCATCGCCCTGGCCGTGGACCGCGCGCAGCTCTATTGCAGCGGCGGGTCCAGCGGCTACGACTCCAAGGGCTACGGCACCGCGAAGGGCTACGTCTGGTCCGCCACCGAGCAGGACTGGAACAGCGAGTGGAACTACAAGGGCAACGTCCCCATGGGGGCGTACTTCGCCATTCCGCCCTCCGTGGACATCAACGCGCAGGGGCTGACGGCGGACGGGAAGATGGTGGCGCAGGCGCTCCAGGACTACGGCGCCTACGTGACGGACGCGACAGTGGGGGCGGTGACCTTCTACGTGGAGCCGACGGCGCCCTCGGCCTTCGCGGCCAACCTCCGCAAGGACGCGGCGAAGCTGCGCTCGCTGCTGCGGCGGGTGACGAACAACAGCGCCGCCACGCCCAACGGCCCCGGCGCGCGCCGCGTGCCCATGCTGCCCGACCTGGCGACGCCCCAGCCCTAGTGGCGAGGGGAACCGCGTGCCGACGAAGTCGAGAGGGGCGCCGGGGCACCATCGTCGCTTCCGGGCTCAGACGCGCCAGGCGTCCGCGTGGTCCCGGGCGAACTGCTCGAAGCTCGTCGGCTCCCGCCCGGTGACGTCCTTGACGGCCGGGCTCACCGCGCTGGCGACTCCCTTCCGGTAGTACCGGTACAGGTCGAGGAGCGCCTCGGCGTAGTGCTCCGGTATCCCGGCACCGAGCATGCCGGCCTTCGCCGCCTCGTCGCTCAGCGGCACGTAGGCAATCTTCCTGCCGAGGGCCCGGGAGAGGATTTCCGCCGCCTCGCCATAGGAGAACGCCTGGGGGCCGGAGAGGTCATACGCCTTGCCCTCGTGGCCGGAGGCCGTCAGGGCCCGGGCCGCGACCCGCGCGATGTCGCGCACGTCCACGTGGCTGATTCGCGTGTCCGCCGCTGGCTGGTAGATGGCGCCCTGCGCCTTGAGGGTGCCAGCCATGTGGTTCACGAAGTTCTGCATGAAGCCGTTCGCGCGCAGGAACGTCCAGGCGAGGCCGGAGGCTTCCACCGCGCGCTCGATGGGTCGGTGAAGCTTCGCGAAGGAGTAACCCTCTTCCGCGGCCCCCCAGACGGAGAGCTTCACGAGCTTCTTCACCCCCGCGGCCCTGGCCGCATTGACGACATTGATTTCCCGCTCGACCTGTCCGGCACCACCGGAACCGAGCAGGAAGACCGCGTCCACGCCCGCCATTGCCGGCCGCAGCGTCTCCGGCTTCTCGAAGTCGAGGGCGACGGCGTCCAGGCCCGCGGCTCGCGCCTTGTCGGCCTTGGCCTGGGAATGGAACGCGGCGCGGAACGCATGGCGGGCGGACTTCAGCTCCTCGAGGAGGGCGGTCCCGACCGTCCCTCCCGCTCCTGTCACGAGAATCATGGGTGTCTTTCTCCTGGAGCCACGCCGGGGTGGCGCGGCCTCGAAGTGCTCGAAGAATGCGAGCGGGCACCTGCTTTGACAATGCAGCGGGCGGGCACCACAGTGGTACGCATGGAGTACCAATCGAATCGCGCCCTCGAGGAGCTCGCCGCCTTCACCGCGGTGGTCGAAGCCAATGGTTTCACCGCCGCCGCCCGTGCGCTGCGGGCCCGGAAGGCGACGCTCAGCCAGCGGGTGCAGGAGCTGGAAGAGCGGCTGGGGGTCTCACTGCTCGTGCGCACGACGCGCTCGCTCCGCTTGACGGAGGAGGGGCGCGCGTACTTCGAGCACGCGCGCCGCTCGCTCGCCGCGGCCAGGGCCGCCGAGGACGCCGTGGCACAGGCGAAGTCGAAGCCGAGCGGGCTGCTGCGCGTCACCACCTCCGCCGCCATCGCGGGGATGGTGCTCGAGCCGGTGGTCAACCCGTTCCTGGAGAAGTACCCGGAGGTCTCCATCCACCTGGACACGTCCGTGCGGAGGCTCAACCTGGTGCGCGAGGGGATTGACCTCGCCCTCCGGGTGGGGCCGCTGGATGACTCCTCGCTGATTGCACGGCGGCTGGGCCGCGTGTCCGGGGGCTACTACGCGAGCCCGCGCTACCTCCAGCGCCGGGGGGCTCCGAGCCACCCCGAGGAGCTCCATGACCACGCCACCATCACGATACCGGGTGGGGAAGGGCCCAAGGACTGGCCGTTCGCCTCGGGCACGAGGAAGCTGTCCTTCCGGGTGAAGCCTCGCCTGGAGGTGAGCAGCTTCGAATTGGCGGTGCGGGCCGCCGTGGCGGGACTGGGCATCGTTCGCACCCCGCTCTACTTCGCGAGCCCCTTCCTGGCGAGGAGACAGCTCGTGCCGGTGCTGGAGGAGTGGAATCCGCCAGGCGTCTGGGTCCACGCGGTGATGCCGCCCGGCGGCGCGCTCGTGCCGAAGACGCGCCTCTTCCTCGACGCGCTGACGGACTGGTTCCGCCAGCAGGGGGAGGAGGGCGCGTAGCCCTGCGCCGCCTCCTTCGGGAACAGCGGCGCCGCCTCCCACAGGCGGCGCAGCCGGCGTGTCCTTGACAGGAACGATTACACGCGTAATCTTGCCGACAGATTACGAGTGTAAACGATGAAGATCAGCGAAGCCGAATCCATCGTGATGGAAGTGCTCTGGCGCCAGCACCCCCTCGCCGCCGAGGAGGTGGTGGCGGCGCTGGCGGAGGCGCAGCAGTGGCAGGAGGCCACGGTCAAGACGCTCCTCAATCGCCTGCTCAAGAAGGGCGCGATTGACGCGGAGAAGGAGGGGCGTCGCTATCTCTACACCCCGGTGCTCCGGCGCGAGGACTGGGTCCTGGAGGAGAGCCAGGGCCTGCTGGAACGTCTGTTCGACGGCCGCGTCGCGCCGCTGGTCGCGCACTTCAGCCAGCACCGCAAGCTCAGCCGGAAGGACGTCGCCGAGCTGCGCAAGCTGCTCGAGGAACTGGACCCATGAGCGCTGCTGGGGTGCTGCGCACGCTGCTGGAGACCACGCTGGCTTCCAGTGCCGCCGTCCTGGCGGTCATGGTGCTGCGCGGAGTCCTGCGCGCGGGGTTCGGTGCGCGGATTGCGTATGCCGCGTGGAGCCTGGTTCCCGCCGCTCTGGTGGCCGTGTTGCTGCCCGCGGCGGGTGAGGGGCCAACTTCGGCACCGGCCCTCGCGTTCGTCGCTGAAGCGTCGCCCTGGGCGTTTGCGAGCGAAGAGGGCTCCACGACGAATCCGGCGGCGTGGCTGCTGGCGGGCTGGCTGGTGGGGGCGGTGGCCACGGGGCTGTGGTTCGCCGCGCGGCAACGCGGTTTCTGGCGCGCGCTGGGGCACCTCCGCCTGCGCGATGACGGCATGTATCAGGCCGAGACGGTTGCCGGCCTTCCCGCCGCGGTTGGCGTGTGGCGGCCGCGCATCATCGTCCCCATGGATTTCGATGTGCGCTACGACGAGGAGGAGCGGGTGCTGCTCCGTGAGCACGAGCACCAGCACCTCGTCCGTGGCGACCTGCGGTTCAACGCCACCGTGGTGCTGCTGCGCTGTCTGTTCTGGTTCAATCCGCTGCTGCACTACGCCGCGCGGCACTTCCGCCAGGACCAGGAGCTGTCCTGCGACCAGCGTGTGCTTGCGCGTCATCCGGCGTCACGCCGCACCTATGGCGAGGCGATGTTGAAGACCCAGCTGGCCACGCAGCCTTGGCCCCTGGGGTGTCACTGGGGTTTCTGTCATCCCCTCAAGGAGAGAATCATCATGCTCAAGCAACCTCTTCCGTCGTTCAGTCGCTGGCTTTCCGGCTGTGTGTGCGTGCTCGCCCTGACGCTGACCGGGGGGTATGCCGCATGGGCCGCGCAGCCGAACGACGCAGTCGCAGCCCACCTTTCAGCAGGCCGCATCCTCGTGACGGCGGTGCTGCGTATCAATGACGACGAGCCCACGACCACGACGTTCGTGACCATGCCCGGCCAGTCGCTCGTGATCGATGGCTCCGCCAATGGCCACGACTGGGCCATCGAGGGGACGGTCGCGCGCGGCGTGGGAAACCAGCCCGATGTGCTGATGTTCCACTCGACCATCAAGCGGGACGGCAAGGTCGTCGCGACGCCAAGGATTGGCATGCTCAGTGGCCAGCCGGGCATGATTCGGATGGGCGCTGACCCGCACGCAGGCGGGGAGAATGACCGTATCGAGCTGCACATCACGCTGACCGCCGCTGGAGCCGGCACCTGACCTGACGCAGCCGCGCGCGTGGCGGTGACTCCGTGGCCATGGTCGACCGTCGGGGGCGGCGGGGGATATAAGGCCGCGGCCCGTGCCGGTGTGCACAGGCCATGCGCCCGAAATGACTCAAGGAGCTTCAGCCGTGGCGAGCGAAGGCGAACAGCAGCGCGAGCAGACCTTCACCGAGGCCATCCTCGGGAAGGAGATCCTCTCGGCGAAGTGGATGAAGCGGTGGCTTCAGCTGCCCTTCAGTACGCGCGTCGTGGTGGCCACCGCCGGCTTCGCGGCCCTCCTGTTCCTCCCGTACCTGGGAGCGGTGGGGCTGTGGGACTGCTGGGAGACGCACTACGGCGAGGTGGCTCGGATGATGATCGAGCGCCGCGACTACGTGTACCCCTTCTGGGAAGGCGCCTGGTTCTTCTCCAAGCCTCCGCTCACCATGTGGATGCAGGCGCTGGGCATGCAGGTGGCGGGCACGGTGAACACCGACGGCGCGGTGGCCCTGTTCACCGAGTGGGGCATGCGCATGCCCTTCGCCCTCCTGAGCATCACCGCGGTGGCGCTGCTGTCGCTGGCGGTGGCGCGGGTGGTGAGCCGGCGCGCGGGCCTGGCCACCGGCTTCATCCTGGCCACCATGCCGCTGTACTTCCTGCTCACCCGCCAGACGGTGACGGACACGCCCTTCGTCACCACGTTCATCTGCGCCATGGCGTGCGCGCTCATCGGCCAGTTGGATGAGACGACGAAGCACCGCTCCGCTTGGTGGTACGGCTTCTACTTCTTCGCCGGCCTGTCCACGCTGGCCAAGGGCCTGCTCGGCGTGGGCCTGCCCGCCGTCATCCTCGTGCTGTACGCGGCGCTGGCCGTCATCCCCTGGGACGGCGCCAGCATCGACGCGCACCTCAAGTGGCTGATGGACCGCGGCTTCCGCAAGGACGTGCGCGAGGGCCGCCGGCCCATGCCGGTGCTGTGGGGCCAGATGTTCCGGATGCACCTGGGCACCGGCATCCTCGTCTTCCTCGCGGTGGCGGCGCCCTGGTACCTCACGATGTCCCTCTTCGAGAGCGTGGACGACGAGGGCAAGCTCTTCTGGTACCGCTTCTTCGTCCACGACCACCTGAACCGCCTCACGGCGGGCGTGTACACCACCACGCCGGGCGGCACCTTCATCTACTTCATCGAGCAGGGCGGCTTCGCCATCTTCCCCTGGGTGGCGCTGCTGCCCGGCGCCTTCGCTGTCGTGTCGCGGCTGCGCCTGCGCTCGGCGAGCAAGGCGGACCACCTGGCCATCATCGCGGTGCTGTGGGTGGCCTTCTCGTTCTGGCTGCTGGCCTCCAGCGCCACGAAGTTCCACCACTACGTCTTCCCGGTGCTGCCGGGCCTGGCCATCCTGCTGGCCCTCTTCGCGGACCGGCTGTGGGAGGAGGGCATCTCCGCGCACGCGGTGAGCCTCATCTTCGGGCTCGTGCTCTTCATCCTCGTGGGCAAGAACCTGTCGGAGAACCCGAAGCACTTCACCGACCTGTTCGTCTTCAACTACGACCGCCCGTACCCGCAGGACCTGGTGTCCAAGCCCATCGCCTTCTTCGCCTCGCGCCCGCTGTGGACGGGGGACCTGGTGACGCTGGTGCTGCTGGCCTTCGGCGTGTACCTCGCGTTCGACGCGTTCGCTCCCCGCGCGAAGGAGAGGGCGACGCCGGGCTCTCGCGCGGTGGCGCTGCTGCTGCTGCTGTCCGGCGTGGCCACGCTGGGCGCGGTGGCGTCGCAGGCGCAGGTGTCCGCGGAGGCGCTGCTGGGGCTGGCGTTCCTGGCGGTGGCCGGCTTCCTGGGCTGGCAGTCCTCGCGCCCGGGCACGGAGGGCCGCTCGTCGCTGCGGACGGTGGCGGGCCTCATCGCGGTGGCGGGCGTGGCGCTCGCGGTGCGCGGCTTCCGCAACCCGGTGGCGGAGGACTCGCTGCTCAAGGCGCTGTCCGAGCCCGTCAACATCAAGAGCACCCTGGGCTTCACCTTCGCGGTGGCCGGGGCGCTGGCGGTGGTGGCGTCGCTGATGCGGGCGCGGGTGATGCTGTTCGGCACCTTCTGGGCGCTCGCGGCGGGCGTGGCCCTCTGGTTCAACTGGAGCCACTGGGTGGACCTGGCCCACCACTGGACGCAGCGTGACCTCTTCTGGCGCTACTACTCGCAGCGCAAGGCGGACGAGCCCATCGTCGCGTACATGATGAACTGGCGCGGTGAGACGTTCTACTCGCAGAACACGGTGGAGCAGTACCGCTCCGGCGACGCCAACACGCGCATGCGCAACCTGGCGGCGCGGCCGGGCCGGGTGTGGGTGCTGGTGGAGCACAACCGCCTCAACCTGGTGCGCAACGCGGTGGGGCCGGACCAGGTGGTGACGCCCGTGGACCGGGACATCAACAACAAGTTCGTGCTGGTAACGGTCGATTGAACGGGCGGTGGACCTGCCCGGCTCGGTGGTGGACGCACTCATGGGGCACCGGCACCTGCGCGGCCCCTACGTGTTCTGCCAGCCGGACGGCCAGCCGCTCACCGCGAGCATGACGGAGCACCGGCACACTGGGGGCACATGCGGCCCACCAGGGTCAACCCGCTCACGGACGCGAGCGGCCCGAGTTCCCCAATCTCACAGGGCTCATGAGAAGCCCGTGGGAGGCTGACGGGAGCGTGTGCCTCCCGCCGGGCAGGCGTCCCAGGCGCCCGGGTATGTCCAGCTTCGACCCTCCAGGCAGGGGCGAAGTTCCGAGGAGAACGACTCAGGGCGTGAGTGGAGAAGCGAGGCAGCATCCGCTTGCCGGACCGTGTTCCCGCTGTTGTCATCCCGGCAGCCCCCAGACCCGGAGCCCTGATGCGCCTCGTCACTCGACTCCTGTCTCTTCTGCTGGCCTGTCTCCTGGTGGGCCTGCAGCCGGCTTGCGCGACGCCTCGGACGGCGCAGCCCGTGACGGCCCCGAAGGTCATCTTCTTCGACGTGAACGAGACGCTGCTGGACCTGGAGTCCATGCGTCAGTCCGTCGGTGCCGCCCTCGGCGGACGGCAGGAGCTGCTCCCACTGTGGTTCTCGACGATGCTGCATTACTCACTGGTCGAGACAGTCACGGGGAGCTATCACGACTTTGGCGCGGTCGGCACGGCCGCCCTGATGATGGTGGCCGAGAACAACGGCATCGCGCTGTCCCAGGAACAGGCGAGGGCCGCCATCGTCAAGCCCCTGCTCGCGCTGCCGGCCCATCCCGACGTGCGGGAAGGACTGCGGGCGCTCAAGGAACAGGGATACACGCTGGTCACCCTGACCAACTCCTCCCATCGCGCCGTCCAGACACAGCTCGAGAATGCCGGGCTGACAGGGTTCTTCACCCGCAACCTGAGCATCGAGGACATCCAGGTCTACAAGCCGGACCTGCGCGCCTATCGCTGGGCGGCCGAGCAGATGGGCGTCAAGCCGGAAGACGCGGTGCTGGTGGCGGCGCATGGATGGGATGTCGCCGGGGCGAAGGCCGCCGGCTTCCAGGCCATCTTCGTGGCGCGTCCCGGGCAGTCCCTCTATCCCCTCGCCGCCGCGCCGGATCAGGTGGTCAAGGACATCCAGGCGCTGGCCGAGGTGCTCGGCAAGCGCCCGTAGCCGGCCGGGCTCCACGTGCTTACGACGACCGTAGAGCTGCTGACTTTCAGCGGGCACGAGGAAAGTCAGGTGCTTACGCCTGGTCCTATGACCGCGTGAAGTTGGGTGAGTCGTAGCGGAACCTCGCCCTGGCCTTCGGCACGGTGAATCGCCAGCTTCGTTGAGTGAGACAGAGGGGGGCCTATACCAAGGTATGGGCCGCCCAATCCCACGTAGAATGGGTTTCGGGACGGGCTCGCGGCATCTTGAGGCCATCAACGCTTCAGGAGGAAACGCCATGCTGCTTCCCACCCCCACGAAGACTGTCATGCTCATCCACGGCGCCTGGCTGACGCCCCTTTCCTGGGAGGCCGTCCGCGCCCGCTACGAGGCCCGGGGCTTCAAGGTGATTGCCCCGGCCTGGCCCTACCTCGACCACTCCGTCGAGGAGCTCCGCTCCAACCTCGACCCGCGCTTCGCGAAGCTGAACCTCGAGGGCATCATCAACCACTACGACGCGCTGATCCGCGCCCTGCCCGAGAAGCCCATCCTCATCGGCCACTCGTTCGGCGGCCTCATCGTGCAGGTGCTGCTCGACCGCGGCCTGGGCGCGGCCGGCGTGGCCGTCGACCCGGGGCCCCCGTTCGGCGTCCTTGCCCACCCCAAGGCCGTCTGGACGTCGCGGCATGTCTTCACGGCGTGGAACGCGTGGAACCGCGCCCTGACCATGAGCTTCGACGGCTTCCGAGCCGGCTTCGCCAACACCCTGCCGGAGTCGGAGATGCGCGCGGCCTACGACAAGTACATCGTCCCCACTCCGGGCCGTATCTTCTTCCAGGCCGTGCTGGGCATCGGCTCGAAGATCACGACGCCCAACCCGGCGCGCCCGCCGCTGCTGCTCACTGCCGCCGAGTTCGACAACACCATCCCCCTTCCGATGGTGAAGAAGAACGCGAAGAAGCAGGCGAAGTCGCCGTCGAAGACCGAGTTCAAGATGTTCCCGGACCGCTCGCACACCCTGCTGCTCGAAGAGGGCTGGGAAGAGGTGGCCGATTTCATCCTCGACTGGGCCGTCGAGGCGACCACGGCCCCCGTGCCCGTCGCGGTCCCTCAGGCGGCCGGCATCCAGGCGGCCCGGCTGAGCGCGGTGAGCTGACGACTGCGGGACATGACCTCGGTTGCCGGAGCTGCATCACCATGGCAGGTTGACGGCATGAGTGAGGAAGCCGTCATCCACATCGTCGACGACGACGCTTCGCTGCGCACCGCCTTGCAGACCCTGTTCCGCTCCATCGGCATGAAGGCCCGGGCCTACGAGTCGGTGCCCGCGTTCCTCGATGCCGAGCGGGTAGACGCCCCCGGGTGCCTCCTGCTCGACGTGCGCCTGCCTGGAATCAGCGGCCTCACGTTCCAGGGTCAGCTCGAGTCGCTCGGCATCGACCTGCCGGTCATCATGATGACCGGCCACGGCGACATCCCGATGTCGGTGCGGGCGATGAAGGCGGGCGCGGTGGACTTCCTGCCCAAGCCCTTCCGCGAGCAGGACCTGCTCGACGCCGTGGCGCTGGCGGTGGAGCGGCATCGCGGCCAGCGCTCCCTGCGCGAGGACCTGGCCAACTTGAGGAAGCGCTACGACAGCCTGTCGCCCCGCGAGCAGCAGGTGATGACGTTGGTGACCGCGGGATTGCTCAACAAGCAGGCGGCCGGAGAGCTCGGCCTGAGTGAAATCACCGTCAAGATTCATCGCGGCTCGGTGATGCGCAAGATGGAGGCGGAGAGCCTCGCGGACCTGGTGCGCATGGCCGAGACACTGAAGCTCCCGAAGACCCTGGCCACGGCGCAGCCTCCATCCCAGGCGCGAAAACCCTAGTCCCGGAAGCCGCACCCGAGAAGGCCAGGAAGTCCATGTCGTCCGAGTCCCTCATCTCCGTCGTCGATGACGATGCATCACTCCGTCAGGCGCTGGTCCGGCTGTTGCGGTCGCTCGGATTGAAGGGCCTGGCCTTCGACAGCGCCGAGGCGTTCCTGGCTTCGGGCCAGCTCGAGCACTCGGACCTGGTCATCACCGACATCCACATGCCAGGCATGAGCGGCATCGACCTCAAGCGGGAGCTGGACGCCCGGGGATCCTCGGTGCCCGTCATCATGATCACCGCGAAGACCGAGGCGACGGTGATGGAGCGGGCCCGCGCCTGCAAGCCGACCTGCCTCCTCAAGAAGCCCTTCGACAGCGAGGAGTTCATCGCCTGCGTCGAACGCGCGCTTTCGTTGTAGGGTCGCGGAACACCCGCCAAACGGGTGTATCAGGACTCTTGGCGGAGCGAGCGGATGCCGGAAGGACACCGAGCAGAGAGCGTCGACACCGCGCGGAAGCTGCCGGACCTGCTCGGTCCGCTCCTGGACGGCGTGGCCGAGAGCGTCATCGTCCGAGCGCCGAGCGGCCACGTCCTGCTGTGGAACAAGGCCTCCGAGGCGCTCTATGGCTACTCGCGCGAGGCCATGCTGGGCCGCCATCTCCACGACAGCCTCAACGCCCATCACCCGACGACCCTCGAGCGTCTGGAGCAGCACCTGTTGGAGCAGGGGCACTGGGAAGGCGAGCTGAAGCGGACCCTCGCGTCCGGCGAGGACCGGCGCATCGAGGTCCGGTGGACGGTGCAGCGTGGCCCGGAGGGCCAGCCGGTGGCCGTCATCGAGTACGGCCGGGACATCACCCGACTGAGCGACGCCGAGCTGGAGACCCGGCTGCAGGCACACCGCTACCGCAACCTCTTCCAGGCCATGGCGGCGGCGTTCTGGGAGCTCGACTTCAGCGAGGTGCGCAAGATGCTGGCGGGGCTCGCCCATGCCGGCGTGAAGGACTTCCGCGCCTGGTTCGAGGCGCATCCCGAGTTCATCGACTCCGCCATCGCCGTGACGCGCGTGGTGGATGTGAATGACAAGACGGTGATGCTGTTCGGCAACGGGAGGCGCGAGGACCTCGTTGGAGGCACCGTCGCTCCCTTCTGGCCCCGAGAGAGCCGCGACGTCTATGCCGAGAGCCTGCTGGCCTCCATCCACCGCCTGCCCAGCCTGTCGCGGGAGACGCGGCTGTCCACCCTGGACGGGCGGCTCATCGACGCCCTGTTCACGGTGTGCTGGCCGTCAGGCCACCATGGGCGGGGCACGGTGCTGGTCGGCGTCATCGACATCTCCGACCGCGTGGCGGCGGAGCGGGAGGTGCGCACCAGCGAGCTGCGCTACCGCAACCTCTTCCAGGCCATGTCGACGGCCCTGTTCCAGATAGACACCTCGCGCCAGCGCGAGCTCTCCGCGTCACTGGCGGCACGCGGCATCGAGGACATCGCGGCCTACGTCGACAGCGAGCCGGAGTTCCTCGTCATCTACATGGATGCCATGCGCGTGGGCGACGTCAACGAGGCGGCCGTGCGCATCATGGGCGCGAAGGACCGCTCGGAGCTGATCGGCCAGCCGGTGACGCGCTTCTGGCCGCGGTCGTCCTATCCAGTCGTCCGGCGCTCGCTGGTCGCCAGCTTCCGGCAGGACGTCACCTTCGAGGAGGAGACCCTCAACTGCCGGCTGGATGGCAGCGAGTTCAACACGCTGTTCACCCTCAACGCCTCCCCCGAGCTGCGGGCGCGGAATATGGTGCTGGTCGGGCTGACCGACATCACCGAGCGCGTGGCGGCCCAGAAGGCGCTGCGGCAGCTGCAGAGCGAGTTCGCTCATGCCTCCCGGCTGTCGATGCTCGGAGAGCTGACGGCATCGATTGCCCACGAAGTGAACCAGCCCCTGGCCGCCATCGCCACGAATGGCGCGGCGGGGGCCCGCTGGCTGTCGCGGCGCGAGCCCGACCTCGACGAGGTGCGCGCCATCAACGCCAACATGGTCAGCGACGCGAAGCGCGCCGCCGACATCATCGCTCGCATCCGTGCCATGGCCTCGAACAAGGCCTCGGAGCGGCAGCGCCTGTCGCCCAACACCGTCGTCGAGGAGGCGGTGCGGTTCCTGCACCACGAGCTGCTGGCGCATGAGGTCGACCTGCGTCTCGAGCTCGCCGAGGACCTGCCGGCCATCGAGGCCGATCGCGTGCAGCTTCAGCAGATCGTCGTCAACCTGGCCCTCAACGCCATGCAGGAGATGAAGCGCGCGGGCTGCCCGTCGCCAAGGCTCCACCTGGCGACACTGGCGTGCGATGACGGGCTGCGCTTCGAGATGGAGGACTCGGGGCCGGGAATCCCGCTGGAGCACCAGGAGCGGCTCTTCCAGAGCTTCTTCACCACGAAGGCGAATGGCCTCGGCATGGGGCTGTCCATCTGCCGCACCATCATCGAGGCGCACTGCGGCCGCATCTGGGCGGAGAACGTGGCCAACGGCGGGGCGCGCTTCATCTTCACCCTGCCGTTCGCGCGGACGCCTTCTCGCCCTGGATGAAGGCCAGCGGGTCGGCGCGGGCACCATACGAAGGTATGGGTCCGCTGGCCCACTCGTACAACAGACGACGTCGAGGTCGGTCGCCATACTCCTTTGCGTTTCCGCCAAGGAGCCAGCCCATGGACGCACCCACTGCCCATTCCGCCGTCAATACGCCCACCCGCTTCGTCGAGGTGAAGGGCCGCCGCCTTGCCTACCGAGACATCGGCGAGGGCATCCCCATCATCCTGTGCCTGCGGTTCCGCGGCATTCTCGACTCGTGGGACCCGGCCTTCCTGGACGCGCTGGCGGCCCACCACCGCGTCATCACCTTCGACTACTCCGGCCTGGGCCAGTCCACCGGTGAGCCCAGCTATGTGCGCAGGCGGCTGGCGCAGGACGCCATCGACCTGGCGGACGCGCTCGGCCTCGAGCGCTTCATCATCGGCGGCTGGTCGCTGGGCGGCATCGCGGCGCAGGTGGCGACGCGCCTGCACCCCGAGCGCATCATCAAGCAGATCCTCATCGGCACCACGCCTCCGGGCAAGGTGCGCTTCGGGGCGAAGCCCCTCTTCTTCGAGCGCGCCTTGAAGCCGGTGAACGACCTCGATGATGAAATCGTCCTGTTCTTCCACCCGGAGTCACAGAAGTCCCGTGCCGCTGCGGTGGCTTCACACGACCGCATCGCCGCGAGGACCACGGATGTGAGTCCGGCGATTCCCATCCAGACCGTCCTGAAGATGCTGGCCGAGACCCAGGCCGAGGACATCTTCGTGGATGACAATGGCTATCGAGACTTCCTGAAGACGACCGACATTCCCGTCCTGGTCATCTCGGGCGACAAGGAGATCGTCTTCCCGGTGGAGAACTGGTTCGACGTGGCGCCGCAGACGAAGTCGGTGCACCTGATGGTCTTCCCGCAGATGGGCCACGGCCCCCAGCACGAGGCGCCGCGGATCTGCGCCGACCTCATCACCAGCTTCATCCAGAACGGCTGAGCCACCCGAAGCGGGCTCGGGGTCCCTCAGATTCCGATGCCCATGGTGCCCTGAGGTCGAGCACGGTGCCCACGTTCACCGCGAGCACGCCTCCCGAGCCCTCACCGAACACGCCCGTGGCGCCCTGCGCGCCGTTGCAAGTGGTCGATAACGTGTCTGGCCTCAACCCAGGGGCTGCGCGGCCACTTCGCCTGATTCACAACAGGTCCTTACACAGCGAAGACCAGCCTGTCGCGACATACTGGTATGGCGGGGATGTCGTATCTTGCTCATCCAGGAGGAATTCGTGCGCATGCTGGACCCTCGTGACAAGGCCTCCCAGGTCGCGCTGAGGACGTCGACCTTCGTGTGGAACCGGTGGATGGCTTCGTGCATGGCTGCTGGGGTGTTGCTGCTCCCCGCTCAGGGGACATGGGCCCAGGAGTCAGGCGGTGCTCCGGGCGGAACCCCGCAGGGCACGGGCGAGACCCCGCAGGGCGCGGCAGTGCAGGGGACGGCCGAGACCGCGCGGGGCGGAGCGGTGCAGGGCAAGGTCACCACCTCGTATGGAGACCCGCTCCCGGGGGTCATGGTGGTGGTGCAGGGCGCGAAGCGCACCGCCGTGACGAACTACGAAGGTGTCTATGCCGTGAAGGACCTGCCTCCGGGGCAGTACACCCTGCGGGCGGAGGCCGAAGGCTTCAAGAGCCAGCGCAGCAGGGTCTCGGTGGGGGAGGCCCCGGTCACCCTCGACTTCTCGCTGGAAATGGACCTGATGAACTCGGAGGAGATCGTCGTGACGGCGCAGGTGCCGGACCGCAAGGTGCGCTCCAGCAGCGCCATCTCCACGCTCAGCAGCGAGGAGATCGCGGCCCGCATGCCACGCAGCACCGCGGACCTGATGCGCATCGTCCCCGGCTTCTACGTGGAGAGCTCGGGCGGTGAGGTGGGCGGCAACCTGTTCGTGCGAGGCCTCCCGGCGGACGGCTCCTACCGCTACGTGTCGCTGATGGAAGACGGGATGCCCGTCTTCGATTCGACGGAGCTCTTCTTCGTCAACAACGACATCTTCGTGCGCGTGGACGAGAACCTGGACCGGGTGGAGGCGGTGCGCGGCGGCAACGCGGCCCTCTACGGCAGCAACGCGCCGGGCGGCGTGGTCAACTTCATCAACAAGACGGGCGGTGAGACGCTGGCTGGCACCTTCAAGGCCTCCAGCGCCACGGGCGGGCTGTTCCGCTACGACGCCAACATCAACGGTCCCCTCGGCAATGACTGGTTCTTTTCCGTCGGCGGCTTCTACCGCTACGACAATGGCGTGCGCTACCCGGGCTTCCCGGCCTCCAATGGCGGGCAGCTCAAGGCCAACCTCCAGCGCAACATCAACCTGGACAGCGCGACCGGCCACGCGCGCGTGACGCTGAAGTACCTCAATGACCGCAACACCTTCTATCTCCCGCTGCCGCTGCGGGGCCGCTTCGACTCCGCGGGCAAGCTGACGGACTACGACTTCGTGGACGGCTTCCCGCTGGAGGGCACGCTCACGTCGCCGGATGGCGTGAATGCCCAGGTGCCGCTGCCGGAAGGCGGCCGGCTCACCCTCCCGCTGGACAATGGCCAGCAGCAGGTCGGTGGCTCCGTCATGGCCGAGCTGCGCTTCTACTTCCCCGAGGCGCGCATCGAGGTGCAGAACAACACGCGGGCGATGCAGTTCGACCACAGCTGGAACGCGGTGCTCCCGTTCTCGCTGCAGGACGCGGACACCTGGGCCCGGAGCGTCGTGGGCGAAGGGACGCCCTACCGGATTGTCTGTAGCCGGCTGGAGGGCAGCCCCGAGTTCGGCACCGGGGGCTGCGGCTCGCAGAACAACCTCGTGGCGCTCGGCGGACAGTGGCTGGTGCAGAAGCCGATGAGCAACATCTCCAACCAGCTCAAGCTCACCCAATACGCGGACCTGGGGCCCACCCAGCACACGTTCACCGGCGGCCTGTACCTCGGCTATTACACGGCGGGCAACAGGTGGTACTTCAACGACGTCGTCACCGACGTGCTCACCCGCCCGCACTACCTGGACCTCCAGGTGTTGGATGACACGGGCGCCGTGGTGCGCGGCGTCACCCAGAATGGCTTCCGGAGCTACCTGGGCAGCTACACGAATGGCGACGGTGACGCGACCATCATCGCCGCCTTCCTCGGGGACGAGGTCAAGGTGGGCGACAAGCTCCGCATCGACCTGGCGGGCCGCGTCGAGCGCAACGGCTACATCCAGTTCGTGGAGCGCACGGCCGGGGTCGACCTCGGGGACCCCACCACCTCGGCGGATGACAACGTGACCCGTGGCACGGGCAACATCCAGCGCGTGGGGGTGTCGTTCACCGACTGGGCGCTGTCGGGCGGCGTGAACTACGCCCTGTCCGACTCAGCCTCGGTCTATGCCCGCAGCAGCCGCGGCTACAAGATGCCGCTGCTCGACCAGCTGCTCACCGCCACCAACCCGAGCGACCCTTCCTTCCCCCGAACGCCGGAGACACTCTGGCAGAACGAGGCAGGCATCAAGGTGGGGGGCCCCTGGTACGCATTGGCGGCCGTGGCCTACTGGATGCAGATCCAGAACTTCCCCAGCCAGGATGCCCGGGTGGACCCGGACACGGGCGAGACGCGCTTCGTCACCGTGTACGCTGGCAAGGCGCGGACGCTGGGCCTGGAGTTGGAGGGGGCCATCCAGCCCATCAAGTACTTCCGTGGGCAGGGCATGCTCACGCTCCAGAACCCGCGTTACTCGGAGTTCTTCGAGGGCGCCGAGGACTTCTCGGGCAACCGCATCCGCCGCATCCCGCAGGTCATCACCGACCTGTCGGGGACCTTCATGTACGAGAACGCCAACCTCACCGTGAACTGGAACTATGTGGGGCACCGCTTCTCCAACAACGCCAACACGGTGGACCTGCCGGGCTTCGGCCAGTTCAACGTGAGCGCGGGGTACACGTATGAGAGATTCACCTTGAGCCTGCAGTTGCTCAACGCGCTCAACAGCACGGGCCTCACCGAGGGCAACCCTCGCGTGGACGAGACGCAAGGTGCCCAGTCGGACCTCTTCCTGGCCCGTCCGGTGCTCCCGCGACGCTTCCTCGTGTCGCTGAGCGCGCAGCTGTAGGCGCGTAGCGCGAGCCCGAAGGACCTCGTGGCGGCCTGAATCCGCGATGTCCTTCTCGCGCGACGTCAGTGCTCCCCCCCGGCGAGCGGCCAGCCATGGATTCACAGCTCGTCCCGGAGGGCAGGTTGACTCGGGGATTGGACAAGCTTTAACTGGATGACAGTCGATAGGGATTCCCCCGCCCTCCGACTGCATCCGAAAGCCCCCTCAATGACTGACTTGCAGACGTTCGCCTTGCCCGACCGCGTCACCGGAATGTCCTCCGAGCGCGAATTGGCAGACAGGATGATTCGAGCCTGGAGGCGTGACGGAATCTTCCAGCTCGAGATGAATCCCATGCAGGAGCAGCACGCCGAGCGCGCTTTCGAGGCCAGCCGGCGCTTCTTCCGTATGCCATTGCAGCTCAAGGCCGGCTGCGTCAGTGACTTGACGTACAGCGGCTATATCGCCTCGGGGGAGGAGGTCACCGCGGGCGAGGCGGACTTCTCGGAGATCTTCACCCTCTGCAAGGACGTCCCCCTGACGGATGCACGGGTGCGGGCGCAGTGGCCCTGCCATGGCCCGACGCCGTGGCCCGACGACTCCTATCGACAGGCCATGACGGCCTTCACCGAGGTGCTCGGCTCGGTCGGCGAGCGGCTGCTGCGGCTCACCGCGCTGGGTCTGGGCCTGGAGGTCGATGCCCTGACACGGCTGACGCGCGACGGCTGGCACCACATGCGCGTCCTCCGCTTCCCGGCGCTGTCCCCCGCGTCCTCCCGAGGCATCGGTGCGCACACCGACTACGGCCTGCTGGTCATCGCCGCGCAGGACGACGTGGGAGGACTGCTGGTCCGTCCTCCCGTGGAGGGTGAGAAGCGCAACCGGAACTGGCTGCCGGGTGAGAGCTCCGCGGGCATGTTTGAGCACCAGGAGCCGTGGACCTTCGTGAAGCCCGTGCCGAAGGTGCTGACCGTGTTCCCCGGTGACATCCTGCAGTTCCTCACCGGGGGCTACCTGCTCTCCACGCCCCACAAGGTCCGGCTGAACACGCGCGAGCGGTACTCGATGGCGTACTTCCACGAGCCCGCCTTCGATGCCTGTGTCCGCCCGCTGTTGGGGCCGAGCGGAGACGACTTCATCCACTACGGCACGCACTTCACGAACATGTTCATGCGCTGCTACCCGGACCGGGTCACCACGCGCCGCATCCTCGACGAGGACCGCCTGGCCACCCTGGCGCGGCTGCGGGACGCCGCCATGGCCGCCTCCACGCCCGCGCGCAGGCTCGCCGTCGCGTAGGCGGGGAGAAGGCCGCCAGCGTCGCATCGGCCATGTCCTTCACGCGCCGAAGCGGATGGCACGGCAGGTGCGAGGTGGGCCCCGGCACGAGGGCCACATAAGGCCGCGGGGTGTTGAGGCTCAAGACAGCCAACAGGCCGGAGGCCCCTGCCACGCACCATATGGGAGCGCGGCCTGGGCAGGCGTGTCCCCCAAGGGAGCTCAAGCGGCCTGTCCACCGGCCGGGAGCATCGCTCGGGCGGCCCCGTCAGTGGCCCTCCTTTGCCCCTCTGCACCCTCCCTCCCCCTCAACAGGGCCCCATCCCTTTTATGCGTCGGGCGCCGAGCGCACCGAGGCTCGTGCGGCCCAGGCGTGGCTGGTGCTCACGGACCTCTTCGCGTAGGCCGAGCGCGAGTCGCTGCAGGCATTGCCCAAGAGCCCCCTGGGCGAGGCCCTCACCTACCTGCTCAACCAGCTCACGCCTCTGGAGCGCTTCCTGGAAGACGGCCGGCTGTGGCTGGACAACAACCTCTCGGAGAACGCGCTGCGCCACCAGGTCGTGGGCCGCAAGAACTGGCTCTTCGCCGGCAGCGACGAGGGCGCCGATTGGAACGCTACCTTCGTGACGATGATTGCCTCCTGCCGACTGCACGGCCCTGGAGCCCCGGGCTTACCTGCGAGACCTTTTCTGCCTGCTGCCGGACTGGCCCAGAAGCCGGGTCTTTGATTCAGCCCAAAGTGCTGGAACGGAACGATGAAGCAGCAGGACGCTCAACGGCGCTTGGCCGAGAACCTCTTACGTCGCGTCACCCTGGCGTCGTCCAGCTGAGTCCATGACTCGCGCAATCTAGCGGGTGCCGGCCTCGCCCGCGGGACGCGGTCCGCAGGACGGATACTGGCAGCTCGACGCGTTCGAAGAAGCCGATGCCGCCGAGGCCCGCCGCGTGGAACTTGAACCGCTCAATCCAGGCTCGCGCTTCGCGGTCGTCACGCTCTGACGTCCGGGGCCGCACGGCCGGTGTACCGCCGCACAGCACGCTAGGCCCACGTGAGGCCCGACGAGTTGTGCCTTCCCCAAACGCAGTCGCCCCGCCATACGAACACCACTGCCACGCTCACCAGCGCGTCGAGACTAGAGAGAGGCGCCGGCTGTCTCGTTTCTTATTTCCGCGTGTCGGCTGCGGATTCGCCGATAGCGAGCTACGCGGACATTGGATGACCAGCGAGGCGCATCTTCTCCTGGACTCCAGTGTAGTGGTACCAGTCATGGTGCGGGTTCGCCTTGATCATTGAGCGAACAAAGTCCGACCACGCATCCACTGTCTGCGCCAACGTGGGCCGAGTCGCATCGAAGAGTCTCTCAAAGATGCTGGGCATCTCTGACGCGTGCCAGATCTGAACGTTCTCCTTTGCTGCCTCCAGGATGCGCGTCACTTGGTCTGCGGAGAAGTGCCGGGCAAGAGGCAGGATGATCCCCTCGCCAAGGGACTCCGCTGTGCGGAACCCCCTTGCCCGTGAGAAGAGGCTGATCGCTTCGTCCGCGAACTCAGGCCTTGGGTTCTCGGACATCACCGCTTGCTTCTCATCGACCGGAAGTGACTGGAATCGGTCCAAGAGTTGTGGTCGCAGCTCCGAAATCGAAAGAGCATCGAAGGCCCCAGCCTTTGCCAAAGCATCCACTGGATGCTTCGAGAGGATCTCCACCACACGAACTCGAGCGGCGGGCTTCATCCAGGCCCAGACCTGGGAATCAACCCCTGAGAGCCGGATGATCGCAATGAACTTGTCGTCCTCAAGGCCATCGATCCAGCCTCCGAGTGCCGCCTGCACCTCACGTTGATAGATTGCTGCGTGCGTCCGCGAGATGGCTGAGAGGACATTGATAGCCGCGGTCGAACCGATGGAAGGTGGGGCTTCCGTCGCACTCATGAGGTTTTTGAGCAGGACCACGACGAGGTTCCGCACAAGCACGTCTTTGGCACGCCTCAGCTTTTCGCTGACTACCTCGTGAACGCGTTGTTGGTCGCTGGGAAACGACGGACGACCAATCTCAGCGAGGAGTTGGGTCAGTGCAGCTTTCCCTTGGACTGGAGGATGCCGAAGTAGGTGTGTAGCTACATGCACAAGGTGAGTGCGCACGAGTTCGGGAGTCGGCTGAAAGATCTGACCGTCCGCCAAGAGGGCGGGATGTGCGCAGAGGTTACGGTCGGACTGAAGACGTTCCAGATCGCTCCTCTCATGTGGTCCCAACAATTCGAACTGGCTTTCGGCAACGTCCAGGATTGTGCGCTCGATGTCCTGGAGAGATCGAATCTCCTTCTGCTCAATCGCCTTCTCAAGGTTCTTCACGAATGTAGCGGCGTTCTTGTCTCCGCTCAGGTTCAGCTCGCGCAGCTTCGAGATTGTATCAAAGACGACCGCGATCCAGACCGAGGTCACCGCCGAACGGTACGCCCCAGCCCGATATGCCTGCACTGCTTCCAAGAACAGTACCTTCGAGTCTGCATCGCGGACTCGCAGGGCCAATTCGTCCAGATCCGAAAGACCAGCAGTAGCCATGCCAACATTGGACACGATCTGCGGAATCCAAGCGAGCACAAGCGGCGGAGCAAAGGGCTCCACCAGCCGGGCACGTGCCGCACTTCGGAAACTCAAGATAGATCGGATTACGCTCAACGAGCGCTTCACCGCCACCAGGGGCTGCACCGCCCGTACCGCCCCCATTCGGTCGCGGCGTCATGGGCCGTCAAGGCCGCACGGAGACGTGCGTCAAGGCCAATAAGCCAAGTAGGTAGCCACAAGTCCCGAGACGAATGGAGGCACCTTGCTCGTACCTGCTCCGCTCCGGATTCGTTCAGACGTATCTGGCGACCTGTTTCTCGGGGCCATGGCAAGACTGCCCACTTGAGTTCAAGCGGGGAGCGATGGGCATCGAGATCGTTCAGTTGACGAGCGAAGCAGAGCGCAGCGCGGGTCGCGAGGCCTACGAAGCGCGTCGGCGGGATGGCAGCATCCTCTGGAAGGTCGACCTCGATTTCGGGGACATGTCTTCCTCTGCCTTTCGAGAAGCGGCCATCTGGGCCGATGCGGGTGTCGCCGCCATTGGTGGGGGGAGCGTCGTTCTGCTGCTGGACCTCTCCTCGGGTGAGGAGAAGCGCCGGATCTGCGTGCCCTCTTGCTTTGGGAGCCTGTCTCTCCAGCGTGTGGAGGGCGCGGAGTGGCTCTTCGTGCTCGGCTGGACGGACGTACACGCCTTCACGCCAGATTTGAAAGAGCAGTGGGTGAGCCGCGACCTGGCGGTGGACGGCATCGTCGGTGGGACCGTGGAGGGCTCCGTCCTGCATGTGCATGCAGAGATGGATCCGCCGGGAGGGTGGTTCTCCGTTCAACTGGACGTGCGCACGGGCCGAGAACTCGCTCGCGAGCCGGCATTCACGGAGGAGTAGGTGCGCGAGAAGTGCACCGGTGGATGCATCTATCCGTGCGAGGAAGACCGACGCCGGGGGCACTACCGCTCCCGCGCTGCCCTGAAGTAATGACCGGGAGGCCGTGGCCAGCGCCCTGGTGCAACTGCGCAGGGAGACCGGCGCGCAGATGGCGGTGCTCATCGTGGGCACCACCCGCGGTGAGCCCATCGAGGACTACGCCCTGCGCGCCGCCAAGGCGTGGAAGGGCGGCGGCGCGGGCCGGGACAACGGGCTGCTCCTCGTCCTCGCGGCGCATGACCGCCGCCAGCGGCTGGAGGTGGGCTACGGGCTGAAGGCGCACCTGCCCGACGACGCCGTGCGCACCCTGCTCGAGGCGCAGGGGCCCTTGCTGCGCCAGTGGAACTACCGGGGCGCGCTTCTGGGCGTGGTGTCGGGCGTGCGCGCGCGCCTGCAGGGGGCGGACGGAGGGGTGAGCGTCCAGGAACCGTGGAGCGAGCGGGAGGTGAACCATGCCTTCCTGTGGATGATGGGCAGTGGGCTCGCCGCGGGAGTGCTCATCGGCTTCTGCTTCGGGCCGTGGTGGGACCGGCTCGGCCCGGCGAGGCTGGCCGGAGCCGCGGGCGCGCTGTTGGGCGTGCCCATGGCGGCCATCGCCCTCTATGTGCAGTCCAGCCAGCGTCCCACCCCGCACTTCCTACTGGCCTTCGCCGCCTTCACCCTCGTGTTCTGCGTGGCGACCCTGGTCTGCCTCCGCTCTTCCCTCCGCTGGGGCCTGTTCGTGGGCTCGGCCACGCTCGTGGGTGGCGGGGTCGCCTGGGTGTGGAGGCCCCCGTCCGACGCGCTGGTATTGAGTGTGGGGCTGGCGGGCCTCGCCGGGGTCATCTTCGTCATCGTCTCTGCAATCCGAGCCCTTCTCTTGGTGGCCTACACAGATCAGTCCTCCGGCAGGCACGACCCCGGCACGTCTTCGAGCTCCTCCTCCGATTCGTCGTGGTCGTCCTCCTCTGACTCGTCATCGTCTGGAAGTTCCAGCTCGGACAGTTCCTGGGGGGCGGGGGCGGCGACTTCGGCGGAGGTGGAGGGAGCTCCTCGTGGTAGCGGAGCGACCGCACGTCGCGTGGAGCCTCGCGCGAATGAAAGCCCCCGTGGTGATGTCCCTGGTCACGCTGCTGTGCACGGGCCTGGGCGCCGTGGCGATGGAACGAGGCGGTGAACCTCTACGAGTTCGCACGCTTCTTCCGCGATCAACCTGGCTGCCAGGACGCGCTCTCCCTGGATGGCGTGGTGTCGCGTGCGTACCTGCCAGCGCTGAGCCGCGAAGAGCTCGATGGTGCGCACTCCCTGCAGCAACGGCTGCGCTGGACGGAGGTGGTCGTCCGGCGGAGCAGGGCGCAGAGTCGAAGGAGGGGACGACGCATCCTCGGGGGCGAACCTCGGCGGGTGCGGTCATCCACCCGCGTTTCAATGTGAGGCCGCCCCCGGAGGCAAGCCACATCCCCGGCGCCGTGCGTGTTACTGCCGGGGCGCGCGCTCCAGCTCACCCCGGTGCTTCGCGAGGAACTCCCGGATGAGGGCGGTGATGCGCGGCCCGCTGGACTCCAGCGCGAAGTGGCCCGCGTCGAGCAGGTGCACCGTGGCCGTGGGCAGGTCCCGCTGGTACGGCGCCGCGCCCGGCGCGATGAAGATGGCGTCGTTCTTCCCCCAGACCACCAGCGTGGGCGGCTGGTATTTGCGGAAGTACGCCTGCCACACGGGGTAGAGGGGCAGGTTGGTGCGGTAGTCGTAGAAGAGGTCCAACTGGATGTCCGCGTTGCCCGGGCGGTCCAGCAGCGCCTGGTCCACCGTCCACGCGTCCGGGCTCACGCGCGAGGTGTCCGGCACGCCGTGCGTGTACTGCCACTTCGTGGCCTCCAGCGTGAGCAGCGAGCGCAGGGCGTCACGGTTCTCCTGCGTCGGCTGGCTCCAGTACTTCCGCAGCGGCGCCCAGAACTCGCCGAGCCCCTCGTCATACGCGTTGCCGTTCTGCACGATGAGCGCCGAGACGCGCTCGGGGTGGCGCGTGGCCAGCCGGTAGCCGACCGGGGCCCCATAGTCCATGACGTAGAGGGCGTAGCGCTTCACGCCCACCGCCTCCGTGAATCCCTCCATGACGCGGGCGAGGTTGTCGAAGGTGTACGCGAAGGCACCGCGCTCAGGCATGCTGCTCTGGCCGAAGCCCGGGTAGTCTGGCGCGATGACGCGGTAGCGGTCCGCCAGCGCGGGGATGAGGTCCCGGAACATGTGCGAGGACGTCGGGAACCCGTGCAGCAGGAGCAGCACCGGTGCGTCCGAGGGCCCGGCCTCGCGGTAGAAGATGTCCAGCCCCTCCACCTTCACCGTGCGGTAGCGCACCCCCGGCACGCGCGCCTCCTCTCGGGACGGAGGCGCCGCCGAGGCACCGGCGGGGACAGCGGCCATCCATAGGAACACCAGCACTCCGAACAGTCGGGACGACGACATGGCTTGCTCCTTCAACGCTCGCGGCCCGGGCACCGGGCCCTTCAGTACATTCATTGTACCGAACGTTCGGTTTAATAATCGGGCCCAAATCGGCGTCAAGCCGGAGTGTGAGGGCCCTGGAGTTGACAGGGGCCCTCCGCGCTCGCAGAGATGGAGTGGACCGTTCGTTCCAACGAGGAGGCGCCGTGCCTGCTGCCCTGCTGTCCCGCGAAGAAGTCGTCGGCCGCCTGCTGGGCGTGTTCCGGCAGCAGGGCTACGACGGGGCGTCGCTGGCCGCGCTCTCCGAGGCGACGGGGCTGGGGCGCTCCAGCCTCTACCACTACTTCCCGGGCGGGAAGGACGACATGGTCAACGCGGTGCTCGACGCCGTGGAGGCGTGGCTCAAGGACGTGGGGCTCGCGCCGCTGCGCGAGTCCGGCACGCCCGAGGAGCGCCTGCGCGCCATGCTGCGCACCCTGGACGGCTTCTATGAGGGAGGCCGCCTTGCGTGCGCGCTGGGCGCCCTCTCGCTGGGCAGCGCGAAGGAGCGGCTCCAGCCGAGGCTGCGCGAAATCATGGGCCTGTGGATGACGGAGGTGGCCCGGGTGCTGGAGGAGGCGGGCCTGAAGCCGGCCGTCGCCCGCGAGCGCGCCGAGGACGCGCTCGTCGAGGTGCAGGGGGCGCTCGTCCTCTCCAGCGGCATGGGAGACGCCGCCCCCTTCAAGCGCGCCATGAAGCGGCTGCCGGAGACGCTGCTCCGGGACGCCGCTCCTCCCAGGCGCTCCCCGAAGGCGGGGTGACGGCTACGGCTTTCCGGTGTCGTAGCTGGGGCGCGATTCACGCCAGCGTCACGACGGAGGACGCGAGCCGGCTGCTGCGCCTCGCGCTCACCCGCGGTGTCCCTAGGGACCGGGCGTGGCTTCCACACCGGCATCAGAGGCAGCCGCGGCCTCGGACGGCGCCGCCGCCTCCGCATCGCCCGCGCTGTCTTCCTCCACCGAACTCGAAGGCCGGGGCGCATCCGACGGCGGAAGCTCGCCGGAAACGGGCGCCTCGGTCAGCCCCGCGTCCGCCTCCTGCGCTTCCACCGGGGCGCCATCGCCCGGAACTGCATCCTCGGGCTCTACCTGAGGCCCGCCTCCACCCGCCTCGCCGTGCACGAGGGGGGCCCCGGTCTCCGCGTCCAGGGGCGGCTCCGCCTGGGTGGGGCTGCCCGCATCCACGTTGCCCGGGACCGGCGGCTCCACCGGCTGCGCCCCGGCGGCCCTCGTGCCACGCCGCCCGTCCTTCTTCCCTTTCGGGGGAGCCTGGACGGAGGGGGCTTCGCGGGTCGGCACCTCCGGCGTTGGCTGCGGCTGCGTCACGGGACTCACGGGCAGCTCCCCGGCGGGCGCGGGCACCGGCGCAACCGGCACCCCCGGCGGCTCCGGCTGCCCACGGAGCACCGCCTCCAACGTCTGCCACCCATTCTCCCGGAGCACCACCGCTCCCGCCACACCGAGAACCAGGACGAAGGTCAGTCCCCATCCCCACCGCGACGGCTTGCGCTCGGGCGACGGTGCCGGGAGGTCCTCGCGCCCGACGCTCAGCGCCCCCGCGGTGGCCCAAGCGGGCTCTCCCCTGGCGCCGGGCAGGGAGGACGCGCGAGGCGCCGCGCGAGACTCGAGGACGGCGGGTCCGGGCATGGCGCCGATGGCCAGGGTGCGGAGCTCCGCGGTCGCATCCGGCACCCGCTGGCCCTCGTCTGCCTCCCGCTGCACCTCGGGAAAGCACTCGCGCAGAAAGCGTCCCACCTCTTCCTGGCTCGCCAGGGAGCAGGCCCGCGCCAGGGCCTCCGCCATCTCCTGGCATGAGCCGTAGCGGTCCTCCGGCCTGCGCGCGAGGGCCTTCGCGGCGACGTCCGCCAGCCCCGGTGGCAGCGTCGACACGTCCACCTGGCACCGTGCGAGCTGCTGGCAGTGCGCCACCTGGCTGGGAACGGAGACGGAGACATCCGCGGGCGGAGGGAAGGGCAGCCGGCCCGCCAGCATCTCGAAGAGGAGCACGCCCGCACAGAACTGGTCGCTCCGGCCATCCACCGGTGTCGGCTCGTTCGGAAGGCCCTCGACGCCACCGGGCACCGTCCTGAGCAGCTCCAGCGCCCGCTCCGGCGCGAGGTAGCCCGGCGTGAAGAACAGCGCATGTGCGGCCGGCGCCGTCGCCCGCGCGGACCAGGCAATGCCGAAGTCGATGACCTTGGTGACGCCGCCCAGGCCCACCATCACATTCGACGGCTTGACGTCCCGGTGCACCACCTCGAGCCGCCGGCCATGCGAGTCCGTGGCGTGGTGCGCCGCATGCAGCGCCTGGCACACGTCGTACATCACCCGGCAGGCGATGCTGGCGGGAAGCCCCGAGGGCCCGCGGGTCCGGAGCAGTTGCTCCAGGCTCCGCCCCGGAATCCACTCCATCTCGATGAAGAGCTGCCCCTGGCTCTCGAAGACGTCGTAGACGCGGACGATGTTGGGATGCGTGAGCTTGAGGCTGAGGAGCGCCTCGTTGAGGAAGCTCCTGCGGCCGGCCTCGTCGGCCTTCAGCGTCATCTGCTTGAGGACCACGTTCTCACGGCGGAGGTGCGAGTACGCGAGGAACAGCTTCGCCATTCCTCCCTGACCCAGCGTCCTGACGACCGAGTAGACCTTTTCCGCTCTCACGGCGGGGGACCCTACCACCCCGGTCGCGGGCGGCTCGAAGTCTCCACCGCGCCGCGGGCACCGCAATTCCCTGTGCCCGCCTGTAACGCGAAGCGGGCGCAGGTGACGGCTATACTTCACGGCAATCGACCGTGAACCCTGGCAAGACCCCGGGCATGAAGTCCTCCCATGGCCACGACCAGACTCGAAGTCATGGGACGGAAGGCGACCCTCAGGCCCGGCGCGGGCTCCCACTTCTGGCAGCTGGTCTGGGTCGCCGGCTGCGTGGAGGCGCAGTCCCGCTCGGTGGCCGTCGGCGGGCTCCTCATCCTGGCGGCGAGGTTGACGACGCCCCGTACGCCAATAACGGTGTCATAGTCCTCTTCCCCTTCACAGAGGTCACCATGATTCGCTCCACGAAGAAGGCAGCCCAGGTCCTGCTCGCGGTCGCCGCGGGCTTCGTCGTGTCGTTCGGCGCCACCCAGGTCGTTCCGGGCGCGCAGCAGGTGCCGCTCGATATCTCCTGCAACGACTACTGCATGCAGCAGTGCGCGGATGCCGGTTTCTCGTATGGCTTCTGCCAGGGCGGCAAGGTGTGCGCCTGCTACAACTGAGGACGCGGCTCTGAGCGCGGGGCTGGTCAGCCAGCCCCGCGGCTCGCGCATCAACCCAGCAGCTTGAACGTCTCGCGAGCAATCATCAGTCGCTGCGCCTCGCTGGTGCCCTCGTAGCTCGTCTGCACGCGGCATCGCGGAAGTACCGCTCGACGGGGCGAACAGCTTCGCCATGGAGGCCTCGCGGGAGAACGGCTGGCCCTGCTCCTTCATGTCCGCCGCCCGCGGCGTCAGCAGCTCCGCGGCGCCTCCAGCTGCGTCTTGAGGTGTGGCTGGGGAGGGGCGGAGTGGGGCCGCGTGCCGCCGCCGGGAGTCGCCCAGGGTGAGTCACGCCGCGGTTCGGGCTCCGTGCTGCTCCGCCGTGGAGCGCAGATGCCCGAGCCACGCGGTGATGGCGGACCTGAGCAGCCCCTCCATCATCGCGGGGGCCTGCTGGACGGCGTCACCGCTCCACGACTCGGCGGTGCGCACCCGCGTGCTCTCGCCCTTCGCGTCCGCGGGCTCGAGCGTCCACACATGGATGCCAAAGATTCCATTCGTGTCCCCCGACCAGGCCAGGCGCTTGCCAGGAATGACTTCTCCCAGGGTGGAGACAATGGCGAGTCCCGCGGTGGCCCACTGGAACGTCGAGCCCACCGCGACGGGCCCCTTCAGCGCGGCGGCGGTGATATCGGGATTCCACTCCGGCCATTGGTCAATCGCCGTGAGCAGCGCCCAGACACGAGCGGGGGACGACAGGACCAGGACTTCCTCGGAGACGATGACGGGGGCACTCGAGTCGATGTTCATGGTTGCCTCGGACGTGTGTGAAGTGGACATGGGGTTCAGGCCCGCGCCGCAATCCAGGAGCCATGCACGCCCCCGGGGACGTGGCGGGGCAGCTCCACGACGGCCACGGGCTCGCCGGCGATGTCGCGGGCGTCGAGCACGAGCAGCTCCGCGGGCGACTGGTCCGCGTTGCTCACCACGGTGAGGATGTAGCCGTCGTCCTCGCGGGTGGCTCGGGCGGAGGGCACGAACACCCCTTCGCTTGGCAGTTGTCCCGGCGCCAGGACGCGAAGCTGGCGCGTGCCCGTGTCCAGGTCGTGCTTCGCCAGGGCCCACGGCCCCTGCTCGCCCCCGGGGAGCGCGAGCGCGTAGCCGTACCGGTGCGTCTGGCCCACCACTTCGGGATTGACGGTGGGGAACTCGACGACCAGGTCATCCACGGCCCGGCAGCTCAGGACGCCCTTCTCGGGGTCGATGGTCCAGCGGTGGTGACGCGCTCCATTCAGGAGGCTGGGGCCCCGGTCCGCGCGCCCCGCCCACCAGGCCGTCGACCGCTCCCAGCCGGCGCGCTCGAAGGCGGGAGCATCGAGGATGACCCGGCCCTGCGCGTCCTCGTAGGCATTGGTGACGTGGAGGACATAGATGGGGTCCACGTCGAACCAGCGGACAGCGCCACTGTCGCGGGACATGAGGCCGATGCGCGCCGGGTAGCCGTCCTTCCAGGCGTAGGGCATGCCCGACGTGTCCTTCGCGTCGAAGACCACCGGCATGTCGAACCAGACGACGTAGCGCTGGGTGATGGCGAAGTCGTGCATCAGCGACGGACCCGCGCCCGCCACCTCGAGCTTCCGGACGATGTCTCCCTGAGGAGAGGCCACGTGGTACGTGAGGTACGGAGGGAAGGGACCGTAGCCGTGGAAGAGAAGCTCTCCGGTCCGCGGGTCGATTTTCGGGTGAGCCGTCATGGCCGTGGTGAGCTTCCCTCCGAAGGTGAAGACGCCCACGGTGTCGAGCTCGGGGGTGACCTGGAACGGGAAGCCCGCTTCGTTGAGGGCCAGAATCCGGCCTGCGTGGCCGATGGCATGTGTGCCAGCGGAGTGGGCGGTGTAGTCCGGCCCGCGCTCGGTCATGTAGGGCGCGCCCTGGAGCGCGGGCGTCCGCACCCAGCGGTTGCGGTAGGACTCGGCGCGTCCGTCCTGGAGCCGAATCCCATGAAGCATGCCGCTGCCCTTGAACCAATGATGGGGCACGACATCGGGCAGGGGGTTGTGGCCGTTGCGCACGAGCTGCCCGTTGAGCTCTCGCGGCAGGTCGCCGCGCACGCGCAGCCAGGTGGCGGTCATCTCGTCGGTGACCGGGGTGAAGGGACCCGACAGGAAGGGAGCGGAGGTCGACATGGGAGTGATTCCTTGTGAGTCAGGGGTTGAGGGTTGAAGGTGAAGAGGGGGCGCGCAGGGACAGGAGCGCGGCGAGGCCGGTGAGCAGCGAGGCGGCGAGGAAGGCGGCGCGGTAGCCTTCGGCGAGCGCCGCCACGCCAGGCTCGCCAGCGCTCGCGGTCCGGCTGGCGGCCAAGGACATGAGCAGGGCCAGACCCACGGCGCCGCCCGACTGGCGCGTGGTATTCACCAGGCCGCTGGCCAACCCGGACTCGGCCGGTGAGACATCCTGGGTGGCCAGGCGGGTCAGCTCCACCAAGGCCATGCCGAGCCCCGTGCCCACCAGGAGCGACGGACCGAGGAGATTCGCGATGAAGTGGCCCTGGACCGGGACACGGCCGAACCAGACGAGCCCCACGGTGAGCAGCAGGAGGCTGCCGGTCAGCGAGGTCCTGGCCCCCAGCCGCTCGGTGAGCCGCCGGGAGAAGGTCGAGGCCGCCATGAGCGTCAGGGCCAGCGGCAGCTGGGTGAGGCCCGTCTGAAGCGGCCCATAACCCAGGACCCGCTGCTGGTAGAGCGGAAAGAAGAAGAACAGCCCAATCCAGGCGCCCCCCACGAGTGTCATGGCCACGTTGGCGAAGCGCACGCTGGGGTTCGCGAAGATGCCCGGACGAACCAGCGGCGTGGCACTGCGCCGCTCGACCTGGAGGAAGGCCACGAACAGCACGGCCCCGGTCGCGAGGAGTCCCAGCGTACGTACCGAGAACCAACCCGCCTGCGTGGCGCCAGCGAGGCCGAAGGTGAACAGCCCCAGCGCACCCGTGACGAGGACGGCTCCGGGGATGTCAAAGGCAGGCGGCGAGGACGACCTGGAGGAGGACACAATCCAGGCGTGG
Organism: Pyxidicoccus fallax; assembly: GCF_012933655.1. Classification (GTDB taxonomy): domain Bacteria; phylum Myxococcota; class Myxococcia; order Myxococcales; family Myxococcaceae; genus Myxococcus; species Myxococcus fallax. The sequence goes on along the minus strand of NZ_JABBJJ010000014.1, from coordinate 44,480 downwards.
GCCAATCCCAGTGCCACGATGACGAACGGAACCGTAAAGACAAACACGGAGCGCCATCCGAAGGTCGCGGTGAGCAGTCCTCCGGCGATGACCCCGAGGGCACCTCCCGCGCCGGAGACTCCACCCCAGACGCCCAGGGCCACCCGCCGCTCATCGCCGCGCGAGTACTGGATGAGCGCGATGGAGAGCGCCGCGGGGGACAGCACCGCCGCGGAGAGTCCTTGCAGCCCCCGGGAGGCGATGAGGAAGCCCGCCCCCGGTGCGAGCGCCGCGCCCAGCGAGGCGAGCCCGAAAGCCCCCAGCGACACCATGAAGACGCGGCGCCGCCCAAGGATGTCCGCCGCCCGTCCCCCAGCGAGGAGCAAGCCGCCAAAGGCCAGGACATAGGCATTGACCACCCAGGTCAAGCCTTCCGGCCCGAGCCCCACCCCGTCGCTAATCGACGGCAACGCCACGTTGACGATGGAGGTGCTCAGCACCACCACGAACTGCGCGAGCGCCAGGGGAACCAGCGGCCAGAAGCCGCTGACGGAAGCCCCCGCGTCGGGCGATTCGGGCGCGCGAGGCGATGTTCCACGCACTCGGGCGGGTGAGGAGACATGGGGCATGGCGTTGCTCCCGCGGCTTCGCGGAGAAAGGGGACACCTGACGAAAAGGTCTTCGGGCAGACACGGGCCAGAACCCCACCCCACGCCTGGCGGCGTCCGGGGCGTTCAGTTACTGGTCATCAACTTGGTTATATGGTGTAACTAAGCTGACCCCATGACGCAAGAGCATGACCCCATTATTCTGAGGCCCATGACCGTTCCCCCTCTTTCCCGGCGCGAGCGCATCCATGCGGAGACCGTCCGCGAGATTCGCGGCATCGCCCTGCGTCAGGTCGATGAAGGTGGCCTGGCGGCGCTGTCCCTCAACGCGATTGCCAAGGAGCTGGGGATGTCCGGCCCGGCCCTCTATCGGTACTTCGCGTCGCGGGACGACCTGCTCGGCGCGCTCCATGCCGACATCTATGTCCATCTGGTGACAGCAGTCCGGGAGGGCGTGGAAGCCTCGACGGGGCGCACTCCCGCGGCACACCTGGCCGCGTATGCCGCCGCCTACCGTGGGTGGGCGCGCCAGTATCCGCGCCGGTACCTGTTGCTGTTTGGCGGGCGGGCCGAGGACTTCAAGGACCCGGAGGAGGCCGTCTCCGAGGTCCACGAAGGTATGCTCCTGCTGCTACGGCTCATCGCCCAGCTGGTCGGCGACCGTCCACAGCCCAAGGCGTCCGACGCGCTGGAGCGACAGCTCGTGGCGTGGGCCCGGCGCCGGGGTGACCCGGGGTTCTCCCCCATCGTCCTGCGCCTTGGGGTCCTCTTCTGGACGCGCCTGCATGGCATCGTCAGCCTGGAGCTCTCCTCGGTCTTCAAGGACATGGGGCTCGATGGAGGGACGCTGCTCGATGAGGAGGTCAAGCGCATCATCGAAGCCGCCGGGGCCGGCCGCTAGCCCGCCGCCCCCGAGTGGAGGCAGGGTTCAGGGAGTCCCTGCCTCCACCGGCGCGGTGAGTGACGCGTGCAAGCGCTCGCGCTCCGTCACCTGTCCACCGAACCGGGCCACGCCCACGAGAGCGGTGCCCCAGCCTGAGGAACGCCTGGGCCTCGCTCAGGCAACCTCGGGAGTAGCGCCCGTCGCTACGGTGTCGTCGTACAGGCGTACGGCGTCCAGGCGGAGGCGCCTGCCGCGTTCTGGGAGCGGATGGCGAAGCACATGTACGTGCGAGACGCGAGGCCGCCCCAGGTATACGTGGTGGTGTTGGCGCCGAGGTTCAGCGTGGTGACACCGTTGGTGAGCTGGAACCCGGTCTCGTTGCCAGAGGTGTCCGTCCAGTTCACCCGGATGCTGGAGCTGCTGATGGCGGTGGCCGTCTGGTTCGTCGGCATGGCGGGCACCGTGGGCGTGGTGGTGCAGGCGTACGGCGTCCAGGCGGAGGCGCCCGCCGCGTTCAGGGAGCGGATGGCAAAGCACATATAGGTGTTGGGCGACAGGCCCGTCCACGTGTACGTGGTCGTGTTGGCACCCACGCTCACGACGGTGACACCGTTGGTGATCTGGAAGGCGGTCTCGTTGCCGGAGGTGTCCGCCCAGTTCACCCGGATGCTGGAGCCGCTGATGGCGGTGGCCGTCTGGTTCGTCGGCACGGCCGGCACCGTGGGCGTGGTGGTGCAGGCATACGGCGTCCAGGGCGAGGTGCCCGTGGCGCTGTAGGCGCGGATGGCGAAGCACATATAGGTGTTGGGCGACAGGCCCGTCCACGTGTACGTGGTGGTGTTGGCGCCCACGCTCACGGTCGTGACACCGTTGGTGATCTGGAACCCGGTTTCATTGCTGGACTTGTCGGTCCAGTTGACCCGGATGCTGGTGCCATTGAGCGCAGTCGCGCTCTGACCGGTCGGCGCCGCCGGAACGGTGAAGAAGGCACTCTTGTTCGCGGCGAGGAAGTTCCGGTCGTAGTCGTTCAGACCGATGGTCGGATAGTCCCACCAGTAGCCCATCACGGAGGTCTCCATCCCCCAGCCCACCCCATCCGGGTGGGGCAGGCCAAAGCCGTGGCCGAGCTCGTGAGCGACCGCGCCGGTCTGCTTGCGCTGGCCGGACCACCAGTAGGCGCCCTCCGCCACCTGGCCCTGGATGCTGTCGATGGCCCAGTCGCCGACGATGGCCTGGCCGCCGTTGCCGCTGGTATACCCACGGCCTCCAGCGAAGCCGCCGGCGCCCTTGAAGAAGATCATCGTGACGTAGCCGCTCTCATTCTGCGCCGGCGGGGTGGGGAACCCGCGCGAGTGCAGCTCCGCCATGACGGCCCCCTCCATGTTGCCCGTGATGGTGATGACCCCGTCGTCGTAGATGTTCCCCGGCCCCCACGAGATGCCGTACGCCTCCTTGGTGCCGTGGGCCTGAACCACCTGCACCGGGTTCAGCACGAAGGTCGCCCCGTTGTTGTGGGACGCATAGAAGCGCTGGATGTCGGCCATCGCGTTGTTGATGGCGGTGGCCTCTGCCTGCACCTCGGCGCTGCTCACGCTCCAGTCGGTGGGCACGAACAACACCGGCACCACCGAGTAGTCCGGCCAGGGATACGGAAACGTCGGGCTGGCCGTCGCGACTCCTGGCCCCAGCGCGCTGGAGAGGAGGAGGGCCGCGCAGAGGATGCTGAGACATCTGTTCATGAAACGCTCCTGAAGCAGGATTGCCCCGGCCAGGGATTCGAGCCGAGGAGGGGTGTGGCGCGCGGGAGTGTAAGCCGCGCATGTATTGCCCGATAGAACGCCCGGAAGGCGGGGCGGACCTGCTGCTGATGGCGGTTTACAATCGCAATGCGATTGTTCGGTGATTTCATACTGCTTGGGGCTCCGGGCTCAGAAGTTCTCGCCCTTCGAGGCGGAGCCCCGCTGGAGGGGCACACTGGGGGGAAGCCCGTGGGAGGCTGACGAGAGCGTGTGCCCTGGCGAGGTGGAGCAGGGGAGGGACATGTGGAGGCGCGGGGGTGGGCGTACCGGCGGAGGTGTGGAGGCAGGCTTGAGGGTCTTGGCGTACGTGAAGGGGGCCCCGGGAGGCGGGCGAGTCTGGAGCACCTGGGCTTGCCCACGGCATGTGCGAGGTGGGCCCCGGCACGTTCATCACGCCGTTATCTGCATTCACGCTCCATTCCCAGACGTTGGGTGCGTGAACGGAGAACATTCCAAGCACACGATATAGGCATGAGACCCATCGCCTTGTTCGTGTCAGACGCCTCGAAGTTGTTCCCGGTGAGCAGGCCTTCGAGATAATACGGGATGGCCCCCCCAAGGTTCGTGCTGCCCACGGGCTGCGTGAGCCTGCGCCACCAGGAGAAGTAACGATGCAGCCACAGGTGAGAACAAGTGTGCGGCCATGGAGTCCCATGCCGCTCTTCGTCGCGTTCGTGGTCTCTTCTCTCGTCGTGGGTTGCTCGATGCCGTCGACGGAGGAGACGCCGGAAGCGCTCGCGGTCTCGCGCGCGGCCGCGGTCATCCAAGACGCCAATTTCGCCGATTCCGTCTTCGTCGGCGGCCTCCGGGGCCCGACGACGATGACCTTCGCGCCCGATGGGCGCCTGTTCATCTCGGAGAAGAACGGCTCGCTGCGCGTGGTCGAGAACGGCCAACTCCTGACGACTCCGTTCATGACGCTCGCAGTGGACACCGACAACGAGCGTGGGCTGATGGGGGTCGCGTTCGATCCCAACTTCGCCCACAACCATTACCTGTATGTCTATTACACGTCGGTGGACGGAAGCATTCACAACCGGGTCAGCCGTTTCACCGCCAACGGCAATGTGGTGGTGCCTGGGAGCGAGCTGGTGCTCGCCGACTTTCCGACGCTCGACGCCGCCAACCACAACGGCGGAGCGGTTCGCTTCGGACTCGACGGCAAGCTCTACGTTTCGGTCGGCGAGAACGCGGTCTCCTCCAACTCCCAGAGCCTGAACACGCCGCTGGGCAAGCTGCTGCGGTTCAACCCGGATGGCAGCATTCCCACGGACAATCCGTTCTACGCGACCGCCACCGGGCTCGCCAAGGCGACCTGGGCGATGGGGCTGCGCAATCCCTTCACCTTCGACGTCCAGCCCGGCACGGGAATCCTGTTCATCAATGACGTGGGCGAAGGCGGCTGGGAGGAGATCAACCGAGGCCAGGCTGGCGCCAACTACGGCTGGCCGATGACCGAGGGTTACTTCACGAATCGCCCGGAGCTCACGCAGCCGTTCTTCGCGTATCCGCACGGCTCCGGAAATGCCGCCGGCAACTGCATCGCCGGGGGGGCCTTCTACAACCCGCCCATCTCCGCGTTCCCCGGCGCGTACGTCGGTCAATACTTCTTCGCGGACTACACCAACGATTGGATCTCCCGCATCGACCCGAACTCCGGCGTGCGTTCGCTGTTCGCGACGGGCGTCCCGGGGCCGGTGGATCTCGACGTGGGGCCCGACGGCGCGCTCTACTATCTGGCGCGCGGAGAGGGCCAGGTGGGTCGCATCGCCTACACGGCGTCGCTGCCGCCGAGCATCGCGCAGCAGCCGGCGAGCACGCTGGTGTCGGTCGGGTACGCGGCGACCTTCACGGTGTCGGCCAGCGGTGAGCCGCCGCTCACCTATCAGTGGCAGCGGAACGGCGTGAACATCTCGGGGGCGAACACGCCGAGCTATGTGCTGAACGCCGCGCAACTGACGGACAGCGGCGCGCGCTTCCGGGTGGTCGTGACCAACGGGCTGGGCTCGACGACGAGCGCCGAGGCGGTACTGACGGTGACGTCCAACAAGCCGCCGGTGGCCACGATTGTGACGCCGGCAGCGGGCGCGACCTACACCGCGGCCACGAACCTGACGTTCTCCGGCTCGGCCAGCGACGCGGAGGATGGCGCGCTGCCGCCGAGCGCGATGACCTGGAGCATCATCTTCCATCACGACACCCACACGCATCCCGGCATGACCGATACCACCGGCATCTCGAGCGGGAGCTGGCCGATTCCGAACGTCGGCGAGAGCTCGACCAACGTCTGGTATCGCGTGCGGCTCACGGTGCGCGACTCGATCGGCCTCACCGACACGACGTATCGCGACGTGCTCCCGGTCACGGTACCGCTCCAGGTGACTACCGTGCCGAGCGGGCTGCAAGTGCTGATGGATGGGCAGCCATTCACGGCGCCTCACGCCACGTCAGGTGTGGTCGGCGGCATCCGCTCGGTGGGCGTCGACTCGCCGCAGTACGCAAGCGGAAAATTCTGGGCGTTCTCGTCGTGGTCTGACGGCGGCGCTCAGTCGCATACCTTCATCACGCCCGGCAGCGCGGCCACCTACACGGCCACGTTCGCCGAGGTCTCGGGCGGGAGCTGCTACAAGATTCAAAGCGAGCGCACCGACAAGTGGCTCACCGTCGACATCGCGGGCAAGGTCCTCGCCGGCAGCGCGACGCAAGCAGGAGGGCAGATCTTCCAGCTCGTTCCGAACGGCACGAAGTACAAGCTCAAGGGCTCGGGCGACGCGTTCATGACGGTGGTGTCGAACCAGCTCGCGATGAGCGCCAACTTCTCCAGCGCGGAGTCGTTCACGCAGCTTCCCTGCGGCTACGGCGGGCGCACGCGTGTTGGCTTCCAGGCCTCGTCGGGGAGCGCGCCCCACTGGAAGGAGACCACGCCGGACGGGCCAATCCAGAGCGGTGACGGCGGCAATGGAGGCGCCTGCAATGCGACCAGTGGCACCGCCTGGGAGGGCTTCTACCTCGAACCTGTGAGCTGCCCGGGTAGCGGCACCGGCCCGGTGTGCGGCAACGGCACCGTCGAGAGCGGCGAGCAATGCGACGACGGCAACACCAGCTCGGGCGATGGCTGCGATTCGACGTGCCACATCGAGACCGGCAGCGCGGGTTGTTTCCGCATCCAGAGCGAGCGCTCCGACAAGTGGCTCACCGTCGACGGCGCGGGCAAGGTGGCGGCCATCAGCACGACACAGCCCGGCGGCGAGGTCTTCGAGCTCGTCACGAGCGGCACGAAATACAAGCTCAAGGGCGCGAGCGGAGCGTACCTGGCGGTGGTCGCGAACCAGCTCACCGTGAACGCCACGCTCGGCACCGCGGAGCCGTTCACCCGTCACGACTGCGGTGTCTACGGTGGACGTAATCGCTATGGCTTCGAATCATCGACGGGCACCGCGCGCAACTGGAAGGAGGTCACCACCGGCGCTCCCATCCAGAGTGGAAGTGGCGGCAATGGGGGCATCTGCAATCCCGCTGACGGTGGCTCGTGGGAAGCCTTCTACCTCGAGCCCGCGACCTGCCCTGGCGGGAGTCCCTAGGCTTCGGTCACCCTCTCGGTGAGGGCTCAACCCTGAAGGTCCAGGACCCGCGCTTCTCCAACCCCTGGAACTAGGCGAGCCCCTTTTTCGCCCGCAGCGCCTGCTCCACCTCGGGGAGGAACGGGCTGGCGCCGCGCTCGGCACGCTCCATCGCCTTGGAGCGGTCGAGGATGCCGCGCTCGAGCACCTCGGGCACGAAGAGCTGTTCGTGCCGCTCGAGGTCATCGGAGTCGATGTCGGGCGTGAACTCCTGCCAGCCCCGGCCACCGACGATGAGGGTGCGGTAGGCCTCGGGGACGGAGCGAGGCCCGCCCGCGTTCGCCCAGATGGGGGTGTGGGGGTCCAGCAGCACCGCCAGCGCGGTCAGCGTGCCGCTCACTCCCAGCACCGCGCCGTCCACTCCCCAAGAGCCGACGATGACGCCGGACGCCGTGAGGTCGCGGTCCACCACCACGCGCGCGCTCCCGCTGTACTCGAGGTTCCGGGCGCGGAGGTGGCCCATCACGAGGAGGGCGCTGGTGGCGTAGTCGCCCGTCCTGAAGACGATGTCCCCCGTGGTCACCAGGTCCCCATCGATGATGAGCGCCCACGGGCCATCCCCGGTCTCCAGGTTCTCGGTGGTGATGACGCTTCCTTCGACGAGGCGCGGGCGCACCTCCGCGGTGACGAGAGCTCTTGTCTCCAGGAACCAGCTCCACTGGTCGTGGCCGCGATAGCGCTCGGCCAGCTCCTCGAAGGTCATCTCACGGCCGAGTTCGTCGAGTCTCATGCCCTCTTCCTACCCGAAGCAGGGGACCGCAACCATCTCCAGGGCCTCCGGGCCGCCGGCCTCCGGAGACGGGGACGGAGGAAAAAGCAAAGCCCAGCAACCCCTGAGGATTGCCAGGCTCTCCATGGCGAGGAGTACGGGGCTTGAACCCGTGGGCAAGGCGATTGCAAACCCCAGGCAGGACGCGCTGTTGCCCGCTATCGCCGTTAGCTCACGTCGGTTCTTGTGCCGCCCCATCCCGTCTTGTCCCGTTCTCAGCCCCGCTGGAGGGGCACACTGGGGCACATGCGGCCCACCAGGGTCAACCCGCTCACGGACGCGAGCGGCCCGAGTCCCCAGTCTCGCAGGGCTCACGAGAAGCCCGTGGGAGGCTGACGGTAGCGTGTGGCCTGGCGAGGTGGAACTGGGGAGGGGCAGGTGGAGGAGCGGGGGTGGGCGTACCGGCGGAGGCAGCCGGAGGGGACGGTGCTGTACGAGGCGGTGAGTGAGGGAGAACCTTGCCACGCTGCTGGCGGAGGCGAGCGACGTGGGGTGCGGCCTGCCCCGGTACGTGGAGCGGGACTTCGCCAGGTACCTGGAGTGCGGCGTGCTGGTGCACGGATTCGCGCGGGTGCGCTGCGAGAGTTGTAAGGACGAACTGCTCGTCGCCTTCTCGTGCAAGGGGCGAGGGGTGTGCCCCTCCTGCAACGCGAAGCGGGCGCAGGTGACGGCGGTGCACCTGGTGGAGCGGGTGCTGCCGCACGTGCCCTACCGTCAGTGGACGTTGTCCTTTCCGCACCGGGTGCGATGGGTACTGCTGAAGGAGAAGGGGCTGCTCTCGGACGTCCTCACCCTTTTCCTGCGCGCGGTGTTTGCCCTGCAACGTCGCAGGGCACGGCGGCAGGGCGTGTGCGGTGGACAGACCGGGGCCGTCTCTTTTCTCCAATTTTTCGGCTCGGCCTTGCAAGTAACCCCTCACTCCCATGCGCTGGTGCCGGAAGGCGTCTTCGTGCCGGGGGAGGGCGGCGTGCGCTTCGAGGCGTTGCCGCCGCCCACGCAAGGTGAGGTGGAGTGGCTGCTGAGGGTGGTGCGTCACCGGGTGCTGCGCCTGCTGGAGAAAAGAGGGGCCCTGCCCGCGCAAGGGCCTGAGGACGCGCTGCAGGCGTACCAGGCGCACTCCCTGCAGCAACGGCTGCGCTGGACGACGGAGGTGGACGTCCGGCCCCCTCCCAACAAGCAGCCGCGATGCGCCTTGCTGGAGGGTTTCTCCCTGCACGCCAACACGCACCCGCATGCCAACGACAGGCAGGGACTGGAACGGCGATGCCGCTACGGGGCGCGCGGTGCGCTGGCGCTGGAGCGGATGTCACGAGCGGAGGACGGCCGCATCGCCTATCGGATGAAGCGACCGCTGCCGGACGGCACCACGCACCTCCTCTTCACCGGGTTGGAGTTGCTGCGTCGCCTGGCGCCCCTGGTGCCTCCGCCTCGGGCAAACCTCACGAGGTTCCACGGCGTTTTCGCTCCAGGCGCCAAACTGCGGCCATTTCTGGTCCCTCAAGCAGGTGCGGAGGAGGCGAGCGAGGGGCTTGAGGCCGCGGCCAGGAAGGAGCGGATGAAGGAGAGGACACCGCGAGTGGACTGGGGCGAGTTGCTCAGGAGGACGTTCGACTTCGACGTGTTCGCCTGGGTGAGGTGTGGAGGCAGGCGGCGGGTCTTGGCGTACGTGAAGGGGGCCCCCGGGGTGCGGGCGATTCTGGAGCACCTGGGCTTGCCCACGGCATGCTTCGACCGCTCGGGAATTGGCGAACGAAGAGGACCCTACCAGCCCCCTCTGACATGGCGCTGGAGGTCGGGTCGCGCGGGCCCAGGTCGGCACGGCGAGCATCGCAGCCTCCATCGAAGCGCGATGCTGACGTCGCCATTCAAAGACATATTCATGTGTCGGAGAGAGTTTCCTGACGCCAGCGACACGGCGACCGGTGCCGTACGGGCCCGTCGGTGGGTCGCCTTTTAACAGCTTTCGAGAGAGAGAAATCAAAACCCAGACGCGTCAATCAATGTCAGACGCGCGAGATATAAATCATGTCGAGCGGCACCATTCCGGACGCCGCTTCTCAACGGGATGTCATCATCATGAAAAGCTCATTGTTTTCCCTCGGTCTCCTCGTCGGACTGACGGGGGCCGGCTGCGCGGGCATCGAGGAAGGCGAGGCGATGGAGTCCTCCGTCGCGGAAGACTCCGCCGCCCAGGTCATCCAGGGGCTGAACACCCAGGTCACCGGTACGAGCCCGGTGACGTTCGTCACCTCGTCAGGCAACGTGACGACGCCCTACAACCAGTCCGCCACGTCGGTGGTAGCCTACACGCGGGATTCAACGACGGGGGCGTTCACGGCGTATCCGGGCTCGGGCGCCGCGGATGGCAGCATCTCCGTGCCCAACGTCCCGTCCGGCCGCATCTACCTGAAGGTGGGCACGCGCTACCTGGTGAGCACGGGCCGCACGTTCGACCTGGGCTCCACCGAGTGGGGCCGTGATGGCTCCTTCGCCTCGCTGTCGACCCCCGTGACGGTGTCCGCTTCCGGCCTGTCTCCCTGGCAGTCGGGGGACTACATGGACATGTATTCATTGAACCCGGGGGCGTTCGGCTACCTCTTCGGCAATGAGACGGGGTTCCCCCTGGCGGGCGCGACGTCGTTCTCCGCGCTGAACTTCGATTACGCCAACATGCTCAACCCCATGCTGCTCGACAGCAGCCTCGGGGATGTGTTCTCGCTGGCCCAGATGCGGCTGCAGTCGAGCCCCAATGGCGTGCCCTACCGCTCGATGCACAAGGTGCTCAACGCGAACCTGGCGCAGACGGAGGGCCAGTCGGCCAGCGTCAGTGGGACCTTCACCCAGCCCGCCGCGACGGGCACATTCTCGGTGGACTGGAGGCGCTCGGCGTTCGACGCCCTGCGCACCCAGGTGAACCCGAGCGCGGTGAGCACGTACAACGAGATCTGGATGTCCGCGCGGCCGGCCGCGGTGGGCCAGGCGCTCGCGTCCATCAGTGGGCCGCCGCTTCTGGTGAAGCTCAATCCTGACGCGCTGAAGACGGACATCGTCACGGGGAACATGGCCTACAACAACCCGCTGCCGGCGACGTGGCAGAAGGTGGCGTTGGCCGCCGCGGGCTTCACGAAGACCTACGCGTTGGGGACGGCGACGCCCGTCACCATGAGCGTGGACATCCGCATGGACCAGGAGGCAAGCGCGTTCTCCTCCGCCCCGGTGGAGCCCCTCGTCGGTCCGGTGCAGGCGCCCCTCGTCAACACCCGTGGCGCGTTCCAGAACCTCACGGGCGTGGGCACCGACGCCTCGCTGCGCTGGTCGAAGCCGCTGATTGGCACGGCCACCAACTACGTGGTGAACATCTACCGGCTGAGCACGAGCAATGGCGCCACCATCGCGTCGCGCGTGACGTCGCTGCACACCGACCTGCAGAGCGTGTACCTGCCCCCGGGCGTGCTCCAGTCGGGCCAGACGTACTTCGCTGAAATCCAGAGCTGGTACCAGCCCGGCTCCGACCTGGCGACGAGCCCGTTCAAGCGCGCCCTGCCCCGCGCCCGTGCCAGCGTGCTCACGGGTACGTTCAGCCCGTAGTCTGTGAAGTCTTGGGGAGGGAGGGGGTTTGTGCTCCCTTCCTCCCTGTAGTCAGTGTTGGTTCAGCGAGATTCCGCGCCCAGGGGGCTCAAGCGGCCTGTCCACCGGCCGGGAGCATCGCTCGGGCGGCCCCGTCAGCGGCCCTCCTCGGCCCCTCTGCATTCTCCCTCCCCCTCAACAAGGGCCCCCATCCCTCTTATGCGCCAAGACGGAGCTGCGCCGGGTGGGGAAGCACGACTCCACGTTGAAGCTGGTGGATCTGAGCCTGAAGGCCGTAGAGGTGGCTGCCCGCCGGCTGGAGCAGGCCCGTCGTGAGGGCTTGGGCCGCACGGCGTGAGCGCTCGCATCCGCCACAGTGTCTGCTATTGCATGGATTACGACCCTGGCGGACACTTTTGAGTTGATTGGGCATGGAGGTCTCCTGACTCCATGCCCGTCATCATCCGCGGTCGCCGAGTCATGTTCCTCCAGTCCAAGCCAGGCGACGGGCCGCAGTCCGTGAAGAAGTCTCCGTGCGAGTACTGCGGGAAGCCGGGGCACCCCTTCGCCCCGAGTTGGGGCAGCAGCCTCGGCAACTCGTGGCTGCTCAGCGACGCCATCTTGGACGGGCAAAAGCCCGAAGAGCACCCGTGGTACACGGGGCTCCGCTCCATCGCCGCGCACCACCTCATCTGCTCCGAGGCCATGGACGACGACGAGGATTGGGCGCGGTATTGCCGCGAGTTCGGCTACGACATCAACCGCCGCGAGAATGGCGTCATGCTGCCGTCCCGGATGGACATCGCATGTGAGCTCCACGTGCCCGTCCATCGCGGCAACCACGCCGCCGGCTGGGCTCACGACGTCAACATGGCGTACCCCAAGGCTGTCACCGCCAAGCTGTCGGAGGTGGCGGACATTGTTGAGGCAGGCGCCTTCTGCGTGTCGCCTGCCTCGCTCGTCAGTGAGTTGGACCGGCTGAGCGCTGCCATTCTCGCGAAGGTGGCGTCCTTCGCCTGGACGCTGAGCAGCGATGGGCTGGACTACCGAGACGGTGGGCGTGGATGCGCTGGCGCGCATCACATTCCAGAGAAGGCGTCGCGGGAGTGTCCACGCGGGCGACGGCATGGTGCCGTTCACGGGGCTACTCGAAAGCCCCTCGCTCGGCGGGCGCTGCAGGTGGGGGAGTAGTCGTGCAACGCGAGTACTTTGTCATCGAGCGCGCCGTCTCCAACACCCATCCGCTGCTTGGGTGGAACCAGAGCGCGAGCATGTTTCGCAAGGGACGACCGGTCAGCGTCGAGACCCCGGTCCAGCTCCGCGTTGCAGAGCCGGTGCCGCCCAGGCCCATCATGGTTGACCACCACAGCCTGCCTGCTCCGGTGGTGTCGCAACGTCTCATGGAGGTGCTCGCGCAGTTCGAGCTCCCCGGAGCCCAGCTCGTCCCCGCGGACGTGGCTGTGGGGGACAGCGTGCTGCGTTACTGGCTGGTCCACGTGTACAACAGGCTGCCGTGCTTGGACCGGCGCCGCTCCATATTCACCCCATCGCCCAGCGGGCTTCTGCTGCTAAGCCTGGATGCCCTGGTACTCGACGAGGATGTGCTGTCGAAGGTACCGCTAGCTCAGCGCCTGCTCTTCGTGCTGGCAGAATCCACATCGGTGTATCTCTTTCATCGCAGCGTCGTGGACCGGGTGCTCGCGTTGACGCCGCCGCCGGAGGGGCTCCGCTTCATTCCCGTGTCGGACTGGAACGACTCGGCCGGCTTCCGGTGACGGGCGACGCACCCCGCGCCAACTCGAAAACCCGCTCCCAGACGAGGGCGCTCACCGCGGGCGACTCGGCCCAGGGGAGCGCGGGCACGTACCATGTGTGTGCCTCGCCGTCAGGCCCGTCGTACACCTCCAGGTGGGGCGGCTGCGTGCCCAGACGGACCACGCGGAGGCGTCCGGACTGCCAGCAGACGACAAGGGCAGCGTGCGCGTCATGCGATGCCACGAAGCCTCCGAGAGCGCGGGGAAGGGGCCCCGGGCAGGAAGGGTAGGAGGCGTCCCTTCCTGTCCGGGTGGACGCTGTACCAGCGCCGCAAGAACAGCCCCGCCAGAGCACCATGCCCCGGCGGGTGTGGTGGTTGAGCAGGCGGAAGAAGCCTCGCCAGAGAGCCGACGCCGGAGGGGCACACTGAGGGCACACAGGGGGACGGAGGAAAAGCCCAGCAACCCCTGAGGATTGCCAAGCTCTCAATGGCGAGGAGTACGGGACTTGAACCCGTGCCCCCGAGTTGGGGGAGTTCGCGCCGTTTGTGTCGTCAGCGAGTGGTGACCCCTCCCAGCGTCGGGGCCGTTCCACCACTGACGGGCACTCCAAGCGCCTCCGCCAGTTCATCGAGCGCGTGCGCCTGCGCCGGTGAGACGCGGACACCGGGCCGCACCCGCTGGATGAGGGCCAGCGCGGTCTTCGCATCGGGCGCGTCACCCCGGGCCACGAGGAGCGCGGCGGCAATCATGCCGGTGCGGCCGTGACCCTGGGCGCAGTGCACGTACACGGGCCCCGGCAGCGTGGCCAACTCGCGGAGGACCGGAGCCACGCGGCCCACCGGCAGCGTCGAGGCGTCCAGGATGGGCAGCGACACGTAGCGGGCCGCCCGGCGGATTCCGGCCGGCTCGATGAACTCGGCGGTCAGGTCGAGCACGGTGCCCACCCCGGCAGGCAGCTCACCGGACAGCAGCCGGCGTCCCACGAGGACTCCCGGCACCACCTCGGCATGGGCCGGCTCTCGGGAGAGCACGCGCGCGAGGTGCCACGTGGCCCACGTGAACAGCAGATAGGGCAGGAGCACGAGCACCGCCCAGGGCCGCATCCGTCCATCCGGCTGCTTCCCGAGAAGCCTCGGGCCGACTCCGCCATAGGCGAGCGCCACGAGGCTGAAGCTCGCGGCCGGCCAGAGCAGGAGCAGCCATGCGCCTCCGAGCCGGAGGGCCAGGAAGCCCAGGAGCACCGTGAAGAGAGTGAAGGCCGCCGCGTATTTCATGCAGCTCGCACCGTACCTCGGTGGACGTCCACCGGCTCGCGGACGTTGACTCGCGACGCGGGTTGGGGGACGGGAGGGACATGGCGCTGCAGAAGGTCCAGGTTCCCCGCGAGGCCGCAGGTGAGCGGCTCGACCGTTTCCTCTCGAAGCACGTGCCGGGCTTCACGCCGGAGCGGGCCCGCGCGCTCATCGACTCGGGGGCGGTGCGCATCCGGGGCAAGAAGTGCCAGCCCACGCGCAAGCTGTGGGGCGGGGAGGAAATCGAAATCGAGCGGCCCGAGCCGCGCGCCGCGCCCACCGTGTCCGCCGAGGGCCCGGAGTTGCCCGTGCTCCATGACGACGCGGCCCTCGTCATCGTGAACAAGCCGCCGGGGCTCGTCGTGGAGCCCGAAGGGCGCGCCCCATCCGTGGTGGGGTTGCTCGCCGCGCAGCAGCCCCCGTTCGACGTGGAGGGCCTGGCGCAACCCGGGGTGGTGCACCGGTTGGACCGCGAGACGAGTGGATGTCTGGCTTTCGCCCGCACGGACACGGCCGCCGCCGCGCTGCTGCGCGCGTTCCAGGAGAAGCAGGTGGACAAGCGGTACTGGACGCTCGTGCTCGGCCATCCGCCCGAGCAGGGCCGGCTGGAGGGCCCCTACGCCCGCGACCCGAAGGATCCGCGCCGCTTCACCACGCGCGTGCCGTCCGCGCGCCGCGCTGCCCTGTCCTTCGAGGTCCGCGAGCGCTTCCCCGGCGCCGCGCTGCTGGAGGTGGACCTGGACACCGGACGCACCCACCAGATTCGCGTGCAGCTCTCCGAGGCCGGTTTCCCGGTGCTCGCGGACTCGCTCTACGGCACCGAGGAGGCGCGCTCCCACCCCGCGGCGAAGGCGCTGGGACGGCAGGCGCTGCACGCCTTCCGCCTGGAGTTGCCCAGCCCGGCATCGGGGCAGCAGGTGCGAGTGGAAGCTCCGCTGCCCGAGGACTTCCAGCGCGCGCTGACCGTGCTGCGCGGCGGCTGAGTCCCCGTCCTAGCGCTTGCGCTCCCGCAGCGAGGCGCACGGGTCCTCCATGGGCATCGCCGGGGTGAACCACACGTAGTCGAAGGGCAGGGCGCCCGTGGAATAGGAGGCCGCGTAGTCCTTCGGCTCGAGCGACTTCGCGTCGACCTCCAACAGGCCCACCGCGAGCACCTTCCGCTCGGGTGCGCGGCGCGACAGGTGCGCGGGCACGCCCCGGTCCGTGCGCGCGTGCCCATTGCCGGTGATGAGCACGCCGCCGTCGCCCCGGTCCGCATCCAGCAGCCGGTCCGCCAGGTGCGCGTCCCGCGCCCGCTGGGCCTGCACCATGGGCCCCAGCATCTCCTGGGGCAGGTGCCCGCAGTGCGATTGGTCCTGCTCCTGGCGCATGTCCTTCGCCACGTCCTCCGGCAGCGGCGTGTCCAGCCCCAGCCTCTCGCGCAGCGGCGCCTCCAGCGCTTCCGGTCCGCGCATCACCACCTCGCGCACCTTCGCCCGGGGGAGGTTCGCCGCCACCACCGGAAGCCCCGCCTCCAGCCCCGCGGAGAACACCGGCCGGTACAGCGACCAGTCCGGCCATCCACTGCGCGCCCAGTCCACCGCGATCGCGAGCGCATCCGCGTCCCCCGGTGCCTTCGCGAGCGACGCGTCCACCGCCGGCTGCTGCTCCACATCCAGCATCTCGAAGGCCAGCGCCGGCTTCCGCCCTCCGCTCCCCAGCTCTCGCACCAGCTTCGCCTGGAGCCGGTGGTGGTCCGGCTGGTCGTGCCGCTCGCCCAGCACCACGAAGCGCGCGTCTCGCAGCGCCGCGAGCAGCTCCGCCTCGTCCACGAAGCGCGCCGCCTTCACGTTCCAGATGCGTCCCACGAGCGGATGGTCTTGGTGGAGCGGTGACTGCCAGCCGTCCTGCAAGGTCTCTCCGGTGGGCGCGGGACTCGCGGAACGGGTGGCCGCGGAGCGGGCACAGCCTGATACGAGCAACAGGAGCGAGGCGGCGAGGAGCGGACGCATCATGCGCGCGACTCAGCCACAGTCCGGGACCTCCGGCCACCCATTCGTCACACCCGGAGTGAGTGCGCGACGTCTCCCGTTCAACAATTGTAGATGCCACCAGATAACGAACACGCTGCTGGCGTGGACGACCTCCGCGGCCCCCGGCGTGAACAAGGACGTGCTGGCCGTCCGGGTGGATGCCGGCGGCAACGTGCTGGAGGACACGCCCATCACCGTGGAGACCGTGGACGACCGCTTCCACATCCAGGTCACCGCGACCTTCGACGGCACCGACTTCTGGCTCGCCTGGGAGCAGACCACCGCGACCGAGGGCTACCCGGAGCTCGAGTTCCAGTCCGACGTCTCCGGCGCGCGCGTGCGCACCGACGGCACCGTGAAGGACACGGGCGTGCGGGTGTTCTCCGCGCCCGAGCGCGACCCCGTGCTCATCTCGAATGGGAATGGGCGCGTCACCGTCTTCTACCCGGCCTTCGTCACCGAGCCGGACGTGATGAACCTGCGCATCCAGGGGCGAGCGATCTCCGGGCCCGGCGCGGCCTCCACCGAGGTGGGGGCGCCGCCACCCGCCGCGGCACGCTGACGGGGGGAAGCACTTCCGGGCCCGCGCCTCCCGAGGATGGGGAGCGCGGGCCCGGGCGTTACAGGACTACTTCGTGTCCACCACGAGGACCATCCACCGGTCCGTGGCGTGGTCGATGCGCACGTTGGCGGCGCCGGCCTCCTGGAGCTGCTGCACGATGCCCTCCAGGAAGGTGAGGTGCTCCTTGGGCGCGTCCACGAAGACGTTCTTCGGGCCGTTGCCCTTCGCCTTGGGCTTCTTGGCGGGAGCGGCGCCGGCGCCGTTGAGCGCCTCCGGAGCGGCGGCGGCGGCCTTCAGCCGGGTGGCAGGGTCCTCGGCGACGGGCTCCGGCGCGGCCTCGGCCTCGGTCTCCTCGGCCTCGGTCTCCTCGGGCTCGGCCGCGGGGGCGGCGTTCGCGGCCTCCTCCTCGGCCTGCTCTCGGAGCTGGTTGAAGGTCTTCAGGTTGATGGCCGACCCGAACTTGTTCTTGAAGGACTCCAGCGCCTCCTTGCTGCTGATGTCGGGCCGCTGGCGGAAGAGGTCGAGCAGGTAGGCGTGGCGTTCCTGGGTCTGCTCCTGGGAAGTCCTCGGCATCGTCTTCAAGCTCCTGGGGTGTTCAGCTGCGGAAGGGGCGCGCACCCTAACCGAGCTTCCTGGTTGACGAAAAGGTGGGGCCATGTCCGCCACCTGACGGATGCCCGGGTCGTCACTGAGCGCTCTATTCCAGTAATCTAGTTTTATCTGGAGTCACTAGTGCCACCCCGGGAGTACCGGGGTCAGCCGGGGAGTGCTCCATCATGCGACGAAGGGACAAGCGCTGGGGTGAGCGCGGCCAGGCGGCGGTGGAGACGGCCATCGTCCTGCCGATGATGGTGTTCCTGGTGCTGGGCATCCTGCAGATGAGCCTGGCGCATCAGGCGCGGCTGCTGAACGAGTACGCGGCGTTCAAGGTGGCCCGGGCGGCGAGTGTGTACCGGCTGTCCTGCCGGCCCATGGTGAATGCGGCGCTGATGGCGCTGATTCCGTCGATGAGCCGCACGGGCGCGAACCCGGACCTGGCCGAGCGCTTCCGGGGCGTGGCGCGGCGCGTGTTGGGAGCGAACCAGCCGCCGGGCTTCGCCTTCCAGGGCGCGGGGCCCATTCCCCTGGTGCAGGTGGACTACCGCGTCAGCGGCTTCCAGCGGGGTGACGCCTTCGACCTGCAATTGGAGCCGTCGCGGCAGCCCATGAAGGTGCACGTGCGGCTGGCGTACTTCTACGAGTACCGCATCCCCTTCGCGGGGTGGATCATCAGCCGGGTGTGGCTGGCGTCCCAGGGGGGCACCCGGTGGGTGACGGGGGCGGACCCCATCATGCCGGTGCGCAAGTGGGCCGGCCCGGTGACGCGGCTGGCGGAGCGCAGTCCGGACTGGCTGGTGGCGCAGCAGGGCATCGAGCAGGGCTACTTCACGGTGCCGCTGGTCTCCACGTGGTCCATGCGGATGATGAGCGACCCGCTGCCGGACGCGGAACTGGAGGGGCAATGCCGGTGAGTGGACTTCCTCCCCGACGGGCGCGGCGCGCGCGTGGCCAGTCCCTGGTGCTGGCCGTGCTGCTGATGCTGGTGGTGGTGATGACGACGTTCCTCACCTTCGCCATCGGCGCGCGCACGCGGCGCAAGATTCAGCTCCAGGCGGTGGCGGACAGCACCGCGTACAGCCTCGCGGTGGCGGAGGCGCGCGCCCTCAACTTCTACGCGTGGAGCAACCGCGCGCTGGTGGCGCACCACGTGAGCATCCTCTCGGTGATGGCGCACCAGAGCTACTTCTCCTTCTACGAGGACATGCTCGCGGCCACCGGCCACAACTTCGACACGATGGCGAAGGGGCAGGAGGCCGCCTGCAATCGCGGCTCGTCCAGCGCGTGCGAGACGCAGCAACGGCTGGAGCGCATCCGCGACATCTACCTCTACAGCTACTTCGACCCGGCCCGGGAACTCCCGGTGCCGTACTACTGCCGCTACATCAACGGCGTGGAGTCCTGCCAGGTGGACGCGGACTGCCAGTCCGGCGAGACGTGCGAGGACTTCGACGTCCACCGCAAGCGGGGCGCCATCTGGTTCCACAAGGAGTGGCACGGCAAGGACAACAGCAACAGCTGCTTCCGGCTGCTGGAGGGCGCGAGGGACCACTTCAAGCGCGTGGAGTACATCCGCTCGCGCCAGCTCATGGTGGAAGCCCAGCTGAAGATGATGATGACCGGGCGGCCGGAGGACGCGCGGCTGGTGGACGCCAACGAGCAGGAGCTGCTCCGGCGCAACATCGGGAACCTGGATGCGCCCCGTCCCGACGGCCCCGAGGGCCAGAGACCCCTCCCGCAGGCTTCGCTCGCGCAGTCGATGGTCCAGCTCATCGGCCCGGAGTTCACCGCGCAGGAGAGCGCGGGCCAGCTGACGCTGAAGTCCTACCAGCGGGCCGTGAACAACGGGATGACGCTGCAACGGCACCGGGACTACGACGAGGTGCTGGCCGCCACGCGCTTTCCCTCCTTCGTCACCCTGCGGGACAGGTGGACCGAGCGGGATGGCGACTCCCACGCGCTGCCGGATGACCCCAACTGGCGCCGGCTCCAACGAGCGGCCGCGCGCGTCGCCCGAGACCATGGCACGCCGGCGACGCGGGTGACCACCCGGGGCACCGCCCGCATGGTGACGGTGGAGGGCAGCGAGGAGGACCCGGGCACGCACAACGGGAAGGACCGAGCGGACAACCCGACCTGGCCGAAGGGTTACATGGCCACCCGGGTCCCCCGGAGCGGGCGCGACCTGGCGGAGGCCGCGCACGAGGGACAGCACGACCGTGGCCGGAATGGCCCCGGAGACCTCGACGGCGCGCTGGCCGAGGACCACGGCGAGGTGACGAGCACCTATCAAGTCCGAGGGGGGCCCCGGCTCGTGGCGACCACCGTCATCCAGCCTGGCCGCAATGGCGTGTGGGCCGACCCGCACGACTACGACACGAATGGGATGCGGCGCGTCCACAGCCATCACATCTTCCACGGAGAGCTGGAGGACGTGGCCGGCCATGGCCAGGAGATGGGCGACTGCGACGGTCCGGACTGCGAGCAGGACATGCGGCGCGGGCTGTACCGGGGCCACATGCGCTACCAGCTCGCGTCGGAGGATGCGCTGTGGAACATGCCTCGGACGCTGACGCTCATCACCCGGCCCGCGCTGGAGGAGGGGGGCATGCCGTGGGACTTCGACTTCCAGGCGCAGCTGCCGGGGCCGGTGCGCTTCTCCACGGTGAACGCGCCGGGTGACGTGGCCTCGGACGGCACGATGGCGGCCGTGGCCGGCGGGCTCGTCTACTTCCACAAGCCGCGCCTGCCTTCCGACGCCCGCCGGGACACGGACGAGGAGTACCGCGAGCCTCCCAACCTGTGGAACCCGTTCTGGCGCGCGAAGCTCCACCCACTGCGGCAGCAGGACGTCATCTCCGCCACCGCGGGCGGCGTCCATGATGCCACCCACCACGTGCTCACGGGCCTGCATCGCTGGTCCGCGGTGAACTACTGATGGCCTCGCTCCGCTCCCGCACTCCGCGCAGGGCTCGCGGCGCCGCCACGGTGGAGTTCGCGGTGTCGCTGCTCGTGCTCATCCCCGTGCTGCTGTACGCCATCTACGCGGGCGAGCTGTTCCTCGCCGGCACGCGAGCGCAGGAGGCGGAAATCACCGCCGGTTGGGACCTGACGGCGTACCGGATGCACGACTACCTCGGCGGCGACACCGGCGGCCCGGGCGGGGAGGGTGAAGACTCGGGGGCCGCCACCCGGCGCCGCGTCATCCAGACGGTTCCCCCGCGCCTGGAGCAGGAGCTGAAGGGCCTGGACAGCTACCACCGGAACGCGTCCACGAGGGAAGGGCGGAGGATGCTCCTGAGCGAGCAGTCGCTGCGGAGGCTGGGCTGCCAGCCCTTCAACGTCGAGGGCGGGGACCGCTATCCCCTGCGCACCTTCGAGGGCATTCCCAACGGTGTGCGCCATTACCTCCACCGGGGCAGCTACATGGCGTGCCGGGCCGAGGTGGGCTTCCGCTCGCCCTACATGCCCGGGACGATGCGCGAGGGGTTCATGTCCAGGGTGGACCTGCTTCCCGAGCGCCTGCGCAATGGCTTCACGATGTGCGGCGTGGGCCGCTCGCTGCGAGGCTGCGACGGCGCGGGCTTCCTCATCCTCACCGATGACTGGGGGCTGGAGGACTCGCGGGAGAGCCGGGTGGCCGCCAGGGAGGAAGAGAAGAACGAGCGGTACTACCGGGTCGGCAACTCCGTCTACCACCGCTCCCCGGAGCCGGTGGAGGACCCCGAGCAGGGCGGGCTGCTGGAGGGAGGCTGGGGCGCGAGACAGGTGCGCACCACGATGGACTTCCTCCTCGACACCCGGAAGGACTACGGCCTGACGTCCGACTTCAAGTTCGGCTTCACCAACCCCAGCAGCGAGGCGACGCGCTTCCCGGTGGACGAAGGCATGGACCGGGGACACCTGACGCCGTGGGATGACGGCGAGGGGACCTTCCTCGGCGGCGAGGAGGTGAACCGGGACGCGCACCACTTCCTGGGACACCCCGACGAGGACTTCAACCAGCCATGAGCGCGCTGTCTCCAAGGCGTCGGCGGGCCCTGCTCGCCGCCGGACTGGTGGTCAGCGCCGTGGTGGGCAGCGCGCTGGGGCGTGCGTACCAGGACGCCGAGGCGCCGCCCGACGAGACACCGTCCGCGCCCCAGGTGGATGCCGAGGTGCTGGCCGAGGCCCTCGACCTGGAGCTTCCCCCGGCGCCACGGCCGGGCGGACGGGACGTGGTGCCGGACGCGGATGGCGGAACGCCCATTCCAGGCCGGGCCCGGCGCACGGGACAGGCGGCGCTCCGCTCGCGGTTGCCACTGCCGCCTCGCGCGGGGGCGCTGGTGTCCATTGGCAACGAGCTGGACGCGCACGGCGTGCCCATGAACCTGGCGACCTTCGAAACGGACGCGCCCTGGAAGGACGTGCTGGCCTTCTACGCGCGCCACTTCGAGTCGAAGCGCTGGCCGTACTCGGACGTGCGCCACGCGCGGGGCCTCGTGCCGTACCCGTCGCTGAGCGCCACGCTGGTGGAGGAGGGGCTCCAGCTGACGGTGATGGTGATGCCGCACGGAGACGACAAGGGCAGCTCCGTGGTGCTGGGCCTCGCGGACATGCGGGCCTGGAGCGATGGAACCCGCGCGGAGGACACGGGAGATCTGCCCGTGTACCCGGGCACGCACCCCCTGGCGGTGCGCTCCAGCGGCGAGGGGCGCACGGCGCTGACGGTGAGCTTCGATACGAAGGACACGCCGGCCACCGTGGAGGCGTTCTACCGCCGCGCGCTGGGCGAGCGCGGCTACACCGAGGTGCCCGAGGACGACCTCCCCGGAGAGCAGCCCCCGGGGCCGCGCATGCTGCGCTTCACGGGACGGGAGGGGGGACAGTGGAGCCTCGCCCTGTCCGCGAGGGAGCAGGGCACCGTCGTCACCGCCCAGGGCAGCGCGCCCGCTCAGCCCCCGGGGGGAAGGCCATGAGGCCGCCGATGCGGCGCGCGAAGGCTTCGCGCGGCCAGGCCCTGGTGGAGTACTCGCTCATCCTCACCCTGCTCGTCGCGGGCACGGTGCTGGGCTTCGTGGGCTGGCCCTTCACCCGCCGGCTCTTCGAGGCGCTCCAGGGCTACGTGGACCTGTTCTTCTACGCGCTCAACCTCGCGGTGGGGTGAGAGGGCGCTTGCGGCGCAGGAGGAGCGCGGCGCCCAGCGCCACCGGCAGCAGCAGCCCGCCGCCGAGGGCCGCCAGCGTGCGGCGCCGCAGCCCCTTCCAGGGCAGGGAGAGCTTCGGCTGTTGGGCCCGCGCGCGCTCGAAGTCCGGCTCCGGGCACTGCTGGCCGAAGACCATCCCCTCGCCCGCGAGCAGGGCTCCGTTCTTCACGTAGGTGCTCCAGAGCCGCTGGCTTCGCTCCGGCTCGCTGTACGCGGTGAAGCGCGCCGCGTGGCACAGCAGGGCCGCGTACGCCTGGCTGCGCGGAGGCACCAGCGCGGCGGCCTGCTCGGCGAGGTCCGCCGCCGTGGAGCGGTAGTGGTAGCGCAGCGGGTGCGGTGGCGCATGGGCCGTCAGCCGCTGCTGCTCCTCGGGGGAGGTGAGGGGCAGCTCCGCCATCTTCTTGCGGACGGCGTCCTGCTCGGGCGGGAGCTCGTATGGCCCGGCGTAGTCGCTCATGTCGTACATCCCGTCCACCTGCGCCCAGTCCGGCGCGGCCTCGGTGCCCAGGATTTCCATGCCCGCCTTTCGCGCGAGCAGGGACGCGTCATAGAGGGCCTGGGCGCGGTCCATCGCGTCATCCGCCGTGCGCGCGCGCTCCCTCGCGTCCACGTACTGACGCGCGGGCTGCTCCCAGGACGTGCCCCGGAAGTACTCCAGCGCCTCCGCGCCCGCCCCCGTGCGCAGCAGTCGCCGGCCGAGCAACAGGCGCAGCCGCCCGGTGAGGCTGTTCGGGCCGTGCGCGGGGACGGGGTTGGACGTGGGGAACGGTATCGCGATGATGCTCGCGTCGTGTCCGGTGTCGGCGTCGTCCGGGCTCCCCAGCTCGGGCAGGCACCGCGCATCCGCCTCGGGGCCCTGCGCGTGCACGAAGCGCTTCAGCTCATCCACCGTGAGCACGCGCTCGGCCACATAGGCGATGTCCGGCCAGGAGCAGCTGTCCATCATCTTCTGGGCGGACCCCATGAAGTCACCGCGCATGAGGAGGAGCAGGGCCCGCTCTCCCTCCGCGCGTGTCCGGGGACGGCGGGCGCCCCGCTCGGAGTCGTGTTGCCAGTCCTCGGTCTCCGACATCCCCCGGGCGGCCTCCGCGAGGAGCTGCTCCGCCGCCAGCCGGTCTCCCCGGCGCAGCGCCAGCTTCGCCCGCACCCACGCATCCAGTGGGGTGGGCTCCTGGCCCGCGAAGCGCTCGGCGAGGTCGAAGCGGCCCACGCGCCACGCGGCCGCCGCCAGCCGGTCCGCGCCCGCCAGCCCGCGCACCGACGCGAGCGCGTCCAGCAGGGGCCGCAGCCCGCCGTCCTCCGTCCACAGCCACTCCTGGCCGCGCGTCCAGGCGAAGGTCGCCATCAGCCGCTGGGCCAGCGGGTCCTTCAGCGCCTCACGAAGGCGGGCCTCGTCCCGGCTGAGCGCCCGGGCGACGAACAGCAGCGACGAGGTGCCCGTCCAGCTTCCGTGCGCGGCCTGCTCCGCGTAGAGCCGGATGGCGCCGATATCATCGCCCGCTTCGAGCAGGAGGCGCGCCTCTTCCCCGAGGCTCGCCACCGCGAGGCCCAGCGGGTCGTCGAAGCCCTGGCGGACCAACTCGCGCACCTCGGCGAAGCGGGCGCGCGCGGTGGACTCGGGGCCGGACTCGGGGGTGCGCCCCAGCATGTACGCGGCGAAGGTGGAGAAGCGGCGGCGCTCCTCGGGAGGCAGCGCGAGCACGTCCTCGAAGCGGGCCCGCGCCCGCGGCCAGTCTCCGGCGTGCCAGGCCTTCGCGCCCTCGGTGTAGAGCGCCGTCTCGCGGGCGCCGCCGCCCGTGCGGGCGCCCTCCGGCTCCCCGAAGTCCACCACCTGGAAGGGGTCCGCCGGCTTCGGCACGAGCCGGGAGACTTCGTGCAGGAAGAGGCCCTCCGGCAGCTCCGCGAGGGTGTAGGCGCGGTCGGTGAGCAGCTCGGGTGGGAAGTCGGGACCGCAGGCGTCCGCCTCGCGCGCGGGGGCGAGCAGCATGAGGACGACGAGGGACGCGAACAGGCTACGGCACTGCAAGGGACACCTCGGTTCCCCGCACGAAGCCGACGACACGGCGCTCGCCGGCGCGCAGGCGGGGAGGCGTGCGCGCCACGAGGGAGGCCCCGCGCGGGGCATAGCCGCCCACGCCGTCCAGGACCTCCAGGTTTCCAGTGAGGGTGAGGCGCGCGGGCGCTTCCGCGTCCACGTGGCCGGTGTTCTCGATGACGATGTCCCGCGTGCCGCCGCCCGCGTCCACCAGCCGGGGCGTGAGGCGCGGGGTCAGCGGCTCGCCGCGCAGCACCGTCGCCAGAGTGGGCGGACTCCACGCCTCCGGGTCCGCCCGGTGGCCGAGCCGGAACCAGAGGACGCCCGTGAGGCCGGGCACGGGACGCTCGCGCAGTCCGGTGAGGAAGCGGGCGACGTCGCGGGGCTCCGCGGACAGGCGCGTTCCGTCGCGCAGGCGCACGCGGTAGGTGGGCAGCGCGACGCGGAAGGGGCGGCCGGTGGCCGTGGACCAGGACTCCACGAAGCGCCGGGCCTCCTCCGGGGTGAACAGTGTGGGCGCGCGCACCGCGTGCACCTGGAGGACGACATCGTCGGGGATGGAGACGAGCCGCCTCACGTCCGGCGAGGAAGCCCAGGTGGGCAGCGCGGTGATGGAGAGCGTCAGGCCCTGTCCCTGGAGGCGCGCGCGCTCCTGGTCGAGCCAGTCCGCGTAGCGGGGCAGGGCGGGGGTGGCGCAGTCGTGGTCCACCTCGATGCCGCGCACGCGCACGCCGCGGGCCTTCCAGGCGCGGGCATGGACGGCGACCTCTTCCAGGGAGATGCCGTCGAGCGGCGCGGTGCCGTCCACGCGCATCACGGCCACGACGTCACGGCCGGAGCGGGCGAGGGCCTCCACGTCCACGCCGATGTCCACCGGCGTGCGAGTGGGGCCCGAGCGCTCGCGGGCGAGGACGCGCAGCGCGCCCAATTCGGGAAGCACGTCCGTCAGGGCACCGCTCAGCTCCGGGCTCCAGTCCCGCTGCCACACATAGGCTTCATGGGTGAGGGGCGTCGGGGGCGCCTCGCTTCCGCGTGAGCAGGCGAGGACGAGCGCGAGGAGCAGCACGCCGGGCCATGCGCGGACACGGTGCCATGCGCGTGCTTCAGGCGGTGCCCAAGGGTGGCTCGTGATGGCGATGCCGAGCGCACGTCGCGGCACCCCGGCCCGTCCGTGTGTGAGCTGTCGCCTGGGGTTCCCGGGAGCAGGCAGGGCGTGGGGGTGGCTCGTGACGATGCCGAGCGCATGGAGCAGGACGCCATGAGCCCATGCGCGGGTGAGCTGGCGCCTGATGTTCCCGGGAGTGGTCATGGCTGGACGGCGAGTGCCGTGAGGTGCGCAGTCATGGTGCCACAGGGGGGCCACCCGTTCCCATGTGGTGCCGCTCGGCTGCCCGTGGGGCCTCTCTTCCGCGGTGCTTGGGGCTCCGAACATCCAGGCGCGCCGGGCCCGTGGGTCGGGAGCCCAGGCGGGAGCTCCATCGGCGCTCCTTCGCGGCCCCTCGGTGGAGTCACCGCCTCGCGGTGCGCGAGCCCACGCTCGGGGTTGGCTTCGCGGGCGCGGCCTTCTCCTCGGAAGCCCGCGAGAGCGCGAGTATCCGTTCACGCAGTCGTGACGCCGCGGGAGGTAGCGCGCCATCCCTCCGCCACATCACCTTGTACGTCACCATGCCCAGCTCGGGAACGGGCCGGGCCACGACGCCCGCCGGTAGGACGCAGGTGCCGTTCACGATGGCCAACCCGAGGCCCAGCGCCGCGAAGTGGAGCATCAACGGCCAGCCATCGGCTTCGAGCGGCGCCCGTACCTCATGGCCCGAGCCACCCAGGGCCCGCCCGACGAAGTCACGGTGGGACTGACCGGAAGGCGTGAGGATGAGCCGCTCGCGAGCCAGCTCCGACAGCCGCACCGTGCGCCGGCTGGCGAGGGGATGGGACTCGGCCACCGCCACGCACAGCGGCGTGCGCAGCAGCTCCCGGGCGATGAGCCCGTCCGGGACGAGGTCCAGTACACCCACGGCCAGATGCGCGGCCCCCTCCCGGACGGCCTCCGCGGCGCTCGGGGCTCCGCGTGTGAGGAGATGGAGCGAGTCCGCGCCTTCGTCCCGTGCGAAGCGCCGCAGCAGCGGCCCCAGGAGGTACAGGTACGTGCCCTCTCCAGCGGCGAGCACCACCGTCTCGCGCCGGGCTTCTCCGCGCAGGTCGTCGAGGAAGGCCTGCGACCGCTCCAACTGCTCCCGAGCGAAGGCCGCCACGCGCGCGCCCGTCTCCGTGAGGTGGATGTGCCGGCCCGAGCGCTCGTAGAGCACCGCGCCCACCTCGTCGGACAGCCGCTTCACCCGCTCGAACAGCGCCGGCTGCGAGAGTCCCACCCGGGCCGCGGCGCGGGTGAAGTTCAGCGTGTCCGCGAAGGCGGCGAAAGCCCGGAGCAGCTCCCCATCGAGTATCGGCATCACCGATAGTCTATCCAATCATCCAAGTTCCCGCCGATAGCAACGGGGCGCATCTTCTCCTCATCAACCGAGGAGGAAGGTCATGGTCACAGCAGCTCCGCATCCGTCCCGAGACTCCGCCCGTTGGTGGGAGGAGACCCGGAGCGACACCTCGCGCCTGGTGGACTGGCTCTTCGACCAGTACCGGGGCGAGGTCACCGCCGCCGACCGCATCGAGCGCATGCGCGACACGTACGCCACTCCGGGCGGGAAGGCCCACCGCGTGCTCACGGTGATTGCTGGCCAGGAGCGCCGTCACGCCGAGTGGGTCGCCGGGCTCCTGCGCGCCCGGGGCCTGACGCCCGAGGTCCGGGGCGAGCCCGAGGTCCGTTACTGGGCCCGCACGCTGCCCGGCATCCAGGACCTGGAGACCGGCTGCGCGGTGGGTGCCCACGCCGAGCGCATGCGCCTGGAGCGCATCGAGGTCATCGCCGCGGACACCACCGCGCCCGAGGACGTGCGCGACGTGTTCACCCGCATCCTCCGCGAGGAGCGCTTCCACGAGCGTGCCTTCCGGGGGCTCGCCACGCCGGAGAGCCTGGAGCGGACGCGCGAAGCCCATGCGCTGGGACGCGAGGTGCTCGGACTTGCGCCATGACGAGGGGCACCGCAACCGGCCATCGGCATTCCGAGCCTCGCGAGGCGTGTCGTCCAGCGCCCGCGCCGGTCGCTCGCGCCTCGCCGCGCGGTGCCATGCGTTGCTTCAGCCCTCGGCCGGAGGCGCGCTGTGGTCGCAGTGCAGCAGCGACGGAGGGTCGAAGCAGGTGAATTGCTGGTTGTCATCGAGCCGGCACACCCCGTTGGGCGTGCTGGCGCACCGCACCTCCGTGCGCGTGGCCTTGCAGTCATAGCCACAGCTCACCGTCTCGGAGGCGTTGAGGCAGCGGGGCTCCGGCGTCTTCGCGCCGTACTCGTGGATGACGCTCTCCGGCGGATCCCAGCAGACGAGCTGGTTGAAGTGGGTGGTGCACACGCCGTAAGGCGTGCTGTTGCAGGCCACCTCTCCATTGAAGACCCGGCAGTCGTAGCCGCAGGCCACCTTCCCGCGGCTCTCCTTGCATTCGGGCTTCGTGCTGCCCGAGCCCTTCGGATGGTGGATGACGACGCGCGGCGGGTCCCAGCAATGCACGCCGCCGACCAACACCTGACACACCCCATACGGTGTCCGCGCGCAGGCCGTGCTCGTCCCGCTCGTCTTGCACTGATACCCGCACACGGTGCGTCCTCCGGAGGACACGCACTCGGGAGGGGGAGGCCGCTGTGCTGGCGGCTTGGGCGATTCCACGGGTGTGGAAGCCAACCACAACATGGCGAGCAGGGAGAGCATGGTGCGCCGCCGACGAAATCGCCGGCGATTTATTCAAACGCCCATTTTCGGGATGCCCGCCGTTCGTCCCCTCAATACGTGGCCGGCAGGATGAAGCGGCCGTCCTCGCCCAGGCGCAACCGGGTGACGTAGCGCTGCTTGATGTCGAGATAGAGGTCCTTGCCCTTCGGGGTGAGCGTCACCGACGGGACGATGAGCTGGTGCTCCGGCGGGGCGCCCAGGGCAATCCACATGCGCGCCCCATCCGTGCCCAGCGTCACCCACCGCGTCTGGGGCCCGTCCGGGGACTCGGGCATGTCCATCTTCACCAGGAAGATGGCGCGCTTCCCCTCCGGAGACGTCCAGGTGCTGGCGAGCGACAGGCCCACGTGCGACGACTGCCACGTGTTCCAGCTGTTCACCACGCAGAAGCCGCCCGCGTGGGGACGCGCCACCACCAGGGAACCGCCCCCCTCCGGGCCGGTGGCGCTGTGCTCCATCAGGCCGAACACCTGGAGCGGCCCCGACGCCAGCGTCACCTCCTGCTGGAACGCGGGCTGGACCTTCTCCTTCGGTTGGAAGCCGAGGTGCTCGAACGTCAGCGCCGGAACCCACGTGCGCGCGACGAGCTGCGGCCGGAAGCCCAGCTCCAGGTTCAGCTCGTCCGGGATGGTGTCCGGGCACGTGGGCTTCTGCTCGGCTTGCGATGGCGCCGCCTGCTTCGACACCGCGGCGCATCCGCTCATCAGTCCCACGACACAGCCCAGTCCCAGCCACCTGCTCGCGCGACGCATCGCCCCCTCCTTGGTGCGCGCGCGAGCATGCCACGCCGCTTCAGCGCGGGCGCGGGCCAGGGCCACCGGGTCGGCGCGCACCGGGCCGCCCCTGTCCGCCGGGGCCTCCGGGCCGGGAACCGGCGTGCTGCCGGGGCGCGGGGCCTCTCGACTCGCGCGGCCCGGCCTCCTCGTCACGCTGCTCGGCGCGCTGGCGGCGCGCGGCCTCGGCGGCCGACTCCGGGGGCACCAGCGCGTTCGGCCCACGGCCGATGAGGTCCTCGCGCCCGGCCAGCTTCAGCGCCTCGCGCGCCAGCGGCCAATGCTCCGGGTTCCAGTAGAGCAGCAGCGCCTTCTGCAGCCGCTTCTCGCGCAAGCCCTGCGCCGTGTAGACGGGCTCCATCTTCAGCGGGTCCAGCCCCGAGTAGTACATGGCCGTCGCCATGGCCATGGGCGTGGGGATGAAGTCCTGCACCTGCCGGGGCCGCTTCCCGTTCTTCTTCAGCCACAGCGCCAGGTCCACCATGTCCTCGAGCGTGGAGCCCGGGTGGCCGCTGATGAAGTAGGGGATGTCGTACTGCTCCTTGCCGGCCTCCTCGCTGGCGCAGGCGAACATCTGCTGGAAGCGCTCGAAGCTCTCGATGCCGGGCTTCTTCATCTTTTCCAGCACGCGCGGGGACACGTGCTCGGGCGCCACGGAGAGCTGCCCGCCCACGTGATGCGCGGCCAGCTCCTTCACGTACTCCGGCGAGCGCTCCGCCAGGTCGTACCGCACGCCGCTGGCGATGAAGACGTGCTTGACGCCCTCTTCCTTGCGCACGTCCTGCATGAGGCCGATGAGCGGCCCGTGGTCCGTCTGGAGGTTCTCGCACACGCCCGGGTGGACGCAGGACAGCTTGCGGCAGCGCTTCTCGATGTCCTCGCTCTTGCACTTGAGCTTGTACATGTTGGCCGTGGGGCCGCCGAGGTCCGTAATCGTCCCGCGGAAGTCGCCCATGCGCCGCAGCGCGCGCACCTCGCGCAGCACGCTCTCCGCGGAGCGGCTCTGGATGACGCGACCCTCGTGCTCCGTAATCGAGCAGAAGGTGCAGCCGCCGAAGCACCCGCGCATCAGCACGATGGAGTGCTTCACCGTTTCGTACGCGGGGATGCCCTCGTCCTTGTAGATGGGGTGCGGGACGCGGTTGAAGGGCAAATCGTACAGCTCGTCCATGGCCACCGAGCGCCCGTTGGCGTCGGCGGCGCCCACGCCGTCCTCCAGCGGGAGCGCGGGCGGGTTCATGTAGATGGCGCGGTTGCCGTGGCGCTGCGCGAGCGGGCGCGCGTTGCCCGGGTTGGTCTCCATCTGGAAGTCGCGGCTCATCACCGCGAAGGCGTGCTTGTCCGCGACCACCGCCTCGTACGAGGGCAGCACCACCGTCTTGCGGTCCGCGGCGCGCTTCGCCGGGTCCGCCTCGTGGGCGCGCATCTCCTCGTCGTTGATGGTGTACGCGGTGCCGCGCACGTCGCGGATGTCCTGGATGCGCTCGCCGCGGCGCATCCGGTCCGCCACCTCCATGATGGGGCGCTCGCCCATGCCGAAGACGAGCAGGTCCGCCTTGGAGTCGAAGAGGATGGAGCGGCGCACCTTCTCGCTCCAGTAGTCGAAGTGGGCGATGCGGCGGAGGCTGGCCTCGATGCCGCCCAGGACGATGGGCACGTCGGGGTAGGCCTCGCGGCAGCGCTGCGCGTAGACGATGGTGGCGCGGTCCGGCCGGCAGTTGGTGCGGCCCCCGGGGCTGTACTGGTCCTCGGAGCGGTTCTTCTTCTGGGCCGTCAGCCGGTTGAGCATCGAGTCCAGGTTGCCGGCGGCCACGCCGAAGAAGAGGCGCGGCGGGCCCAGCGCCTTGAAGGGCTCGGCCGAGTGCCAGTCAGGCTGGGGGAGGAGCCCCACCTTGAAGCCCCGGCCCTCCAGGAAGCGCGCGATGAGCACCGGGCCGAAGGCCGGGTGGTCCACGTACGCGTCTCCCGTCACGATGATGATGTCGCATTGCTCCCAGCCCCGCGCCTGCATGTCGGCTCGGGTGATGGGCAGGAAGGGATGGGCGTAGCGGGTCTGTGGGGGCATGTCGGTGCGCCAGATGCGAGTGCTTCTCCCCTAAACACCTGGGGAGCCAAGAAGCAAACCCGGCGTGAGGGTACGTGTCCATGGGCATGGAGGCCACGCCTGCCTGCCGAGCGGACGCACCCCGTACACCCCGGCGCGGGCCCTGAGGTATGAAGCGCCTCCATCGCCCCAGTGGGCGACCGAGGGGGACCATGTCCAAGTCGAGGTGGGGCCAGGGCTGGAGCGCTGTATGGGGATGCGTGCTCGTCCTGGTGGCGTGTTCGGAGCAGGGGAAGAGCGCGCGGGAGGCCCATGACGGCCAGGACGCGCGGCCCCCCATGGAGACGCGGGCGGAGGCCCTGGCGCCGTTCGCGCCGGCCTTCCTCGTCGAGGAGCTGAACCGCGGAGAGGCACCCGCGCAGTCGCACCGGGCGAAGGAGGTGGTGCGGGCGGGACGCTTCACCTTCTTCACGGCCGTGGACCGCGAGGCGGGCATCGAGCTGTGGCGGACGGATGGGACGCGCGAGGGCACCTGGCGCGTCCGGGACATCTGGCCCGGCTGGGGGTCCTCGACGCCGATGTCCCTCACCGCGGTGGGTGACACGCTCTACTTCGTGGCCGACGACGGCGGCAGCGGCCGCGAGCTGTGGAAGTCGGACGGGACGGTGGAGGGCACCGTCCTCGTGAGGGATATCTTCCCGGGCGGGCGCGACGCGTCCCCCACCCAGC
This sequence comes from Pyxidicoccus fallax, assembly GCF_012933655.1. Lineage (GTDB taxonomy): Bacteria > Myxococcota > Myxococcia > Myxococcales > Myxococcaceae > Myxococcus > Myxococcus fallax. The sequence goes on along the minus strand of NZ_JABBJJ010000014.1, from coordinate 12,435 downwards.
TCGCCGCGTTCAACGGGCAGCTGCTCTTCATGGCGTCCGACCTCGATGGGGGCGGCTTGTGGCGCAGCGACGGCACGCCCGAGGGCACGGTGCGCATCGCTGGCGGCTTCACCCTGTTGGGGTACGCGGAGGAGTCGCCCATGGCCGCGGTGGTGGGAGGACGCTACCTGTTCGCGGGCGCGGGCTCCGCCCACGGCTGGGAGCTGTGGATGAGCGACGGCACGGCCGAGGGCACCGTGCTCGTCAAGGACATCCATCCGGGCTCCGGCGACGCGTTCCCGTCGCGGTTCCTGGCGCTGGGGAACACGCTCTTCTTCGTCGCGGACGATGGGGGCACCGGCGCGGAGCTGTGGAAGAGCGACGGCACGGAGCCCGGCACGGTCCGCGTGGAGGACCTCCAGCCGGGCGCCCCCGGGTCGGAGCCGCGGTCGCTCACCGTGTCCGGGGGACGGCTCTTCTTCACCGCCGAGGTCGGGGACACCGGCACGCAGGTGTACCGCAGCGACGGCACGCCCGAGGGCACCTTCCTGGTGCGGGACCTCTGGGCGCAGGGAGTCTCCGGTGCGCGGCTGCTGACCGACGTGGCGGGCACGCTCTACTTCGTGGTCTGGGAGGGCTTTGGAGCCTACGGGCTCTGGAAGAGCGATGGGTCGGCCGCGGGGACGGTTCGGGTGCGGAGTCCGCTGTCCGGGGACGTGGCCGCGACCGTGTCCAGCCAGGGCCGCCTGTTCCTGCTGAGCGGCTGTTTCGGCGGGGCCTGCCGGCTCTGGGTGAGCAATGGGACGGAGGCGGGAACCACGGACCTGACGAATCTGATGTTTGCCTCCACCGCCGTCAGTCCCGGCTACTGGCTGGCGGACCACGATGCGGCCCTCCTGGCGTGGGCGGAGGACGGCCGGTCCACCCGCGCCCTGTGGACCAGCGATGGCACGGTGGGAGGCACGGTGCGGGTGCAGGACCTGGGAGACTCGCGCTCGGCCTCGGCGTCCGTCGTCAGGCCCGTGCAGCGGGAGGGCATTCTCTACTTCGCGGGGCGCGACGCCGAGGCGGGCGAGGAGCTCTGGCGGAGCGATGGCACGGCGGAGGGGACGTACCGGGTGAAGGACCTGGCGGAAGGCTATCGCGACTCGTACCTGAGCGAGCTCACCGTCGTGGGGGATGCCCTCTACTTCTGGACCAATCCCTGGGGCACGTCGGAATACGAGCTGTGGCGGAGCGATGGCACGCAGGCCGGTACCGTCCGGGAGCTGTCCCTCACCAACGTGGAGCGCGACTTCCGGCAGCCGCCCTTCCTCGTCCCGGTGGGCGGGCGCATCTTCTTCACCCGCTCCAGCTCCAGCGAGCTGTGGACCCGGAACGGTCGGGTCCGGGCGTTTCCTTCCAGCAAGCTGAGCGGACTGACGGCGGTGGGGGACACCCTCTTCTTCACCGTGGTGAGCTGGAGCCGCGATTCACAGGAGCTGTGGAAGAGCGACGGCACGGAGTCCGGCACGGTGCTCGTGAAGAAGCTCAACGACAACTACTCCGCGCGCGTGCCGGACAACTTCCTCGTCGCTGGCCGGACGCTCTACTTCTGGGCCTACACGCTGCACACCGATGACTCGCGCTCGCTCTGGAGGAGTGACGGGACGGAGGCGGGCACCTTCTTGCTGCTGCCCGGTCGGCATCTCGCCGGCTTCGGCCTCGACGCGGATGCCCAGGTCGTCGTGGGGGGCAAGCTGTTCTTCATCATCCAGACACCGGACGCGCGGCGCTTCGAGCTGTGGACGTCGGACGGCACGGTGGAGGGCACGGTGCGGGTGCGCGACCTGGGCCCGTACCACTATTCCGACGTGGAGCCCGCGTCGATGACGGCGATGAACGGGCGCGCGTACTTCTTCCACAACGACGGCGTGAGCGGATACGAGCTGTGGACGAGTGATGGCACCGAGGCGGGCACGCACGTCGTGCGGGACCTTCGCCCGGGGCCCTCGGGCGCCATCTCCGGCCGGCAGCCGCTGCTCTCGCTGGGACCCCAGGGGCCGCTCGTCTTCGCCGCCGCGACCGACGCCACCGGGCGGGAGCTGTGGCAGACGGACGGCACGGAGGCGGGGACGGTGCTCGTGCAGGACCTGGCCCCCGGTGCCCGCTCGTCCAACCCCCAGCCGCTGGCCACCTCGGGGCAGCTCCTCTACTTCCTCGCGGACGACGGCACCACCGGCCACGAGCTGTGGGCCGTCACCAATCCTTCCGCGGACCGGGTTCCTCCCGTCATCACCTGCCCGGAGGACCTGCAAGCGGAGGCGACCAGCCCCCAGGGCGGCCTCGCGTCCTTCACCGCCACCGCACGGGATGACCGTACGGCCTCGCCGCGCATCCACTACAGCCCGGTGGTGGCCCACGCGTACCCGTTCGGCACGACGCGCATCACCGCCACCGCCACGGACGAGGCCGGGCTCACGGCCCGCTGCGAGTTCAGCCTGACGGTGCGAGACACCACGCCCCCCGTCCTCACCTGCCCGGGCGAGCGCTTCGTGGAGGCCACGGGGCCGCAGGGCGCCTCTGTCTCGCTGCCCCAGGCGAGCGTGGTGGAGGTGGCCTCCGTCCCCAGCGTGGTCTACAGCCCCGGCTCGGGTGTCTTCCCCCTGGGGACGACGTCCGTCTCCGTGACGGCCACGGATGGCGCGGGGCTGGAGGACACGTGCGCCTTCCCCGTCACCGTTCGGGACACCACGCCTCCAGTGGTGAGCTGCCCGCGGGAGGTGCTCGCGGAGGCCACGGGGCCGGAGGGTGCGAGCGTCGAGATGCCGGCCATCACCGCGTCTGACAGTGTCTCCACGGCGGCCGTGAGCTTCAGCCCCGCGTCGGGCAGCATCTTCCCGCTCGGCTCCACGCGGGTGTCGGTGACGGCCACGGATGGCGCGGGCCTGTCCTCCCGGTGCGAGCTGCCGGTGGTGGTGGTGGACTCGACGCCTCCCACCGTGACGTGCCCCGACGACGTGACGCTCACGGCGGACGGGGCCTCGGGGAACGTGGTGCGGCTGCCGGAGGTCACCGCGTCGGACCGGGTGTCCTCGTCGCTGGTCGTCACGTACGTCCCCGCTTCCGGGAGCGTGTTCCCGGTGGGCAGCACGGACGTGAAGGTGAGCGTCCGGGACGCTGCGGGGAATACCGCGCGCTGTGGGTTCCAGGTCCGGCTGCAGCCGCGACAGGTCGAGCAGCCGGATGCGGGGGCGCCGGACGCGGGGGGCGGGCATCCTCCTCCTGTCGTGGTGCCGGGGCCGGGGACCAGCGGCGGCTGCCAGGCGGGGGGCGCTCCGGGCGCGTCGGAGGCCGCGCTGCTCGTGGCAGGGCTGGCGTTGATGCGGGCCCGGCGGCGGCGCGCCGGGGCGTGAGCCTCCCGTAGCGGGGAGCCGGAACCGCGCGTGCCGAGCTGAATCGGCATGCGCGGCCAAGACCTTTGGGAGGAGCCGCGGCCCGACGTGCGCGGCCGAGGTCTCCAGGCCGGGAGGCTCAGCCCGACTTGCGAGCCCGGCCGCTCTTCCTGGCCCGGGGCGGCTTTGCCTCCGCGGGCGGGGACAGCTCGCGGCGCCTCTTCAGCTCGCGCATGCAGCGCTCACCGACGCGGTTGGTGAGCACCTTGTTCATGGACGAGCCCACGGCGATGCCCACCAGGGGAATCGCGCGCAGCAGGCCCTTGGAGACGGAGGCGAGGGCAATCTTCGTCATGGTGGCCACCACCCGCTTGGACACCTCGCGTGGGGCGTACTTCCAGAAGGCGATGCCCTGCGTCTCCGCGAGGTCCATCACCGTGCTGCGCTCGCTCTCGCGCTTCGCGTCGTAGGTGCTCACCGAGGCGAGGAGGAACGCGAGCTGGCGCTCGTCATCGCGGGTGATGTCGTAGCCGTAGAGGTGGCTGAGCACCAGGGCCATCTCCACCTCGAACTTGAGCACCAGGCACATGTCCGCGAGCGTGCCGCCCAGCGCGGCCACCACGGTGCCGGCGCCCGGCACGAGGCCCGGGAGTGCCGCCAGCCCACCGGAGACGGCGGAGCGGTTGGAGAAGTGACGCACCACCTGGAGCGCCGCGGCGTCGCGCGTGGCGTCCTCGCTGGGGAGCTGCTTCTCCCGCGCCCGGTCCAGCTCCAGCTTCGACAGGGCGACGAGGCTGTCGGTGTCCGCGAGAATGCGCTCCACGGCTGTCAGGAGCTTTCGGCCCTGCTCCTGGTCCTCGGCTTCCTTCATGGCGGACCCCCTTGTGGGTATGGCGGCGCGGGCTTCACACCCGGTGCCGGTTCCGACGCTGGCGGAGCGCTGTCGTGGCTGTCAAGTCACGCCCCGTGCGCACCCGGTGTGCGCTGGGACCGGACGCATTGACGCGGATCCATGCCTCCCCTACCTTCGCGCCCCCTGTGCCCGGCGGAGGGCCTGGGGAACCGACGCCTTCCCCGATGATTCACCGGACCCACGACGAAGCCGCCGAGGAGCGCGACGCGCCATCGGCGGGGGATTCCGGCCGCGAGCTGCACGTCGAGTACGACGATGCGCCCGTGGACGGCGAGTCCGTGCGTCCGAGCGCCGTGCGACGGAACAGGCTCGCGGGACCGACGCCGGGAGGGCAGGACGTTCCGCGCGCGCCGAATCCGATGCTGGTGCTCGCGCGGCTGAAGAAGGCCGCGCAGGCCCAGGAGTCGAATGCGGACGACGTGCCCACCGAGGACCTCTCCACGCCCTCGCGGGCCAGGAGGTCCGAGCAGGCCCGTCCCATGGACTCGGACGACGTGCCGGCGGTGGACGTTGTTGCTCGGGCCTGGAATGGCGCGCAGGCCCGTCCCGTGGACCCGGACGACGTGCCGGCGGTGGACCTGCTCGCGCGGGCCTGGAAGGGCGCGGAGAACCCCGATGCTTCCGGGCAGAACCGGAAGACCGCGCGGGCTCGGACCGATTCGGACGACGTGCCCACCATCGACCTCGCCGCGCCCGCGGATGCCACCCGGGCCGAGCGCGAGGCCATGCAGGCCGCCGTGTCCGCGGGCAAGCGCCGCGAGGCGTGGATACCGCCCGCGTACCTCCCGGAGGACCTGCGCGAGGCGCTCCTGGCCGAGCGCAGCCAGTACCGCGCCCAGCGCCTCCAGGACGTGCGCGAGGTAGGCCTCCAGTCGCCCGGCGTGCTGTCGCTCATCCCGCGTCCCGCCGCGGACCCGGACTGGTCCGGTGGCTCGCTGCTCGGCTTCCACGGCGAGGAGTGCGTCTTCGGTGGCGACATCGTCCACCTCGACTTCGAGTCCGGCCGCGTTTTCGCCGCTCCGAATCACGGAGACGACGTGGACCGGCGCGCGCTGTCCGCGGAGCGCTGGGCCTACCGCCCCTATGACTTCGCGGAAGCGCTGTGCAAGGCCGCCTCCGCCTACGAGGAGCGGCAGCCCGCCCTCGCCCAGGCCCTGCGCCGCGCGACGGGCGAGGAGCCCGCGCCGGAGCTGGCCCCGAAGGAGGCGGAGCGCCTCCCCGCGGACCGGCTGTGGAGCCAGCCCTGGGGCTGCATCTGGGGCCCGCCGGGCACGGGCAAGACGACGGCCGTCGCGGACCTCATCGCCCGCTCGCTGCGCGCGTTCCCCGGAGAGCGCATCCTCGCGGTGGCGCCCACCAACCGCGCCGCGGACGAGCTCGTCATGCGCATCGGCGCGCTGCTGGAGCGAGACCCGATTCCCCTGCGCCCGCTGCGCAGCATCTTCCGCGGCGGCACCGGAGCGAGCGAGGCGCTGGCGAAGCTGCCCACCGTCATCGTCGAGGACAGCCAGAAGGGCGGCAAGCTCCGCTCCACCATCGAGGAGCGCGAGCGGGAGCTGATGCTCCAGCGCGTGCGGGGCGGCCCCGCGCACGAGCTGGCGAAGCTCCAGGCGGAGCTGCGCGGCCTGCGCGGCAAGGTGAAGGACCCCACGCTGAAGGAGGCGGAGAAGGGCGACTGCCCGCTGATGGTCCTCACCGTGCACCGCGCCCTGCGGCTCGTGTCGGAGCTGGAGGGGAAGCAGACCTTCGCGAGGCTGGTGGTGGACGAGGCCGGCATGGTGACGCGCGCCGCCACCGCGCTGCTGGCGCCCCTGGCCGAGCGGGTGACGCTCGCTGGAGACCCGAAGCAGATTGGCCCGGTGAGCCGCGCCGCCGAGGGCTCCGGGAAGGAGACGCAGAAGTGGCTGCGCGCCAGCGCCCTGTCCCACCTGGAGGACGCGGTGAAGGACGCGGCGCGGCCGGACGTGCTGCTCCTGCGCACCCAGCACCGCATGCACCCGGACATCGCCCGGGTGGTGAGCCACTTCTGCTACGGCGGCGCGCTGGAGGACGGCGACATCGTCAAGGCGCGCGCGGAGAAGCCCGCTCCGGTGGCCGCCTTCGCCGCCACGCGCGCCGGCTGGGTGGTGCTGGACAGCCTCACGCGTGACGCGCGCCAGCTCACCCACGGGCGCGGCGAGACGGGCTCCGGCTACCAGCGCGAGCTGTCCGCCAACCTCGCCGTGACGCTGGCGCGCGAGGCGGTGCGCTCGGGCCTCAGCGTGCTGTGCGTCACCCCGTACCGCGCCCAGGCCGCGCTGCTGCGCCGGCTGGGCAACGCCGCGGGCCTGCGCTCCAACGTCTTCAGCGCGTCCACCATCCACCGCCAGCAGGGCACCCAGTACGACGTGGTGCTGGTGGACACGGTGGCCGGAGGCAGGCCCTTCCCGCCGCACACGCTGGTGCCCATGCTCAACGTGGCCGCCAGCCGCGCGAAGGACTACCTGCTGGTGCTCGCCTCGCGAGACGAGGCCCGCGCCGCCACCATCCCCCAGCGCTTCCTCGCGCTGCTGCCCCGGCTGCGCGTGCTCGGCACCGAGCCCCTGAAGCTGGAGCCGCTGCCCCTGCCGCAGCGCCCGCCGCCGCCTCCGCCCCCGCCGCCCGCGGTGCCTGCCAGCCTGGGCGGTGAAATCGAGGGCGCGCGCCCGGGCCGGCCCCTCTTCACGCACGAGCAGGTGTCCCTCTTCGAGCGGCGCTTCGACGACGGCCACCACCTGGTGCGCGGCGTGGCGGGCAGCGGCAAGACGTACGTGCTGGCGCACTGGGTGGCGCGCTACCTGCTGGAGCACGACGACACGCGGGTGCTGGTCTCCTTCTTCAACCGCGCGCTGGCGCCGCTGGTGGACAAGCTGCTGGCGGAGGCGCTCGTCCAGCGCGCGGGCCGCGAGCGGGTGCGCGAGCTGCGCTCCCGGGTGACGGTGAAGCACGTGGGCGCGCTGCGAAGCCCGGAGCCCGGCAGCTTCGACGCCATCTTCGTGGACGAGGCGCAGGACATGAACGCGAAGGGGCTGGCCACCCTGCACGGCATGGTGCGCCCGCGCACGCTGCCGGACGGCCGGCAGGTGCGCTGCTTCCAGTTGTTCATGGACGACTCGCAGAACGTCTATGGCCAGATTCCCATCGACGCGCTCAAGGAGCAGCTCCCGGAGGGGCTGTCCTTCCGCGGCCGCACCCGCGTCCTCAAGGAGACGTTCCGCGCCACCCGCGACATCCTCGACGTGGCCTTCAACGTGGTGCTGGACCCGCTGCGCCAGCACCAGGTGAGCGAGCCCGGCATGCGCGAGTACATGAAGGTGGGCGAATTGGCCCGCGAGGGGCTCCTCTGGCTCCCGGAGGAGACGCTGGAGGGCCTCTTCCGCGTCCAGTCCACCGAGCGTGGCGGCGTGCTGCCCACCGTGCGCGGCTTCGCCTCCAACGTCAGTGAGGCGCGCCAGGTGGCGAAGGAAATCGTCCGCCTCATCAACGAGGAGGGCGTGCACCCCGGCGACATCCTCGTGGTGGCCCCCGTCATGCCGTCCCAGTACACGGAGGCGCTCGTCCGCGCCGGCGTGCCCGCGGAGGCCTATGGCGGCAAGGGCGGACGGGACGTGGCGGACTTCCGCGTCAGCGGCGTGGACCACGTGCGCGCCACCACGGTGTTCTCCTGCAAGGGGCACGAGTGCCCCGTCGTCTTCTTCGTCGGCCTGGACGCGCTGGACACGGTGGAGAACTGGATGGCCGGCGCCCGAGAGCGCAACGCCCGGGAGAACGAGCGCATCCGCCGGGCCATGTTCTACGTGGGCTCCACGCGCGCCATGAAGCGGCAGTACCTCTCCGGCGTCCGGGGCGCCCGCTTCCTGCGCGTGGCCGCCCACTACGTGGAGACGCTCTCCGGGCTGCTGCCGTCCGCCCCCACGCCGGAGGGCGGACAGCGGTAGTCACGGGGCCTACTGGTGCGTCGTCGGCGGCACCTGCTGGAAGCGCTTCAACCCCAGGGAGACGCCCGCGGTGTGCGCGGACTCGAGCAGGCCGTTGGCCACCCGCACCACGAAGCGCTCCGTCCGCAGGAGGCTCTCATCCCCGCCCTTCGTGGGGCTGGGGTCATCCGACGTCTCCGCCTTCGGGTCGATGGCGGAGGCGACACAGCCGGACTCTCCTTCCTCGCCGGTCTTGGGCTGCCGGCAGGGGAGCTCGACGAGCGTGTTCACCGGCATGGGGGCCACGGTGTCCTGCGCCGCCGTCACTTCGGACGACACGTCCTGCTGGGCCCGCTTCCCATCCCGCCGCGCGATGACGCGCCCGGCGCGCGGGTCCACGACGTAGGTCGACACGCGGCTGGAGTCCTTCACGTCCCGGAGGGTGACGTTCACGAGCGTGCCGGCGGGGATGTCTTGCGCGGGGTTCCAGTCCGGTTCGCGAGTGTGGCGCCAGCAGGCCGACAGCGCGAGCAGACAGGACAGGGGCAGGAGGAGTTTCTTCATGGATGTGGGCTCGGAAGAGGATGGGTGTGGGACTACTCGAAGAGCAGCACCTGGCGCACCCACGTGCTTCCGTGGCGTCGCAGCCAGTCCTGCCGCTCGTCCCGGAGGGCCACGGCCGCGGGGACTCCGGACCGGATGCGGGAGAGCACCGGCTCGAAGAAGGCCGTGGCCTCGGCATCCGGAATCTCCTGGGTCGCCGCCAGGACGGCCCGGGCGCCCGACTCGATGAAGGCGAGCGGCAGCCCGAAGTTCTCGTGGATATAGGCGCTGGTGTGGGCGGCGTAGCACGCGGCGAGTAACACCACCGGACGTCCGCGCAGCCGCTGCCCGCGCAGGTCGCTGGTGGCGAGCGCGAAGCGCCCCGTGTCCGCCGCGGGGGAGAGCACGAGCACGGACGCGTCCGCCACGCCAGGGTCGATGATGCCATGCGCGTGCACCTGCACCTCGGTGGCTTCCCGCATGGCCTCCAGCACGCGCGGGGGCGTGGCCGCCGCGCCGCTGAGCACGGTGATTCCCTCGCCCTGTCCCGAGGCGCTCCAGGAGCGCAGCGCGGGCAGGCGCAGCTTCGCGGGCGCCAGCACGTCGCTGACGACCAGCCGGCGCTCATGGGCCGGGGGCGGCTCGGACGCCGCCGGCGGCGAGAGCCGGTAGGACCACGCCAGGTCCGACGGCAGCAGGTCCGCGCGGCCCTGCACGGGAGGGCGGGCGAGGACGGCGACGCTCGGACAGGCGCGCAGGGCCTCCACCATGGCCGTGGGAACCAGGCCCTCGACGCCCGCCAGGGGAGCCTTGCGTCCCGCGTCGTAGTGGCCGGTGAGCCGGCCCGCGGCGTCTCGTGCCACGACGAACGTGCGCTCGTCATCCACCGTCACACCCAGCACGCACCGGTCCGGAAGGGGCAGGGCGCGCTCCTCCGCGAAGAGGGCGAGCCCCCGCTCCAGCTCTCCGTGCCGGGCCGCGTCGAGGATGAGCGAGGTGTAGCTGTAGACGCGCGCCTTGCGGGCGCTCTCGTCGGAGGCGGGCAGCTTCGCGGTCTCCGCCAGGACCTGTCGCAGCAACTGCTGTCCCCGCTGCCGGTCCTGCTCGATGAAGAAGCGGCCCTCGACGTGGTCCAGCATCGCCAGGGCCCCCGGCTCCTGGTTGCCCGAGCCGCGCAGCGCGGCCAGCTCCTGGACGAGGGCCTGGGTGTCCGCGGGCTGGTGGTGGGCCGTGCGGGCCAGCTCCGCGAGGAGGGAGACGCGGGCCATGGTGGGCTTGTGGGCGCAGCGCGAGGCGCGGTCCAGCTGCTCACGGGCGCCCGCGAAGTCGAGCGCCCGGTGGTGGACGAGGGACAGCTGGAGGAGGGGCACCACCGAGTCGGCGCAGCTCTCGGGCGTCTGGGCCACGAGTTCCTCCAGGTACGCGCGCGCCAGGGAAAGGTCGTTCCGGGTCCGGGCCGCCTGCGCCATCAGCTCCAGGATCAGGCGCTGCGGTCCCCATTCCCGGGTGCTCCGGGCCAGCTCGAGGGCCGCGAGGAGGTGCGCCCGGGCTTCCAAGGGGCGGTGGAGGGAGATGCCCAGCTGGCCCAGCTCCTTGCGCACCATCAGGCAGCGGTAGTCCTGCTTCGTCTCCGGCCCGCACGCGCGCGCCACCACGGCCTCGAGCCGCTCCAGGGACTGGTAGGGCTCACCGCGCAGCGTCTCCGCCTTCGCCTCGCGCTCCTCCGCGAGCAGCGCGAACCAGGGGTCCCTCGTGGCCAGGGCCAGGGAGCGGTATTCCTCCCCATGCTGACGGGCATCGGCGGAGCCCAGCGCTCCCAGGAGCATGTCCTCCTGGCGGGCGTCGCGCAGCCGGGTGATGAAGGCCTCCAGCGGCGCGCCCTTCAGCTCGCCGCGCGTGAGCCGGACGTAGTCCCGGGCCAGCGGCACGCGGACGGAGAAGTCCCCCCGGGCCGTGCGGCGCAGGGCATCCTCCAGATGGGAGCCTCCGTACTTCGCGTCCAGCTTCACCGCCAGGGGACGCAGCGACTCCACGCGCTCCGGGGAGTCCGCCGTGCGCAGGGCGTTGTACAGGCACACGCGCGCCATGCCGGGCAGGGCTTCGGCCTGGGCCGGGGACAAGGGCGCTCCGCCCTCCACCATGTGCTGACAGTCCTGCCGCGTTCCCTTCCATTCCTTCTGTTGCTGCTCGGCCTTCTGCCGCAGCTGCCGGGCCCGCTCCGCCGCCTCCTGGCTCCAGCCCGGCTCCTTCAGCGCGGCGACCTGCTCGAAGGACTCCGCCGCCTTCATCCACAGGCCGAGCCCCTGCAGCGCGAGCCCCCGGTTCCACAGCGCCTGCGGGTGCTGGGGCCGCTGCTTCAGCGCGCGCTCCAGCAGGGCCAGCGCCGCCTCCGGCTCGCCCCGCTGGAGCGCCAGCACCGCGCGGTCCGAGTCCGCGTCCGGCGACGCGGGCAGCTTGTCGAGGTGCGCGGACGCCTGGCCCAGGTCTCCGCGCAGCAGGAAGGCCACGGCGACGCCGCGGTCGTCCCCGGCCTCCTCCAGCTCCGCCAGCTCGCGCATCGGCAGCGGGCGCGGGGAGGCGCCCTCGCTGCGCATCACTTCATAGGGGCGGTGGCGGTCCGCGCCCGGGTGCGTCAGCCGGGCCTCCAGCCCGCGCGTGGACGCCTGGGCGAGGAACGCCTCGGGCGTGTCGGGCGTCCCGCTGGGGCGCGACACGAGCACCAGCGTGGCGAGGCCGGCCGCCAGCGCCACGGGCACCGTCATCAGCCACGTCTTCCGGCGCCAGGTGGCCGGGCCGCGGACGACGTTGGGCGCGGGCGCCTCGCTGGCGGCGCCCATGGCGTCGTCGGCGAGCAGCTCCATCGCCACCAGCTCCTTCATCCGTGTCTCGCACTTCTCGCAGCGCGTGAGGTGGTGGCGGAAGTTCTCCGCGTCCACCGGCGTCAGCTCGCCGTCGACGAAGCGCTCCAGGCTGCCGCAGAACTCACTCATGACTCGGCCCTGCCATCGCGAGTGGACTCGCCGGGTGCCAGCAGCTCCCGCAGGGCCTGCCGCGCCTCGGACAGCCACCGGCCCACCGTCCCCTCGGGCGCGCGCAGCTGCTGGGCAATGGCCCGGTAGCGCAGCCCCGAGGCGTGAAGCCGGTACGCCTCGCGCACCTGGGGCGGGCGCAGCTGCTCGATGGCCCGCAGGAAGTCCTCGGAGGTGATGCGCTCCCACTGCTCCAGCGGCACCGGCTCGCCCGTGGAGTCACCCTGCACCACGCGCAGGGCCGGCGCGCCCAGCACCTCGGTGCGGCGCCGCCGGCAGTGGTCCAGGAAGCGGTTGCTCAGCGTGGTGCTCAGCCACACGCTCACCGCTCCCGCGTTCTCTCCCGCCAGCCGGTCGAAGTGGCGGTAGGCGCGCTCCAGCGTCTCCTGCACGAGGTCCTCCGGGTCGATGCCTCCCCCCGCGCACAGACGACGGGCGACCTTCAGGAGGCTCGGGCGCCGTGAGCGCGCGAACGCATCGAACTGGCGGTGGAGCCCGTCTTCCATCGTCGCGCCGCCCCCTGCTCCCATCATGATTTCATGTCGTTCCACCAATGGAGCGCCCCCTGCGCACGGGGAGAACGTGCCAGGGAAAATCCCTTCGGTGAAATCGTATAGCACGGGGCGTCAAAGCCCCGGGCAGGGGGGAGCGGGGCAGGGAGG
>NZ_JABBJJ010000149.1 GCF_012933655.1 Pyxidicoccus fallax | reverse complement strand
GCCCAAGCCCGCGCCTCCGCGCACCCGCGTGAAGGCCCCCGCGCCCGTCGCGAAGGAGGCGCCGCCCCCGCGCTCGGCGGAGCCCGCCCAGGCCGGTCAGGTGGTCGCCGCGAAGGAGTCGGCGGAGCCGCTCGACTTCACGGGCTTCGACATCGCGAGCGGTCAGGGTCCGCGCTACGCCGGTGGCGTGACGGCGTCCTCCGGCCGGTCCACCACGGCGGTCGCCCCCGGCACGGTGACGGGCGCCGACGGGGATGACCCCGAGGGAAGCCTGGCGCGTCCCGTCCGGCTCCCGGCGCGCAACTGGAACTGCCCCTGGCCCAGGGAGGCGGAGTCGCTGCGCGTCGACGAAGAGACCGTGGTGCTGCGCGTGGTCGTCACGCCCGAAGGCGGGGTGACCTCGGCCGAGCTGCTGTCCGACCCGGGCCACGGCTTCGGCGCCGCGGCGCTCGCCTGTGCGCGCAGCGCCCGCTTCGAGGCCGCCGTCGACCGTGCCGGCCGGCGCTACCTCGCGACCTCTCCGCCGATTCGCGTCCGGTTCAAGCGGCGCTGAGCCGCGCCCCTCTGTCAGGAGCTTCTCGTGTCCGCTTCCGCCCCCCCGAAGCAAGAGCGCCAGCTCCTCCTGCTGCTGGCCGCCATGCAGTTCACCCACCTCATGGACTTCATGATCGTGATGCCCCTGGGGCCCGAGTTCATGAAGGTGTTCGGCCTCTCCACCGCCCGCTTCGGGACGATGGTCTCCGCCTACACGCTGGCCTCGGCGGTGATGGGTGCGACGGGGCTGTTCTGGCTGGACCGCTTCGACCGGAAGCGGGCACTGCTGACGCTCTACGGTGTCTTCATCGTCGCTACGTTGGCCTGTGGCTTCGTGAGCAGCGCCACGGGGCTGATGGTGGCGAGGACGCTGGCCGGCGCGTGCGCGGGGCTGATGGGCGCCGTCGTCATGGCCATCATCGGAGACCTGGTGCCACCGGAGCGCCGGGGCCGGGCCATCGGGACGGTGATGGCGTCGCTCGGCCTGTCCGCGGTGGCGGGAGTGCCCGCGGGGCTCGCGCTCGCGAGTCACCTGGGCTGGCGTGGGCCGTTCTGGGTCATCGGCGGGCTCGCCGCCTGCGTGTGGCTGTGCCTCGTGTGGGTCCTTCCCCCCGTGCGTCAGCACCTCGCGGCATCCGGCGTGGGCCGTCAGTCCCTGGCACCGCTCGCGGCCCCGGGGCTCGCGCTGGGCTGGGTGCTGACGTTCTGCGTGGTGTTCTCCAGCTTCCTGCTCATCCCGTACCTGGGCGCGTACATGGTGGGCAACCTGGGGCTGCGCCTGGAGGACCTGTCCTGGGTGTACCTGGCCGGCGGCGCGGCCACGCTGGTGAGCGCCCGCCTCGTGGGACAGCTCGCGGACCGCTTCGGGCCGGCGCGCGTCCTGGGGCTCCTGCTCGTGGGCACCATGGGCCCGCACCTGCTGTTCACCCACCTGGGCCCCTCGCCGCTGCCGGTGGTGATGGGGGCCTTCATGGTGTTCATGGCGCTGACCTCCAGCCGCTCCATTCCCACCATCGCGCTCATCACCACGCGGGTGCCGCCCATGCTGCGCGGGCGCTACATGGCCGTGAACATGGCGGCGAGCGACGCGGCCTCTGGGCTCTCCGCCTGGGCGAGCGGGCTCATGATCGCGACCGCGCCCGAGGGCGCGCTCGTTGGCTTTGGCCACGTCGGCTGGATTGCCGTGGGCGTGTCGACGCTCTCGCTGGGCATCCTCTGGACTCTTGGACGTAGCAGTCCCCTCCCCCTGAGCGCCGCGGCACCTCGAGCGCCTTCCGCAGACAGCCCTGCTTAAAGGAAGCCCCATGAACTCCGCGCGGAATCATCCGTCGCTCCCCCGCCCCATCGTCGGGCAGATGAAGCTCGAGAACTCGAACCGCCTGTGGGCCGAGGCGAAGCGCCTGGTCCCCGGCGCCACCCAGTCGCTGATGAAGCGGCCCGAGATGTTCGCCCCCGGCTCCTTCCCCGTCTTCCTGACGAAGGGCCAGGGCGCGCTGGTGGAAGACGCCGATGGACAGCAGTTCATCGACTTCATCAGCGGCCTCGGCGCCAACATGCTGGGCCACAACCACCCGGACGTCGTGGAGCCCATCCGGCGGCACCTCGAGGAGGGCGTCCTCCACTCGCTGCCCACCCCGGTGGAGGTCAGCTCCGCCCAGGCGCTGGTCGACATGATTCCGGGCGCGGAGATGGTGCGCTTCTTCAAGACCGGCGCGGATGCGACGTCCGCCGCGGTGCGCCTGGCCCGCTACATCACCCGCAAGGAGCGCATCATCACGGTCGGCTACAACGGCTGGCACGACCACTTCATGTTCGACACCCCGGGCGTGCCCGCCGCGCTGGCCGGGCTCACCACGCGGATGCCGCTCTTCACCGAGCCGGACGAGGCGGCCCTGCTGACCTGCATCGAGCAGAACGCGAAGCAGCTCGCGCTGGTGCTCCTGTCGGTGCCGTACAACCGCGTGCTGAGCAAGGAGTTCATGCACAAGGTGCGGGCCACGTGCAGCGCCCACGAGGTGCTGTTCGTCCTGGACGAGGTGGTCACCGGCTTCCGCCTCGCCCCGGGCGGCGCGCAGGAGTTCTTCGACGTGAGGGCGGACTTCGTGTGCCTCTCGAAGAGCATCGCCGCGGGCATGCCGCTGTCGGCCATCGCCGGACCGGAGCGGCACCTGACCCGGCTGAACGACCTGCAGGTGTCCACCACCTTCGGCGGTGAGCTGCTGTCCCTGGCGGTGTGCGAGTCCGTGCTGAAGGGGTACCGCAAGAGCGGCTACGTCGAGCACATCGCGAAGCTGGGCCGCCAGCTCCGCGCCGGCATCAACGCGAAGGCCGAGCAGCTCGGCTCGCCGCTGCGCGTGCTGGGCTACGACGCGATTCCGTTCTTCCTCTTCGACAAGAACCCCGCCGAGCACGCGAAGAAGATGCAGCCCTTCCAGGCCGGCATGGCCCAGCGGGGCGTGCTGCTGCGCCGCGACGTCAACTTCATCTGCGCGGCGCACACGGCGGAGCAGATCGACTACACCATCGAGATGGCGGGCGAGGTGCTGCGCTCGCTCACGCCCGGCTCGACCGCCAGCGCGGCCTGAGCCGGCGGGCGGTCATCACGGCGAGCCCCACTCAGTCGTGGGGCTCCTCGTGGTCGGGGATGCCGCGCTTCCAGTAACCGATGACGCGCACCCAGGGCTTGTGCGCGCGGCGCTCCTCGACGAGGTGGTCGCGGATGGCGTTCATCGCCCGGGACTCACCCGCGGCCCAGGCGAAGTAGTCACCCGGTGGGAACGTCAGCTCGCGGATGGCGTTCTCCAGCAGCCGGGTGGTCCCCGGCTCCGCGCCCTTGCGGTGCAGCCACTTCAATTCCATGTTGGCGCGCGTCTGGAGCGGAATCTCCTCGGAGGCGTCGTCGACCTCGAGGAAGACGATGGCGCGAGCCCCCTCCGGCAGCTCCTCCAGCCTGCGGGCGATGGACGGGAGCCCGCTCTGGTCGCCCGCGAACAGGTACCAGTCGAAATCGTCGGCGACCATCAGCGAGCCGCGCGGACCCGCGACGCCGATGAAGTCGCCCACCTTCGCATTGGCGGCCCACGTCGAACCGGGGCCGGAGCCGTGCAGCACGAAGTCCAGGTCCAGCTCCCCCGCGACCGGGTCATGGCGCCGGGGCGTGTAGTCGCGCGTGGCGGGCCGGGACGCGCCCTCCGGGAAGACGACGCCGCGCGGGCCCATCGTCGGCAGCGTGGGCTTGAGCTCCCCCGGGTTCGGGATGAGCAGCTTCACGTGGTCGTCGGCGCTGTCGCTGTGGAACCCCTTCAGGTCCTCCCCGCCCAGGGTGATGCGCATCATGTGCGGCGTCAGCCGCGTCGCCCTGCGCACCTGGAGGAGCCGGAACACCACCGGAAAGGGACCTCGACGGAACACTCTCTCAGCCACGGTCGTCACCTGTGAGTTGCGATATTGAGTTTGATTCTCATTATCTCGGCGTGACGGAGGGAGCAACGATTCATTCGGGTGCGCGCGAGCAGCGTCCACGGGTCAAGGAAATCTGCCACTTCCGAAAAGAGTGTTCTCTCGCGTATACTCGGACGCTATCTCGTCAGTCCGCAGCGGCACCCTGCCGTCCAGCTGCTCAACGGCTGAGCAGCGCCGCGGCACACGAGCCTCCGGCCATGACGCTCACCCTGAAATTCCATGACTCCGTCAGCCACCTGAGCGACGCGGAGCTGGATGTCCTCACGTCCGACACGAGCGTGTTCTTCGGCCGGCGCTGGCTCCGGCTGTTGGACTCGGTCGACCTCTCCGCCATGGCCCGGGGCGAGCTGTCCCTGCGGTACGCCATCGTCACCCAGCAGGGCGTCCCGGTCGCGCTGTGTCCGTGCTTCATCACCCGGAGCAAAACCATCTACACCCCCTACTCGCTGGAGAAGTTCTTCTTCACCAGCTGGAAGGGGACCTTCGCCAACGCGGGAGGGTTCAGCCGACTGGCCGTCACGGTGGCGGACCTCTACCGCGCGCTGGCGTGGATGTCGGGGGCCGGCATGGACGGGGGGGTGTTCGTCACCAGCCCCCTGAGCATGCGCAGCGGCATCGCCTGCGCGCCCCAGCCGCCCGAGTCCGCCCGGCAGTGCCGGGAGCTGATCCTCAAGGGGCTCCGCGAGCTCGCCGCGAGTGAGCAACTGCCGCTCTACTTCTACGGAGTGGACGGGGAGGACACGGCGCTGCGAGAGGAACTCACGGCGGCGTCCTTCCAGGAAATCTACATCTTCGACGACAACGTCATCGATGTCCGAGGCGAGGGCCTCGACAGCTACCTGGGCCAGTTCAAGAGCGACGCCCGGAGACTGCTCAAGCGGGAGATGGCGCACGCGCGGGACGCGGGCGTGCGCTTCGAGCGCGTCAGCAAGATGGGCGAGATGGGCGAGCAGCTGGAGCGGTTCTACGAGGTGACCTACTCCAAGTACGGCAGCGAGCACCTCCGTCACCCGTCCTGGTTCTGGGGCGCCCTGGAGCAGCACGTCTCGCCCGAGGCCGAGGCCGTGGTGGCCTATCAGGACGGAGCGCCCATCGGCTTCTCCCTGCTGCTGCACAAGCACGAAGAGGTGTGGTTCTACCGGGTCGGTCGCGCCGAGGCGGGCGCCTCGGAGACACCTCTGTATTTCAACCTCGCCTTCTACGAGCCCTTGCGCAGGGCCTATGAGCTGGGCGCCAAACGGCTCTGGCTGGGCCCCAGCGGGTACGAGACGAAGCGGCGCAGGGGCGCGCGAAGGCATGCGCTCTACAGCTACCTGTGGATTCCCCAGCGCTGGTCGCGGACCGTCATCCAGCCCTACGTGTCCGCGTATTCGCGCGTGACGAAGATGATGGTGCCGGGCGCCACCCAGAACGTTCGCGTCCGCAAGGGGCCCTGACGCACGCAGGGGGCTCCTACCTGGGAGGCCACTCCTCGCGGGTGATGGCCCAGCGCTCGTGGTCGCGCCAGCGGCCCGCGACCTTGAGGTAGCGCGGAGAGAACCCTTCCAGCCGGAAGCCCGCGCGGGCGACGAGCGCCTTCGAGGCGGCGTTGTCGGGCTGGATGTTGGCCTCCACGCGGTGGAGCTTCAGGGTGCGGAACGCGTACGCGAGCACGAGCCCCAGGGCTTCCGTCATCAGGCCCCGGCCCTGGAAGCCGTGCGCGGCCCAGTAGCCGAGGTAGGCGTTCTGGAAGCTGCCCCGGAAGATCTGGCTCAGGTTGAAGGCGCCGGCGATGTGTCCCGAGTCGCGGTCGATGGCGAGGAGGGCCTCGAAGTCGTCGCCCTCGTTGCGCTGGAGGTAGCTCCGGAAGGCGTCCGGAGTCGTGGGCGGCGCGACCCAGGGGCGATGGAGGGTGCGGCTCCTCCGGGTGGTCTCCAGGAAGTGTTCCTGGTCCTCCGGGCGCGGCGTCCGCAGGAGCACCCGCGGGCCGCGGCCGAGGACTTTCGCTGCGCGGCCTCGTGACGCCATCGGCACTCCTCCTTCTTCCGCTTCATATCGAAGAAGAAGGTGGAGCACCGTCAGAAGACGTACTGGGCCTGGAGGGCCAGCAGGTCTTCATTGTTGTCCGCTTCGAGGTTGCGCCGGTAGTTCAGCTGGACGCGCGCATCGAGGGGCTCGTGGGTGTAGTTGGCGCCGAGCGTGAGGAACCGCAGGCGCTCGTCCGCGCCGAGCTTCGGCACTCGCTGTTCGTAGCGTCCGAGGACCTCGATACCCGGGCCGACGCAGGCGATGACGGTGCCGTAGAAGGCGTGCGCGGTGCGGGCCTCCGGTTTCACGAACCAGGCGCGCGCGTACTCGCCGAGGACGCGGACGGGGCCGTGCTCGACGCCGAGGTCGATGCCGACGCGGGTGGAGCGCTCGACGATGTTCGTGTCCTCCCGGGTGAACTCCACCGTGGCCGCCGAGAGTCCCACGCGCAGCTGCTGTCCGCGCAGCAGCCCCACGCGTGCGAAGACGTCCTTCTTGGGCGTCGTGTCGGCCGTGTTGGCCCCCTCCCCGCTCACGACGGCGAGCCCATCCTCCAGCGTCCAGCTCCGTCCCAGGTCGATGGTGCCGAACAACCCGAGCCCGATGTCGCGCGGGTCCCTGCCAATGGAGAGCGGCTGGACGACGGAGAAGTCGATGATGGGCAGCTGCGTGACGGAGACGGGGAACTCCCAGCCGAAGGGGACCTTGAACTGGCCGAAGCGCAACTCGTGGCCCAGGCCGCGCACGCCCATGAAACACTCGCGCAGGGGACGCCGTGGCGTCGCGAGCTCCAAGGAGACCGTGTAGCCCAGCGCTGGCGTTCCGAGGTCTCCCGCGGCTCGGACCTGGAGGCGGCGAAGGTGGAACTCGCCTGCCTGCTCTTCGTCCCCCGGCTCCCAGGTGAAGTGTGGCTGGATGAAGCCGGAGATGCGGGGAGGTGTGAAGGTGAGCGCGCCCTCGGCCGCGACGGCGCCTGCTGGAGACAGCACCAGGTGCAGTGCGAGCACCGGGCCGGCGACACGGTATGTGGAGTTCGGGCGCATCGCCCGTAGGAGTTGCAACCCGTGGGCCCGGGGCGGTGCCCGGGGGCGTCGAGCGGTCCGTGCGCAGGGTTTGCGCCGCTCCCCTGCCCTTCGCAGGCAATGCGCCTACAACGGCCAGGGCCCGCCATTTCCGTTAAAACTGGGGACCCGATGAGGCATAAAATCACAGGCTTCCATCTCGACCGGGAGAACCACTGGGTCGCCGACCTGGAATGTGGGCACCGGCAGCACATGCGCCATGACCCACCCTGGACGGTGCGCCCCTGGGTGCTCACCGAGGAGGGGCGGCGCAGCCGGGTGGGCGTCGAGCTCGACTGCAAGCGCTGCGACGAGACGGGACGCGCGGTCGCCGAGGCGGTCCGCGAAGCGCTGAAGAACGCGGCCGACACGGCGTATGAAGAGGGCGGCCTGAGCGGGCTGTGCGCCGAGGGCCGATGGGAGCTGGCGCTGGATGCGCTGGGAGCAACCGACCTGCTCCCCGTCATCCGCCGCGCGCTCACCCCGGAGCGCGGGGACGTTGCCATCGAGACGCCCCGCCTGATTCTCCGTCCCATCCTCCCGGAAGACGCCGGCACGGTTCAGCGGCTCGCGGGTGACCGCGAGGTGGCGGCGAACGCCGCGGGAATCCCGCACCCGTTCGAGGACGGTATGGCGGAGGCCTGGCTCGCCTCGCTGGATGCGCGCTCCCACGTGTTCACGCTCTGCCTCCCCGAGTCCGGAGAGGTCATCGGCGTGGCCGGGCTGGTGGAGGACGCCCAGGGAGGCTCCCGCACGGCCGAGCTCTCCTACTGGCTCGGACGCGCGTACTGGGGCCAGGGCCTCGGCACCGAGGCGGCCCAGGCGCTGGTCCGCTACGGCTTCGAGAGGCTCGGGCTGGAGTCCCTCCGCGCCAACTGCTTCTCCCGCAACCCCGGCTCCCGGCGGGTGCTGGAGAAGGCGGGCTTTCGCCACGTGGGCCACGAAGCGCGAGCGCTCCGCCATCTCGGACAGGACGAGGACCTGGAGTTCTTCGTCCTGGAGCGGAGCGCCCGGTCACGGTGACCTACTCACCCTACCTGTGAGAGGTGGCCCGAAGCCGCTGGACGGATGGCCTCGCCGGCGGCGTCCGCGGCTCTGCGGGTGTTCGCCTCGATGGCGACCTGACAGAGCGCCGTCTGCGCCTGGAGCTGGAGGACGAAGGCCCGCCCGCGGCCGATGCTCACTCCGACCAGCGCCCCGAAGACCGCTCCGAGCAACAGGAAGATTCCCGGCTTTCCTCCCGTTGGGGCTCCGAGCGCGGCCCCTACGATGGCGCCGATGACGCAGCCGAGGAATCCCGTCATGAAGACGATGCGAGCGGCCCGGCTGTAGAGCGCGGCGGCATGATCGCGGATGATGTTGGCGTCGTACTGCACTGTCATTGTCTTACCCCCCATGGAATCCGGCCCCCGATGAGCCCATGGCGCCTCTTCGTAGCCGAGGCGCACCTGCCCCCCCATACCTCCCGGGTGGTAGCGCTTGGCTGGAGCATGCGCTCGCCGCGACACGCATCGACCTGTCACCCTTCGCGGCGGAAAGCGCATCCTCGGCGGCTTCAACCTGATGCATCCGTGGCCTCATGACTCCGGACCGATGGTGCTGGGGAGACTGTGACTCGGAGACGTGAGGGCGCCCTCAGCGAGCGCTGACGACCAGCTGGTTCTCCACCCGGTCCACGCCCCACACGCACCAGGCGTCGCGCTCGGCGGCTTCGCGCGCCGCGTCGCTGCCCACCGCGCCGGTCAGCGTGACGACGCCGCTCCGGGAGGAGATGGAGACGCTCTCGGTGCTCACCAGCGGGTCCTTCTCCAGGACGAGCCGCACGCCGTCCGCCATCTCCCCATCGTTGTCCTGCTCGCGGGGGCTGACGCCCAGTCCGTTCACGACGTCGCGCACGCCCGGCACCCACCAGGCGAGCACGCCCGCCAGGCGCTTGTGGCCAAGCCCCGTCACGTCTCCGTCCAGGGTGACCACGCCGTCCTCCACGCGGACCTCGATGGCGCCCCGGGCCTCCCCTCCGGCGTCACGCCAGGTGCGCACCTCGTCTCCCCCGCGACTCCGCAGCGTGAAGGGCTGCAGGGCGGGCTCCGCCAGCAGGTCGCGGCAGACGTGCTCGAGCACCGCGCCGTCCGGCAGGCGGCGGTCGGGAATGACATGGAGCTGGTCGATGATGTGGGCCACTCCCGGCACCGCGGCCGCCCGCTCCAGGGCGAGTTTCTTGGACGCCACGTCGGGGAGGTCCCCCGCCATGCCGAGGTCGTTCCATTCCCACCAGAGCCGGATGGGGTAGCGCCCCAGGTCGAGCCGTGGCTCCCGGGCGAGCGCCTCGCGCACGGTCGTGAGCAGGGAATCCACCGTGTCCATCGCCACCTCGCGGAAGACGTCACGGCACGGGCCGAGCCACACCGGACGGAACCACCGGAAAGCTAGGGACATGGCGCGCGGGCACGCAGACTGGCCGAGCCCTCCGTCTCCTCCGGTGCCGTGCGAGGCAGCCCTCTCCCGTCGCCAGGTTCACGAAGGTGAGGATGCCCGGCTCACAGGGGCGGAGCATCCGACTCGGCATTCCATGCCCGTCCCCACCCCAGATGGTGGCGAAGCCTGCCGCGCCGCTCGACGTAGTGCTCGGCGGCATGCGCGGCGAGCCTTCCGGACAGCAGCACCGGGGAGATGCCCATGGAGAGGACGCCCTGTCCGGCGAGGAAGAGCCCCTGCACGGGGGTGCGCGTGCGGAAGCGGAAGCGCCCCGCCTGCCCCGGCGTCATCGCCGGCCCATAGGGGGCGCCGTGCGGCGCTCGCAGCGAGTCGATCCAGTTGAGGGGCGTGGCCACCTCGCGCACGGCGATGTCCCCGATGAGCCCCGGGAAGCGTGACTCCACCTCGCGCAGCATCCGGTCCGCGAGATGTTCCTTCAGCAGGAAGTAGCCCTCACCGCGGGCCGCCGGAGGCACGGAGGCCCAGCGTTCGAAGAGGGCCTCGGGGACGAATGTCGCCACCGACAGCGTGGAGCAGCCCGGAGGCGCCAGGCGTCCCGACGTGTCCTTGAGCGAGTTGGACGAGAGGAGCAGCGGAAGCTCCGGCGGCAGCGCGCCCCGGCCGAGCGGCGCGTAGAGGCCATCGAGGTCCGTGGACGGGTAGCTCCAGAGGTTCGCGGCGCTCATCCCATGCTGGCGCAGGTCGCGGCGCAGGCCGAGGTAGACGATGGCCATGCCCAGCGAGGGGTCGGTACGGCCCACGCGCGCCTGGACGCGGGCGGACAGGTGCTCCGGCCCGACGAGCTGCTTCAGCGTCACCGTGGGGTCCACGTCGGAGACGATGACGTCGGCCTCGAGGACCTCGCCCTCCTCCAACTCCACGCCGGTGACGCAACCCCGCGAGATGTGGATGCGCCGCGCGGGGGACTCGGTCCGGAGCACGGCGCCGCACGTCCGGGCGGAGTCCACCAGGGCCTCGAGCAGGGCCCCGCCACCTCCCCTGGGAAAGAAGGCCCCATCGGCGTAGTCGGCGATGACAGCGAGCGCGGTGATGGCCGCCACGCGGCCTGGCGGCAGCCCCCAGTCTCCGGACATGGCGGACAACGCCGCGCGCGCCCGCTCGTCTCCCAGGTGGTGCTGGAGCAGCTCGCCCCAGGTCCTGCGACTCAACCGCCACAGCAGGGGCAACCCTTCAAGTGACCGCAGATCCGCTGCGTGCAGTCCTCCACGTGGAAGCCGCGCGCCCAGATGCATCAACTCCCGCACGCGTGCCAGCAGCCGGAAGACCTCTCTGAGGCCCGCATCCTCGTCGGGAAAGAGTGCCCGGAGCCGGTCTCGGAAGCGCTCCAGCCCCGCGCAGTTGCGCACCTCGAAATCCGGGAAGCGGTAGATGTCGAAGCCGTCGGGCTCGAGCTCGCTGAAGAGGGCCGAGGCGTCGAGCCCCAGGGCCGCGAGCTGCTCGTACATGAGCTGCCCAGGACGGCAGCCGCCCACGTAGTTGATGCCGACGTCGAAGGTGAAGCCCTCGCGTTCGAAGGGCGCGAGGCTGCCGCCGAGGTGAGCGCCCTGCTCCACGGCTGTCACCTCGAAACCCATGCGCGCCAGGAAGGCGGCCGCCGCGAGGCCTCCCGCGCCGGTGCCAATCACCACCGCCTTGCGTGTCGCGTCCATCTTCAGCCCCCCGCTCGCATCCGGTTGCCCGACATGGCGCCTCGCGGCCCCTGTCTGGGACGCAGCGCACGCCCGAGGCCGGATGCAACCCACCCGAGCGGGGCGGCACGACGAGCGCTGTCTCCTTCGCTCCTGGGCCCCATGCCGTGGTGTTGGGCACGCGGGTGCCCGACGATGCCGCGCCCGCCTTCTCCCAGGGCGGTTTGCAGCAGCTCCGCGAGCGGCTCATCCACCACGACATGGACCGGCGCCTCTTGGAGCGCACGGTGGACCTGCCCGGCCGGACAGGTGGAGGCCTGCGAGCCCGGGCAGGTGGTGCATGGGGAACTACAATCTCGTGTGGACGGTGTCCGCCACGCGCAGGGCGTTGGCGGCGATGGTGAGCGAGGGATTGATGCCGCCGCTGGACGGGAAGAAGGACGCGTCCACCACGTAGAGGTTGTCCACCTCGTGAGCGCGGTTGCTTGGGTCGAGCACGCTCGTCTCGGGAGAGGTGCCGAAGCGGCACGTCCCGCAGACGTGGCCGAGGTTGAGCGCGACGTCGCGGGGGTTGGAGATGAGCTTCACCTTGAACTTCGGCGCCAGGGTGCGGAGGAACAGCCGCCGGGACAGGTCCACCCGGCGCCGCAACTCATCATGGACGCGGTACTGGTAGCGCACGCTGCCGTCCTCGGATGTGCCGACGACGCGGTTCTCCGCATACGGCAGGTCTTCCAGCACCGAGGCGAATACGGTGCGGGCGCGGTAGAGGCGCGCGCCCAGGTTGGCCACCAGGGGAAACAGCGGGCTCAGCACGCGCAGCCACGCCGGCAGGGAGTGTCCTCCCTGGAGCCAGCTCAGCACCTTCTCTTCGTCGATGGTGAAGGGGTGCGCGTGGAAGTTGCCCAGCTTTCCTTGCGCGTGGCGGTAGAAGTCATTGACCGACACGCCGTGCGCCATGTCGAAAGACTCCAGGGAGCGGCGGGCCGTCACGAGGTAGTGGTCCGAGCAGTGGAGCATCAGGTTACGCCCCACCAGGTCCCGGTTGTTCGCCAGCCCGTTGGGGTGACGGGACGAGACCGACCGCTGCAGCAACACCGGCGTCATGAAGGCGCCCGCGGCGAGCACGAAGACGCGGCCCCGCACCTTGAACGGCTGCGTCTCCCCTTCCCGCCGGCAGACCGCGGCGGTGACCGCGCCATTCTCCTCCTCCAGTGACAGCACCTCACACCAGTCGATGATGCGGGCTCCGTGGGAGCGCAGGGCGGGCCGCAGGCACATGCGTCCCGCGTCGTTGCGGCACTCCCGGAGGCACAGCGAGCCCACGCAGGTGTCGCAGCCCGGCAATCGCTCGCAGGCATAGTGGATGCGGTAGGGATGCAGGCCCAGCGCCTGGAAGCCTTCGAGCAGGGCCTGCTCCTTGCCCACCGGCGCGGGCGGAGGCATGAGCTGGAAGGACACGCCCGGCCGCATCGGGTCCTCCGAGCCGCGCACGCGGTACAGCGCCTCCGCCTTCTCGTACCAGGGTGCCAACTCGTCGTAGGTGACGGGCCACGACTCGAAGTCCTCCGGGAAGAAGCGGTCCATCACCATCCCGAAGCGCGACGACGAGCCGCCGCCCCCCACGCCCAGTGGATGGGCGAAGGTTCGCGGCTCCCGCGCGTGCAGTTCCTGCCGCAGCGGCTCCGGCCACTGGCCCCCGCGCATCAGCCGCTCCTTGCGCGACGGCGCCACCAGGGACGTGGCCTCGGGGTTCGCGACACCCCCGGCGGTTGGCTCCTCCGCGGACTGTCTCGCCGGGC
The DNA here is from genome assembly GCF_012933655.1 of Pyxidicoccus fallax. Classification (GTDB taxonomy): domain Bacteria; phylum Myxococcota; class Myxococcia; order Myxococcales; family Myxococcaceae; genus Myxococcus; species Myxococcus fallax. The sequence goes on along the minus strand of NZ_JABBJJ010000149.1, from coordinate 16,357 downwards.
CCCGCTCCAGGAACAACACGGAGCGGCCCTGGCGCGCGAGCGCGTGGCCCAGCGTCGAGCCGCCCATTCCCGTGCCGATGACCACGACGTCCCAACCGTCCAGCGCCGGGGTGTCCCGTCCACTGGCACGCGCCCCTTTGGATTGCATCATTCGGAATGAAGCTTTCTTCAATTTCGTTTGGTGCTTTTCAGGGCCCGTTTCTATACCCTGTCCGGGTAGTGTATGTTCGCATGGATGCCGGCTTTCTCCGAGTGGGAACTATCATTGTTCCCTCGCCGGGTGTTGAGCGGGGGGTCCTTGATTTCAACAGGCTCCGCCAGGTGATTCGCGCCCTACCGGGGGCTGACGAGCCACCTCCCAGCCCCGTGGCGGAGGGGTTCGCGCACCGGGTTCCTGGGTGAGTCGATGCACGCGGTACTGACGAATTTCGGGAGCATGGGAGACGTCCTTCCCTTCGTGGCACTGGCGGTGGAGCTGCGCCGGCATGGGCACCGACCCGTGCTGGCGTTGCCACCGGCCTTCGCGCCGCTGGCACGAAGCCATGGCGTGGAGTTCGTCCCGGTGGGAGCGGACCTGCGAGGGGCCCAGGACGACATCACCCAGGCGCTGCTGGTGAGCCCGGAGCACATTGGCGCCGCGGACCAGCTCCAGACGTTGTTCACCCCGTTGGCCCAGGGGCTGCCGCGGATGCTGGAGGACCTGCGCGCGGCCTGTGTGGGCGCGGATGTGCTCATCAGTGGGCGCGTGCAGCCCGCGGCGCGCATGGTGCATGACCTGACGGGCATCCCCTTCGTCTCCGTCTACGTGGAGCACTCCGGGAGCGGCGGAGGGCACCCTGCCTTCCTGGAGGCGGTCCGGCGGATCATCAACCCCGTGCGGGTGGGCGCGGGGCTGCCGCCCTTCCACAACCCGCTGGTGGACGCGGAGTCGCCGCAGCTCGTCCTCTACGCCATGAGTCAGCACGTGCGCCCGCCGCCGCGCGACTGGCCGGGTCACCACCACATGGTGGGCTACTTCTTCCTGGACGGGGACGTGCTCGGGTGGGAGCCCCCCGCCGAGCTGCGGGACATCCTGGCCGGCGGGGAGCCGCCGCTGTTCTTCACCTTCGGCAGCCTCAAGCACGAGGACCCCGACGCCTTCACCGAGCTGCTGGTGGAGGCCGCCCAGGGGGCCGGACGCCGGGCCATCATCCAGCGCGGCGGGAGCGGGCTGGCGCGCAAGCCCCTGCCCCCAGGCTTCCTCGCGGTGGACGGGATGCTGCCGTACGCGTGGCTCTTCCCGCGCGTGGCGAGCGTCGTCCACCACAGCGGCGCGGGGACGTGCGCGCTGGCGTTCCGCGCTGGCGTGCCCCAGGTGCTGGTGCCCCACGCGTATGACCAGTTCCTCTGGGCGGATCTGGCGCATGCCCGGGGCTGCGCTCCGGCGCCCCTTCCCGCCGCGCAGCTCACCGCCGCGCGCCTGGCCGAGGCCATCCAGGAGTCCCTGGCGTCCCCGCGCATCCGCGACGCCGCCGCGTCCGTGGGCGAGCGCGTCCGGACCGAGCAGGGCCTGCTCGTGGCGCGGCAGCACGTCGAAGCGCTGCTCGCGCGGCTCGGCCATGCCCGCCCCTCGCCGGGTGCTCGGCCGGGACAGTCCGCGCCCGGAGCGGACGACTGGGGCGACGCCGCCGCGCCGGGGGCTCGCCGGCTCTCGGCGCTGGAGCGGCAGCGCGCTCGCAGGCGGGACGACTGACTTCCGACATCAACGGGGCACTCACACCATCATGGCTGGCGACAACGACTGGAACGGGCTGGAGCTTGCGATCATCGGAATGGCGTGCCGCTTCCCCGGCGCTCCGGATGTCGAGGCGTACTGGAAGAACCTGCGGGACGGTGTGGAGTCCATTACCTTTCTTAAGGAGCCGGAGCTGGAGCCCTCCATCCTGGAGGACCCGGCGGCGCGCAAGGACCCGGGCTATGTCCGCGCGGCGGCCATCGTCGAAGGCGCGGAGGACTTCGACGCGTCCTTCTTCGGCATCCCGCCCCGTGAAGCCGAGATGATGGACCCGCAGCACCGCGTGTTCCTGGAGTGCGCGTGGTCCGCGCTGGAGGACGCGGGGTACGACGCGGAACGGTACCGCGAGCGCATCGGCGTCTATGCGGGCGCGCGCACCAACACGTACGTCTTCAACCTCTTCTCCAACCCCTCCACGCAGGGCAGCAGCGCGTTCGAGGTGGGGCTCGGCAACGACCTGGCCTTCCTCAGCACGCGGGTGTCGCACCTGCTCAACCTGCGCGGGCCGGCGTACTCGCTGCACACCGCCTGCTCCACGGCGCTGGTGGCCGTCCACCTGGCCGGGCAGGCGCTGCTGGCGGGCGAGTGCCGCATGGCGCTGGCGGGCGGCGTGGCCATCCAGACGCCCCAGCGTACCGGGTACCTGCACCAGTTCGGGGGTATCACCTCGCCGGACGGGCACTGCCGGGCCTTCGACGCGAAGGCGCAGGGCACCCTGTTCGGCAACGGCGCCGGCATGGTGGTGCTCAAGCGGCTGGAGGATGCGCTCGCCGACGGTGACACCATTCACGCCATCATCCGCGGCTCGGCCATCAACAACGACGGCTCGCAGAAGGCCAGCTTCGGCGCGCCCAGCCCCCAGGGCCAGGCGCGCGTCATCCGAGACGCGCTGTCCGCGGCGGACGTGGACGCGCGCAGCATCACCTACGTGGAGGCGCACGGCACCGGCACCCAGCTGGGAGACCCCATCGAGGTCCGTGCCCTCACCCGGGCCTTCCGCGCCAGCACCGACGAGGTGGGCTTCTGCGCGCTCGGCTCGGTGAAGACGAACATCGGCCACCTCGACGCGGCCGCGGGCATCGCCAGTCTCATCAAGGCGGTGCTGTGCCTGAAGCACCGCGAGCTGCCGCCCACGCTGCACTTCGAGCAGCCCAATCCCCAGTTGGAGCTGCCCACCAGTCCCTTCTTCGTCAACACCACCCTGCGCCCGTGGGAGCCCGGCGCCTTCCCGCGCCGGGCGGGGGTGAGCTCGTTCGGCATCGGCGGCACCAACGCACACGTCATCCTGGAGGAGGCCCCCGCGCCCGCGCCCTCCGCGGAGGCGCGCCCGTGGCACCTGCTGGCGCTGTCGGCCCGGACGGACACCGCGCTGGACACGGCCGGCACGCAGCTGGCGGCGTGGCTGGAGCAGCACCCCGAGCAGCCCCTCGCGGACGTGGCCTACACGCTCCAGGTGGGCCGGCAGCACTTCAAGCACCGCCGCATGGCCGTGGTGAAGGACCGGGCGCAAGCCCTGCGCGTGCTGCGGGGCGAGGAGCCCGAGCGCGTCGTCGGCGCGCTCCAGGAGTCGAAGTCGCGGCCGGTGGTGTTCCTGTTCCCCGGCGGCGGCACCCAGTCCGCGGGCATGGGCGCGGGCCTGTACGCCACCGAGCCCGTCTTCCGCGCCGAGGTGGACCGGGTGGCCGCGCTCTTCCAGCCGCACCTCGGCGTGGACCTGCGCCCCCTGCTCCTCGCGGCGCCGGGCACCGACGCGCCGGAGCTGGCGCGCAACGCGGTGGCCCTGCCTTCCATCTTCCTCATGGAGTACGCGCTCGCGCGGCTGTGGATGGCCTGGGGGGTGGAGCCGGAGTCGATGGTGGGCCACAGCCTGGGCGAGTACGCGGCGGCCTGCCTCGCCGGGGTGTTGACGCTGGAGGACGCGGTGGCGTTGGTGGCGCTGCGCGGCCGGCTGATGGATACGCTGGCCCCGGGCGCCATGCTGAGCGTCAGCCTGCCGGAAGCCGAGCTGCTCCCGCTGCTGGGCACCACCCTGGACCTGGCGGCGGTGAACGCGCCCACCCAATGCGTGGCGTCCGGCCCGAAGGAGGCGGTGGAGGCCCTGTCGGCCACCTTGACGGCGCGGGGCGTGGAGCACCGGCGGCTGCACGTGGAGGCGGCGGCGCACTCGCGGATGCTGGACGCGCTGCTGCCAGCCTTCCGCGAGAAGGTGGCCACGCTGACGCTGCGCCCGCCGGAGCGGCCGTACGTGTCCAGCATGACGGGCCGCCCGGTCACCGCCGAGGAGGTCACCCGGCCCGAGTACTGGGTGAGCCACCTGCGCCAACCCGTGCGCTTCCAGGACGGCCTGCGCGTGCTGCTGGCCGAGCCCGCGCGCGTGCTGCTGGAGGTGGGCCCCGGCCAGTCCCTCATCGCGCTGGCCCGGCTTCAGGGCGAGCCCCCCGGCTCCCGTCCGCTGGTCGCCTCCATGCCCCACCCGAAGGACCCGCAGCCCGCGGAGGCGTTCCTCCAGGGGGCGCTGGGCCGGCTGTGGCTGGCGGGCGTGGCCGTGGACTGGGAGGGCGTGCACGCGCGGGCGGCCCGACGCCGGGTGCCGCTGCCCACCTACCCGTTCGAGCGCGAGCGCTTCTGGGTACCGCCCGGGGAGCGCTCGGCCGCGGAGGCCTCGTCGCGGGCGCCCCGGGGCAAGCTGGCGGACGTGGCGGACTGGTTCCACCTGCCGTCGTGGAAGCGCACCCCGCCTCCCGCGCTCACCCCGGAGACGCTGTCCCAGCCCCGGAGCTGGGTCGTCTTCACGGACGGCGGCCCCCTCGCCACCCGGCTGCTGGCATTGCTGGAGGACGCCTCGCAGGACGTCGTCACCGTGGCCGCGGGCACGTCCTTCTCACGGGACGGCGAGCGGCGCTTCACGGTGGCGCCGGACCAGCCGGCGGACCTCGCCGCGCTGATGCGGGCGCTGTCCGAGCGCTCGCGACGGCCGGAGGTCTTCGTCCATCTGTGGAGCCTCACGCCGCAGGGGGATGTCCGCTCGTCGCCGGAGCGCTTCCGAGAGGTGCAGGCGCGGGGCTACTACAGCGTGCTGGCCCTGGCCAAGGCGCTGGCGGGCTCCGGCACCTCCGAGCCGGTGCGGCTGGAGGTCCTCTCCAACCACGTGCATGACCCGGACGGCGTGGCCGAGGCGCTCCCCGAGAAGGCGCCGATGCTGGGCGTGTGCAAGGTGCTGCCGCAGGAGCAGCAGCACGTCACCGCGCGCTGCATCGACGTGGTGCTGCCCACCTCGGGCGGTGTGGACGCGCTGGCCTCGCGGCTGCTGGCGGAGCTGGCCACGCCCTCTCGCGACATGATGGTGGCGTGGAGGGGCGACCGGCGCTGGACGCAGGACTACACGCCGACGCGGCTGACGGGAGACGCGGCCCCCACGCGCCCGCTACGCGAGCGGGGCGTGTACCTCGTCACGGGCGGCCTGGGGGGTGTGGGCCTGTTGCTGGCCGAGCACCTGGCGGAGACGCGGCGCGCGCGCCTGGTGCTGCTGGGCCGCTCGGCGTTGCCGCCGCGCGACGCGTGGGACGACTGGCTCGCCGGGCACCGGGAGGATGACCGCACCAGCCGGCTCCTCCACCGGGTGCGGGCCATGGAGTCCCACGGCGCCGAGGTGCTCGTGCTGGCCGCGGACGTCGCGGACGCCGGGCGCATGCGCGAGGTGCTGTCGCAGGTGGATGCGCGCTTTGGCGAGCTGCACGGGGTGCTGCACTGCGCCGGTGTCACGCACGGCGACTCGCTCTACAACGCCCTCGGCGACCTGGGGACGCAGGCGTCGGAGACGCAGTTCCGCCCCAAGGTCCACGGTGCCTACGTGCTGGAGGAGGTGCTGCGCGGGCGGACGCTGGACTTCGTCCTGCTCTTCTCCTCCAACGCCGCGGTGCTGGGCGGCCTCGGCTACCTGGCCTATGCGTCCGCCAACCTCTTTCTGGATGCGTTCGCCGCGCACCGAGCCCGCGTCTCCGACGGGGGCACGCGCTGGGTGAGTGCCTCGTGGGATGGCTGGCCCGAGGAGACGAAGCACTACGCCGGCTTCCGCACCAGCATGGACCAGTACGCGATGACACGTGAGGAGGGCGCGGACGCCGTGCGGCGGCTCGTCACCCTGGGCCTGGACGGACCGGTGGTGGTCGCCACGGGAGACCTGGCGTACCGGCTGGGCGTGTGGATTCACCGCGACGCCCCGGTGAGCCGGCCCGGCGCGGGAACCGCGGCCGCACGGGCGGCGCGCAAGGGCCCGCATGTGCCGCCCGCCAACGAGGTGGAGCAGACCCTCGCGGCCATCTGGCAGGAGGTGCTCGGCGTGGAGCAGGTGGGCCGCCACGAGAGCTTCTTCGACCTGGGCGGTCACTCCCTGCTGGCCACGCGCGTCGTCGGGCGGCTGCGGTCGGCCTTCAAGGTGGAGCTGCCCCTGGCGAAGCTGTTCGAGGCGTCCACCGTGGCGGGCCTCGCCCAGGCCGTCAGCGCGGCCCAGGCCGAGCAGGAGGACGCCCTCTACCGGGAGCTGCTCGAGCAGGTCGCCAGCGTTCCCGAGGACCAGCTCGAGGCCGAGCTCGCGCGCGCCAGCGGCGACTGAGCACCGCGTCCCCCCTCGCGTCCCGGGTTTCAGGCTCCGGGCGCGAGCCCTCCGTCATTGAATCTTCCCCTTCTGAGTCTCCACCATGAGCGATATCTCGAAGCAGCTCAGCAAGCTCTCTCCCAAGCAGCGCGAGTTGTTCGAGGCGCTCTTGCGCCAGCGTCAGAAGCAGCAGGAGGCCGCGGCGCCTCCGGCCCTCCGGAAGCGCTCGGGTGAAGGGCCCCTGCCGGCGTCCTTCGCGCAGCAGCGGCTGTGGCTGTTGCATCAAATCGAGGGCGGGAGCGCCTCGGCCTACAACATCGCGGTGGCCGTGCGGCTGAACGGCGCGCTGGTGAAGTCCGCGCTGGAGCGAGCCTTGAAGGACCTCGTGCACCGCCACGAGGCCCTGCGCACCCGCTTCCGGACCGGCGAGGACGGCCTGCCCCTGCAGGACATCCAGCCCGACGGTGAGCACCCGCTGACCGTCGTCGACCTGAGCGGGATGCCGGAGGCCCCGCGCGAGGCGGAGGCGCGGCGGCTCGCCACCGAGGAGGGCCAGCGCCCGTTCGACCTGGAGTCAGGGCCGCTGTTCCGCACCACCCTGCTGCGGCTGGCCACGGACCGGCACGTGCTGCTGCTGTCGATGCACCACAGCATCTCCGACGGCTGGTCCACGGCCGTGCTCGCGCAGGAGATGGCCGTGCTCTACACGGCCTACGCCTCCGGGCGCACGCCGATGCTGCCGCCGCTGGCGGTGCAGTACTCCGACTATTCCCTTTGGCAGCGGGAGTGGCTGCGGGGGCCGGCGCTCCAGACGCAGCTCGACTACTGGCGCCGGCAGCTCGCCGAAGTGCCTGCCCTGCTGGAGCTTCCCACCGACAGGCCGAGACCCAGCGCCCAGACGTTTCGGGGCGCCGCGGTGCGGGTGGAAGTGGGCGCGAAGCTGTCGGAAGCCGCCGTCGCGCTGGGCCAGCGGCACGGCGCCACGCCCTTCATGGTGCTGCTGGCCACCTGGCAGCTGCTGCTGTCGCGCTACTCCGGCCAGCAGGATGTCTGTGTCGGCTCGCCCATCGCCGGCCGCACCCGCCCCGAGCTCGAAAGCCTCATCGGCTTCTTCGTCAACACGCTGGTGCTGCGCTCGCAGGTGTCGCCGGAGCTGAGCTTCCGTGAGCTGCTGGCCCAGGTGAAGGCCACCACCCTGGCCGCATACGAGCAGCAGGACGTCCCTTTCGAGCGGCTCGTCGAGGAGCTGCGCCCCAAGCGCAGCCTGAGCTATTCGCCGCTGTTCCAGGTGATGTTCGTCCTGCAGAACACCCCGGGCACGGAGCAGAAGCTGCCGGGGCTCGACGTGGAGGTGCTGCGGCCGGACGTCAAGACGACCCAGTTCGACCTCACGCTCGCCCTGGCCGAGTCCCCTGGGGGCTTCAGCGGCATCCTCACCTACAACACCGACCTCTTCGACGCCGCCACCGCCGAGCGCATGGTGGGGCACTACCTCACCCTGCTGAGCGAGGCGGTCCGCGCGCCGGACACCCAGGTGCGGGCGCTCTCCCTGCTGTCCCCGGAGGAGTCCCTCCGCATGCTGGAGACCGGGCGGGGGCCCGCGGTCGCGACGCCCGAGGACTGGCGCCAGTGCCTGCACCGGCGCTTCGCCGCCCAGGCGGCGCGCACGCCCGACGCCACGGCGCTGGTCTGCGGTGAGCAACGGCTGTCGTACGCCGAGCTCGACGCGCGGGCCAACCGGCTGGCGTGGTACCTGCGTGGACAGGGCGTGGGACCCGAGGTGCGGGTGGGCGTCTGCGCGGAGCGCTCGCCGGAGCTGGTGGTGGCGCTGCTCGGCATCCTCAAGGCGGGAGGCGCGTACGTGCCGCTCGACCCGGGCTACCCGGCGGACCGGCTGGCCTTCATGCTGGAGGATGCGGGCCTCGCGCTGGTGCTGACCCAGCGCCCGTTGGTGGAGCGACTGGGTCTGCCCGGCGAGCGCGTGCTGTGCCTGGACTCCGAGGCGGCGCGCTTCGAGTCACAGCCCCGCGAGGCGGCGCCGGACAGCGGCGTGCGCCCGGAGCACCTCGCCTACGTCATCTACACCTCCGGCTCCACCGGCAGGCCCAAGGGCGTCACCGTCACCCACGCCAACCTCGCGCACTCCACGTTCGCTCGCGTCGCCGCCTATCCCGAGCCGATGGAGCGCTACCTCATGCTGTCGTCGTTCGCGTTCGACAGCTCCGTGGCCGGCATCTTCTGGGCGCTCTCGCAGGGCGGCACGCTGGTGCTCCCCGTGGAGGGAGCACAGCAGGAGCCCCGGCACGTCGCGCGGACGGTGGCGCGGGAGCGGGCCACGCACTTGCTGTGCTCACCCGGGCTGTACCAGTTCCTGCTCGCCGAGCACGCCGAGTCCCGCGCGCTGGAGTCGCTGAAGGTGGCCATCGTCGCCGGCGAGGCCTGCCCCCGGGAGCTGGTGCGGCAGCACCACGCACTGCTACCAGCCGCCCTCTACAACGAGTACGGCCCCACCGAGGCCAGCGTGTGGTGCACGATGCATCGCTGCTCCGCCGACGACGCGCGTCCGCTCGTCCCCATCGGCCGCCCCATTCCCAACACCGCGGTGTACCTGCTCGACGCGTCGCTCCAGCCGGTACCGGCGGGCGTGCCGGGCGAGCTCTTCGTCGGCGGCGCGGGAGTAACGCGCGGCTACCTGAACCGTCCGGAGCTCACCGCCGAGCGATTCCTCGCCGACCCGTTCAGCCCCGTCCCGGACGCGCGCATGTACCGCACCGGGGACCGGGTGCGCCTCCTGTCCGACGGGAGCCTGGAGTTCCTCGGCCGCGTGGACCAGCAGGTGAAGGTGCGCGGCTTCCGCATCGAGCCGGGCGAAATCGAGTCCGTGCTGCGCCAGCACCCGGCGGTGCGAGACGCGGTGGTGGTGGCCCGCCAGTACATCGGGGGCGACACGCGGCTGGTGGCCTATGTGGTGCCGAAGGAGGGCCACACGCTGGAAACCGAGTCGCTGAGAGGCCACGTGCAACAGCACCTGCCCGCCTTCATGGTGCCCTCGGCCTTCGTGCCGCTCTCCGCCATGCCCCTGACGCCCAATGGCAAGGTGGACCGCAAGGCCCTGCCTGCCCCGGATGCGTCCGCCTCCGGCGCCACGGCTGCCAGTTACAAGGCCCCGCGCACGCCCGTCGAGCAACGGCTGGCAGCGCTCTGGAGGGAGGTGCTGGGCGTGGAGCGCGTAGGCGTAGCCAACAGCTTCTTTGAGCTGGGTGGACACTCGCTGCTCGCCGTCCAGGTCATGTCGCGCATCCGCGCCACCTTCGGCGTCGACCTGCCCCTGCGCACCCTCTTCGAGCACCGCAACGTCGAGGCGCTCGCTCGGGTCCTGGAGCAGCTCGGCGAAGGCGCCCTGGCTGGCGCTTCGCGCAGCGTGGACACCCGGGAGGAGGCGCCCGCACGGTCCATCCCGCAGCATCCCACCGCGGTCGGTCGCGCCACGGGCCCAGTCTCCATCGCGCAGAGACGATGGCTCAGCTACGCGGTTTCGAACCCGAGCCGACCGAAGAGCGCCGGCAACATCCCGCTGTGCGTCCACATCAAGGGGCGACTCGACGTCGAGGCGCTCGAGCGGGCCCTGAACACGCTCGTCGAGCGCCATGAAATCCTGAGAACCCATTACGCCCGGAGTGATGACGGGTTTGCCTTCCAGGTGTCCCCGCTGGCTCCGGTCCGGCTGGAGCAGCTGGACTTCGTCGGGCTGCCTCGGGAGCAGTGCGAGGAAGTGGTGCGCCACCGCGTGTATCAGGACGCGCACATGCCGTTCGACCTCATGGCCCCGCCCATGTTCCGGGCGTGGCTCTACAAGCTGGGCCCGGAGGAGCAGATGCTCCTGGTAACGACGCACCACATCGCCTGGGACGGCTGGTCCGAGGCCATCCTTTTCCAGGAGGTCACCCTGGCCTACAGGGCCTACGTCCGGGGCGAGGAACCGCAGCTGCCCGAATTGCGCATCCAATACTCGGACTTCGCGTGGTGGCAGCACGAGCAGATGCGGGGCGAGCACCTCGAGTCGCTCGAGTCTTATTGGCGCCGGCACCTGGCCGATGGAGTCACCATGGTCGACTTCCCCTTGGACAAGCCTCGCCCGGCCACTCGGACGTACAACACGCTGATAAATACCGTCACCTTCCCGGTGGCTCTATCCGCCGCCATCAAGGCGGTCTGCCACCGCGAGGGCGTCACGCTCTACATGATGGCGATGGCCGCCTACCAGGCCCTGCTCGCGCTGCGCAGCGGCGCTCGGGATGTCACCGTGTTCAGCAACATCGGGAGCCGCGACCGCCTTGAGATCGAGAACCTCATCGGGTGTTTCACCAACGTCGTCCTGATCCGCACCAACCTGGAAGGGGATCCTACCTTCCAGGAACTCCTCGCGCGCGTGCGCGACGCGGTGCTCGGCGCACTCGCCCACTCCGCCCTGCCCTATCAGCGGGTGCTGGACATGATTGGGATGAATCCGGACAGCAAGAGCGCGCGCACCTTCCCCGGCCTGAACATGCAGAACTTCCAGCAGCCCGGGGACACCCGGCCCTCGGTCGATGGGCTTCAGTTCGACCGGGTGTCCATTCCCCAGGGGGGAAGCCTGTTGGTGAACATGTTCTTCTTCGTCTCCGAATCGGAGAACCAGCAGGTCTCGCTGATGGCCCAAGCCAACGGCGACCTCTACGAAGCGCGAACGGTGGAACGCATCGTCGAGGACTTCCAGAGACTCCTGGAGGCTGGATGCGCGGCTCCAGACCAGCGACTCTCCGCGCTGCTCTCAGGGGGGCCGGACCGCCCGGAACCCGCTTCCGCCGAAGCATCCTGACCCTGCCTTCGCGTCCGGGGTTCCACTCGGCACAGGAGCCCGGTCAAGCCCGGAGCGGAGGCGATGTCCAACCTACGTGCCTTGCCGCTTGTTGTTGAAGGCGTTGGCCTTGAGGTTCTTCCAGTATGGAGACTGACGGACCAGGCGAGCCGTGTCCTCCGGGTTCGCCAGCAACTTCGCGGTGGCCTCCTCGCAGAAGATTCCTCCCTGAGAGCCCTTGACGAGCACCCTGTCTCCACTCTTCAGGAGCCCAGCGACGAACTCGCCAGCCTGATACGGAGTGTCGAAACATCTGATTTTGTCGTCGCCAAGGCCTGCTTCCTTCGCGGGTCCCACGTACTGCCTGGCCAGTTCCGCGACCGTCACCAACAGATCGAGCCGTGCGCAGTGGCCACCGACGTCCCTGTAGTATTTCGCCCCGTCCGAGCCCATTTCATTCATCCCTCCCAGGATGGCGATCTTCCGTCCGGACAGCTCGTACAGGGTGTTGAGAGACGCAATCATGGCTTCCGGGCTCGCATTGTACGAATCGTCGAGAATCAAGCTGCCATTCCGGCCTTCCAGCGGACTCAGGCGGCCAGAGACTGGCTGGATTCGCTCGACGCCAGCCTTGATCTCGTCTGGCGTCATGCCCAGCAACTCGCCAACGGCGGCGGCCGCGGCGACTGCTTCAGCCATATGTCTTCCCACCAGGCGAACGGACACGTCCGCCTTCTCTTTTCTCAGGACAAGGGTCCCTTCAAGACCGTCTGCCGCTGAATAGCTTCGGATGCTGTAGCGATAATCACCTTTTGAGGTGCCATAGGTGTGCAGCTTGCTCGCATCCATCGTGGTCAGCTTGTGGGCGAACCTTTCTTCCTCGGCGTTCACCAGCGCTATCTGGCTGAGCTCAGCCAACGAAAACTTCTCGTCTACAATGGCCTCGATGCTCCCAAAGCCCTGGAGGTGCGCGGGCTTGGCGGCGGTGACCACGCCAATCCTGGGCCTGAGAAATGAGAAATACCGTATATCGCCTCTGCGGCCCGCCCCCAGTTCCTGGACGATCACGTCATACGGAAGCGGTTTCCTGAGACGGCGATTCATCTCACGCACAACACCCATCCAGCCCCTCAGGTTACGGATATCGCCGGGTGATTCCAAATCGAAGATGGCCAGAGGAACGCCAATCTCGTTGTTGTAGTTCCCTGGATGGGCCTGCACCTTGAATCGCTGCTCCAGGACTTTCGCGATAGCAAGCTTCGTGGTCGTCTTTCCCACGCTCCCGGTGACTCCCACGATCGTCACCTGTGGATTTTTCTTGATGTAGCGCACAAGCTGAATCTTCAAGGCCCAGCCAACGATGCGTGATGCACAGCTCCCAAAGATAGACATCATCTGTATGCCTTCATGGTTCGTGCGCAGGTCCTTTAAACTCTTCTAGCCCGGGTCGATCACGGGTAGAGGGAGCACCGCGTAACGACCGACCGATAGGTGGAGAGTTCTCAAGGCTTTCCTCGACCGGTAGGAGCTACGCGGTGAAACCAGAGTGTACCCCGAAGCAGCTCGAGTTCGATGCGGTCGGCCGTCGAAAACGGGGGGCCGCGTTCGACGCGGAGCACCTTTCGCGACCTTCGCGACCTTGTGCGCCAGCACCTCCCGGTGGCGCTGGACGAAGCGCACCATCTAGCCCGCCACCTTTTCCGTCTGCCCTTCGCTGCTCCGGTAGCCAATGAGTACGCGCTGTGCCATCGGTCCCCTCCCTGGCCTCTCGCCTGGAATCTCCAGACGGGGTGCCACGCTGGGAAGTCTCGGGGACGGACGGGGCCGCTGTGCCCCCGGCCTCCCGCCAGGGCTGGCGTGTCCTGACGGCACGCAGGTCCCATCTTCCTCGGGGCGTGCCAGGACAGACGCACCGGTGGGTGCCCACCGGCGTCCGGCTGGCCATGGGCCCGCTCCTCTCCACCCGCTGTCCCGGGAGCTGGAAGCATGGACCTTTCTCCCGAAACCGAGCAGCAGCCGAGGGCCCGCGCGCCCGGAGAAGCCGCCGCGGAGCCACTCCTCTGGTTCGATGCCCTCTCACGAGAGGACGTCCCCCTGGCGGGAGGCAAGGGCGCCAATCTGGGCGAGCTGACTCGCGCCGGCCTGCCCGTGCCCCCGGGCTTCGTCGTCACCGCCGCCGCCTTCCACGAGGCCATGGAGCCCGTACGTCCCCGGCTGCGCGACTTGTGGCGGCGCGTGGACCCGGATGACACGAAGTCGCTCGCCGACGTCACCGAGGCCCTGCGCGACACGGTCCGCCAGGCGCCCATCCCCGAGCGGCTGCGCACCGCCCTGCTCGCCGCCTACCGCCAGCTGGGCGAGGGCCGCGCCGTGGCCGTGCGCTCGTCGGCCACCTCCGAGGACACCGCGTCCACCTCCTTCGCGGGCATGCACGAGACGTTCACCAACGTGGTGGGCGAGGAGGCGCTGCTCGACAAGCTGCGGGCGTGCTGGGCCTCGGCCTATGGGCAGCGCGTGGTGGCCTACCGCAAGGCGCAGGGCCTCACCGAGGAGCCCGCCATCGCCGTGGTGGTGCAGGCCATGGTGGACTCGGCGCGCTCGGGCGTCATGTTCACCGCGGACCCCTCCAGTGGAGATACCGGCCGCATCATCATCGAGGGCGCCTTCGGCCTGGGCGAGGTGGTGGTGGGCGGCCAGGTGGAGCCGGACACCTACGTCGTGGCCAAGCAGGGCCCGCGCCTGCTGGAGGTGCGCGTGGGACAGAAGGCCTTCCGCCTCGTGCGCGACGGCGTGGGCCGCGAGCGGCGCGAGGAGCTCTCCCCCGAGCAGGCCCACCAGCGCGTGCTCAGCGACGTGGAGGTGCTGGAATTGGCGCGCCTCGGCCAGCGTGTGGAGCGGCACTACGGCGCGCCCCAGGACATCGAGTGGGCCGAGGAAGGCGGCAAGATCTACCTCGTCCAGTCGCGCCCGGTGACGACGCTCGGTTCCGAGAAGAAGGCCCCCGCCCGGCCATCGGCCAGGGCGCTGGTGTCCGGGCTGGGCGCCTCGCCGGGCGCCGCGACAGGCCGCGTGCACGTGCTGCGCAAGCCCGAGGAGGGCCAGCAGCTCCAGGCCGGAGAAATCCTCGTGGCGCCGATGACGTCTCCGGACTGGGTGCCCACCATGCGGCGCGCGGCGGCCATCGTCACCGACAGCGGCGGCATGACGTGCCACGCGGCCATCGTCAGCCGCGAGCTGCGCAAGCCCTGCGTGGTGGGCACGCGCACCGCCACCCGGGTCCTGCGCGACGGCGAGGAAGTCACGGTGGATGGCTCCGCCGGCGTGATTCTGGAGGGCCGTGCCCAGGTGGAGACGCCTCCGGTGGCCGCGTCAGGAGCCGCGAAGGAAGCGGGCGCCGCGCCACAGGCGGCCGCCGAGCCCGAGGTGCTCGCCACGCGGCTCTACGTCAACCTCGCCCTGCCAGGCCAGGCCCGCGAGGCCGCGGCGCTCGCGGTGGATGGCGTGGGCCTCTTGCGCGCGGAGTTCATGCTCACCGAGGCCCTGGGCGGCGTGCACCCGCGCAAGCTCATCGCCACTGGCCGGAGCCGCGAGTTCGTCGAGCGGATGTCCGCGTCGCTGCTCGAGATAACGCGCGCCTTCCGCGGCCGCCCGGTGGTGTACCGCACGACGGACTTCCGGACGAACGAGTTCCGCGGCCTGGAGGGCGGCGCCGACTTCGAGGCCACCGAGGCCAACCCGATGATTGGCTTCCGCGGCTGCTACCGGTACCTCCGCGAGCCGGAGGTATTCCAGCTCGAGCTGGAGGTACTCGCCCGCGTGCGCGAGCAGACGCCCAACCTGCACGTGATGATTCCCTTCGTGCGCACGAAGTGGGAGCTGGAGGCCTGCCTGGAGGCGCTCGACACGAGCCCGTTGGGCCGCCAGCGAGGGCTGGAGCGCTGGGTGATGGCGGAAGTGCCCTCCGTCGTCTACCGCATCCCCGAGTACGCGCGCCTGGGCATCACCGGTGTGTCCATTGGCTCCAATGACCTGACGCAGCTGATGCTAGGGGTGGACCGGGATTCGGAGCTGTGCGCGGAGCTGTTCGACGAGTCGGACGCGGCGGTGCTGGACGCCATCGTCCGCATCATCCGCGCCAGCCGCGAGGCCGGCATCACCTCGTCCCTCTGCGGTCAGGCGCCGTCCAACCGCCCCGAGTTCGCCGAGCACCTGGTGCGCGCGGGCATCACCTCCATCTCGGTGGACCCGGGGGCCACGGAGGCCACGCGCAGGGTCATCGCGGCGGCGGAGCGGCGGCTGATGTTGGAGGCCGCCCGGGCACGGTGAGAGCCGATGAACTCCGAGCGGCTGCTGGACGGCGGGGTGATGCTCACACTCGGGCCGCTGTTGCTGAGGCCGCCCACCGGACGAGGGCTCGCACGGCTCCCGTGGACAGGCGCCCCGTCCGTGCTTCTCCTTCTCTTCGGGGGGAGCACACCATGTACTTCGAGGACCGTGTCGATGCGGGCCGACGGCTCGCGCTGCAGTTGCTCGAGCGTGGCTACACGGGCGAGGAAACCGTCGTTCTGGGGCTGCCCCGGGGCGGCGTTCCCGTGGCCTATGAGGTGGCGCTGGCGCTGGGCGCTCCGCTGGACGTCTGGGTGGTGCGCAAGGTGGGGGCGCCGGGCTACGAGGAGCTGGGACTGGGCGCGGTGGCGGAGGGCGGCGTCGCCTTCCTCAACCGCGAGCTGATGGACGAGATGGGCGTCACGGAGGATGACCTGCGGGAGATCGTCCGCCGGAAGGCCGGCGAGGTGGACGCTCGCGTGGCCCGCTTCCGCCAGGGCGCAGAGCCGCCCTGGCTCGAAGGCAAGCGCGTCATCCTCGTCGATGACGGCATCGCGACGGGCGGCACCATCCGGGCGGCCATCCGGGCGCTGCGCGCGCGACGGCCCGGACGCATCGTCCTCGCCGTCCCCGTGGCGGCGGCCGAGACGCTCACCGAGCTGGAGTCGCAGGTGGATGACGTGGTGTGCGTCTCCCCCGCGCGCTCGCTGCACGCGATTGGCCAGTGGTACGTCGACTTCCGCCAGGTGCCCGACGAGGAGGTGGTGGAGCTGCTGGCCCAGGCCCGGATCATCCTCGGCCCGAGCCAGCCCTCCCCGTCCACCGG
>NZ_JABBJJ010000148.1 GCF_012933655.1 Pyxidicoccus fallax | reverse complement strand
GGGGAGGGCGAGGTGTGGCTCGCGGCGGGTGGCCCCGCGTCGGACCCGGCGGGCCTGGACCTGCTGTGGGCCCTGGCTCGCGGCATGCGCGTCGTCCTCCCGCCCGAGCGGCTGGCCGCGCGCTTCGCCGTCCTCGGACGGAAGCCGGACACGCGCCGGCCCATCGACTTCAGCCTCTCGTACTTCGCCAACGACGAGGACTCGCTGGGCGAGGAGAAGTACGAGCTGCTCATCGAGGGCGCGAAGTTCGCGGACGCCCACGGCTTCTCCGCCATCTGGACGCCGGAGCGTCGCTTCCACTCCTTCGGCGGCCTGTATCCGCAGCCCTCGGTGATTGGCGGCGCGCTCGCGATGCTGACGCGTCACCTCCAGATTCGCGCGGGCAGCGTGGTGCTCCCGCTGCACGACCCCATCGAGGTCGCCGAACAGTGGTCCGTCGTCGACAACCTGTCCCGAGGCCGCGTGGGCCTGTCGCTCGCCACGGGCTGGCATGCGAATGACTTCGCGCTCTCGCCGGACACCTTCGCCCGCCGTCGTGAGGTGCTCATCGAGCGCCTGGAGGAGCTGCGCCGGCTGTGGCGTGGCGGCACGGTGAAGCGCCGCAACGGCGCCGGCAACGAGGTGGAGCTGGCGCTGCGGCCGAAGCCGAAGCAGGCGGACATTCCGGTGTGGCTCACGTCCACGGGCAACCCGGAGACGTTCCGCAAGGCCGGCGAGGTGGGCGCCAACATCCTCACCAACGTGCTCGGCCTGGGCTCCAGCCTGGACGAGCTGGCGGTGAAGGTGCAGCTGTACCGCGAGATGTACCGGAAGTCGGGCGCTCCGGGACGCGGCCAGGTGACGCTGATGCTGCACACCTTCCTCGGCCAGGACATGGACGAGGTGCGCGCCGCCGTGCGCGAGCCGCTCAAGCAGTACTTCCAGAGCTCGGTGGACGTCTTCGCCAGCCTGGTGGGAAGCCAGGGCCTCCAGGTGGACGTGCGCGGCCTCACGAAGGAGGACATGGAGGTGATGCTCGAGCAGGGCGTCGAGCACTACCTGAAGGCGGGCGGCCTCTTCGGCACGGTGGAGGACTGCGAGCGCGTCGTGGAGCGCGTGCGCTCCCTCGACGTGGATGAGATTGCGTGCCTCGTCGACTACGGCGTGCCGCTGGAGCCGACCATGTCCAGCCTGCGCCATCTGGCCGTGCTGAGGCAGCGGAGCCAGGTCCAGCAGATGCCCGAGGCGGCCGTGCTGGCCGAGGGCGATGCCGGCGTGGGCGACCTGCTGGACCTCGTCCGGAGCGAGGGCATCACCGCGCTGCGCTGCGCGCCGTCGCAGGCCCGCGCGCTCGCGGAGCTTCCCGGCGCCGACGTGGCGCTGGGCGGCGTGCGCCTGTGGGTGCTGGGCGGTGAGTCGCGGCCGGACGCGCTGTCCCTCTCCACCGCCGCGAAGCAGGTGGAGCTGGCGGCCTCCGTGGTGGACGCGGCCTGGCCGTCCCACCACACCGCGCCCGTGTACCTCCGCGATGCGTCCGGCGGCCCCGTGCCCGTCGGCGCCGTCGGAGCGCTGGCGCTGGGTGGCCCCGCCATTCCGCGCGGCTTCTGGAACGATCCCGACGCCACCCGTGCGCGCTTCATCCCCGTGCCGGGCGCGGGCCCGGAGGAGCGGCTCTTCCTCACCGGCCAGCGCGCCCGCTTCCGCGACGTGGGCGTGCTGGAGCTGGTGGCGCCCGCGCGTGCCGTGAAGCCCCGTCCGCAGCCGAAGGCCCGCGACACCGTGGCGCCCAGGCCGGTTGCTCCCGCCGCGCCGGTTCCCGAGGTCCCCACCACGACGCTGACGCCGGTGGTGCGCGTCTCGCGCGACGAGTCGCTGCCGCTGTCCTTCCCGCAGCAGCGCATCTGGGCACTCAGCCAGCTCGACCCCAACGGCATCGCCTACAACAACACCGTCACCCTCCGGCTGGACGGCACGGTGAGCGTGCCGCTGCTGGAGCAGGCGCTGAACGAGCTGGTGCGCAGGCACGAGGTGCTGCGCACCACCTTCGCGCTCGCGGAGGGCGGCGCGCACCAGGTGATTGTGCCGTCCATGCCGCTGGTGCTGGAGCAGCTGGAGGCCCGTGGCGCGAGCCTGGAGGAGCGCGAGGCCGAGGCGCTGCGGCTGGCGCTCGCCGAGGCCCGCCGGCCCTTCGACCTGGTTCGCGGGCCCGTGATGCGGGCCGTGCTGATTCACATGGGTGACGCGGCGTCGGTGCTGCACCTCACCATCCACCACATCGCCTCCGACGGCTGGTCCAGCGGCGTGCTGTTCCGCGAGCTGGTCACCGTGTACGAGGCGCTCGTGGCGGGCCGTCCGTCGCCGCTGCCGGAGCTGCCCGTGCAGTACGCGGACTACGCCGTGTGGCAGCGCGGCTGGCTGCTCGGGCCGGGCATGGAAGCCCAGCTCGCGTACTGGAAGAAGCAGCTCGCCGGTACCCAGGTGCTGGAGATGCCGACGGACCACCCGCGCCCCGTGCGCTGGTCGGGCCGGGGTGGCCGCCTCCAGGTGGCCGTGCGCAAGCCGCTGGTGGACGCGCTCTGGGCGCTGGGCCGCCGCGAGGGCGCCACGCCCTTCATGGTGCTGACGGCCGCGTTCCAGACGCTGCTGCACCGCTACTCGGGCCAGGACGACATCATCGTCGGCACCTCCGCCGCGGGTCGCAACCGGCCCGAAATCGAGGGCCTCATCGGCTGCTTCCTGAACACGCTCGCCATCCGGGGGGATTTGTCCGGTGCGCCCTCGTTCGTGGAGCTGCTCCGCCGCGTGAAGGTGGCGTCCATCGGCGCGTACGCGCACCAGGAGATTCCGTTCGAGCGGCTGGTGGACGAGCTGCGCGTGCCTCGCGACCCGAGCCGCATGCCGCTGGTCCAGGCGATGCTGACGTTCCACAACACGCCGCCGGTGGAGGTCCGCACGCCGGGCCTCGGCGTGAAGATGCTCGAGATGGACATCGGCGCCACGAAGGTGGACCTGTCGCTGGAGCTGCGTGACACGCAGGACGGCCTCACCGGCGCGCTGGAGTTCGCCGCGGACCTCTTCGAGCCGGCCACGGCGCAGCTCTTGTGGGAGCGCTTCGTGCGGCTGCTGGAGGGCATCGCCGCCAACCCGTCCCAGCGCGTGGGCGAGCTGCCCATGCTGTCCGAGTCCGAGCGCCGCCAGCTGCTGGTGGCCTGGAACGACACGCGCGAGCCGTTCCCCGAGGACGCATGCATCCATGACCTCTTCGCGGCCCAGGCCGCGCGGACGCCGGACGCGGTGGCGGTGGTGGCCGAGGGCCAGCGCCTGACGTACGCCGAGCTGGACACGCGGGCGAACCAGCTCGCGCACCACCTGCGCTCGCTGGGCGTGGGGCCCGAGGTGAAGGTGGGCCTGTGCACCGAGCGCTCCGCGGAGCTGGTGGTGGGCCTGCTGGGCGTGCTGAAGGCGGGCGGCGCATTCGTGCCGCTGGACCCGGCGTACCCCAACGCGCGGCTGACCTACATGATGCGGGATGCCGGCCTGTCCGTGCTGGTGACGCAGGACCCCCTCGCGGATGAGCTCCCCGTCACGAACGAGCTGCTGGTGTCGGTGGACTCCGAGTGGAGCCACATCGCCCGGAACTCCACGGAGGCGCCGCGCGCCAACGTGCTCTCGGGCGGGCTGGCGTACGTCATCTACACGTCGGGCTCCACGGGAACGCCCAAGGGCGTGCTGGTGCCGCACCACGGTCTCTGCAACACGGTGCGCGCCGTCATCCGCGCGCACGGGGTCGGCCCCGGGAAGCGGGTGCTCCAGGCGGCGGCGCTCGGCTTCGACGCGTCCGTGCTGGAGGTGCTGTCCACGCTGGTGGCTGGAGCCGAGCTGCACCTGGCGCCGCGCGACTCGCTGCTGCCGGGCGCGCCGTTGCGCGGGGTACTGGAGTCGCGCGGCATCACCACGGTGACGCTGACACCGTCGTCGCTGTCGCAGCTGGAGCCCGAGGGCCTGCCCGCGCTGGAGACGGTCATCTCCGCGGGCGAGGCCTGCTCGCCGGAGCTGGCGCGGCGCTGGACGTCGGGGCGGCGGCTGCTCAACGGCTACGGCCCCACGGAGGCCACCGTCTGCGCGACCGTCTCCACCGAGCTGGACGTGGAGCGCCCGGACATCGGGCGGCCCATCGCGAACATGCGCGCGTACGTGCTCGACGGGCGCGGGCAGCCCGTGCCGCCGGGCGTGCCGGGAGAGCTGTACCTCGGAGGCCCCGGCGTGGCGCGTGGCTACCTGGGACGGCCGGAGCTGACGGCCGAGCGCTTCGTGCCGGACGCGTTCTCCGGTGAGGCCGGAGCGCGCCTGTACCGGACGGGAGACCGCATCCGCCAACGCGCGGACGGGCGGCTGGAGTACCTGGGCCGGACGGACCATCAGGTGAAGGTGCGCGGCTTCCGCATCGAGCTGGGCGAGGTCGAAGCGGCGCTGCGCCAGTACCCCGGCGTGAGCGACGCGGCGGCCACCGTGCGCGAGGACCCGCCGGGAACGAAGCGGCTGGTGGGCTACCTCGTGCACCCCGACGGCGAGGCGGCGCTGGACGTCACCGCGCTGCGCGCGTTCCTCAAGGAGCGGCTGCCCGAGCACATGGTGCCGGCGGCCTTCGTCGCGCTGGACGCGCTGCCGCTGTCGCCCGCCGGGAAGGTGGACCGGGCGGCGCTGCCCGCGCCGGACTCCGCTCGCGTGGGCCCGGGCAAGGACTTCGTCGAGCCGACCACCCACGCGGAGAAGACGCTGGCGGCGCTCTGGGCGCAGGTGCTCGGCGTGGAGCGCGTGGGCCTGCACGACAACTTCTTCGAGCTGGGTGGCGACTCCATCCTCGGCATCCAGATTGTCTCCCGCGCGAAGGCGGCGGGGCTGGCGCTGGAGCCGGCCCAGCTCTTCGAGAAGCAGACGCTGGCGGAGCTGGCCGCCGCGGCGGGTGAGGCGAAGACGGGAACGGCGGAGCAGGGCGCGGTGACGGGCCCCGTTCCGCTGACGCCGATGCAGCGCATCTTCTTCGACGAGTGGGCACTGCCGGAGCCGCACCACTACAACCTCGGCGCGGTGCTGGAGGTGCGCCGGCCCGTGGACGCCGGGCTGCTGGAGCAGGCGCTGCGGGCGCTGGTGGCCCAGCATGACGCGCTCCGCCTGCGCTTCACTCGGACGGCGGACGGCTGGACGCAGGAGTGCGCCCCCGTGCCCGACCGCGTGCAGGTGCGGCGCGTGGACCTGTCGTCCGTGCCGGAGGCGGAGCAGGGCGCCGCGCTGGAGGCCGCGGGAGCGGAGGTCCACCGGAGCCTGGACCTGGGCGAGGGGCTGCTGCTGCGCGCCGCCCTGTTCGACCGGGGCATGGGCCGGACGGGCCGGCTGCTGCTCGCGGTGCACCACCTCGCGGTGGACGGCGTCTCGCTGCGGCCGCTGCTGGAGGACCTGGAGACGGCCTACACCCAGCTCGAGCGGGGCGTCCCGTTGGCGCTGCCGGCCAAGACGACGTCCTTCAAGTCCTGGGCGGAGCGGCTGGTGGAGCATGCGCGCTCGGAGTCACTGGCCCGCGAGCTGCCGCTCTGGAAGGCCGCGAGCGACATCCCCGCGCTGCCGGTGGAGCTGGCCGGAGGCGAGGACACTCCGGGCTCGGAGGCGCTGGTGACGGTGACGCTCGGCGAGGCCGAGACGCGGACGCTGCTGGGCGAGGTGCCCACGGCATACCGCGCCCGCGTGGACGAGGTGCTGCTCGCGGCGGTGGCGCGGGCCATCGCGCACTGGACGGGCGGCAACAAGGTGCGGCTGGAGCTGGAGGGCCATGGCCGCGAGGCGCTGTTCGCGGACGTGGACCTGTCTCGCACGGTGGGCTGGTTCACCAGCACGTTCCCGCTGGAAGTCGAGCTGCCGGCGGGAGGCAGCTCGGGTGACGGGCTGCGGGCCCTGCGCGACGCGCGTCGCAAGCTGCCGGCGAACGGCGTCGGTTACGGCCTGCTGCGCTACCTGCGCGAGGACACGGCAGGGGCGCTGCGCGCGGCCCCTCGCGCCGAGGTGGGCTTCAACTACCTGGGCCAGCTCGACGCGGCGGCCCGCGGCTCGGAGCGCTTCGCCCTCACGGAGGAGCCGAGCGGCGCGTGGCATGGCCCCGGAGGCCGCCGGCCCCACCGCATCGAGGTGAACGCGGTGGTGAGCGACGGCCGGCTGCGGGTGGTCTGGGCCTACAGCCAGAACCTGCACACGCGTGCCACCATCGAGTCGGTGGCCCACCGGTTCCTGGCCGCGTTGCGCGAGCTGGTGGAGGGCCGGAGCACGCCGGACGCGGCGCGCCGCTCGCCCGGAGACTTCCCGCTGGCCCGCCTGACGCCCGCCGTCCTGGAGCGCGTGCTGCGGCAGTACCCGGACGTGGAGGACCTGTACCCGCTCACCTCGCTCCAGCAGGGCATGTTCTTCCATGCCGGGCTGGTGGCGCCTGGCTCGGGCGTCTTCTACGAGCAGCTCGCGTGGACCTCGCGCGGTCGGGTGGATGTGCCCGTGCTGCGACGGGCCCTGGCGGAGGTCATCGCGCGCAACGCCGTGCTGCGGACGTCCTTCGTCCAGGACGGACTGCCCGAGCCGCTCCAGGTGGTCCATGCGAAGGCCGAGCTGCCCTGGACGGAGCATGACCTGCGCGGACTCTCCGACGAGGAGCAGCGCGCGCGGCTGGCCGCCATCGTCCGCGAGGACCGCGCCCGGGGCTTCACGCTGTCCCACGCGCCGCTGTCGCGGATGCACGTGGCGCGGCTGGCCGAGGACGCCTGGCGCTTCCTCTGGAGCCACCACCACCTGGTGATGGACGGGTGGGGCGTGGGCGTGATGCTGAAGGACGTCTTCGCCATCTACACGGCGCGCGTGGAGGGCCGTGAGCCCGCGCTGCCGCGTCCGGCGAGCTGGCGCGACTACATCGCCTGGCTCCAGCGGCAGGACCTCTCGCGCGCGGAGGCGTACTGGCGGAAGGAGCTCGCGGGCTTCACCGCGCCGACGCCGCTGCCCGCCGCCCTGCCCATGAAGCCGGGTGCGGAGGTGGCCGTCACCGGAGAGGAAATCGTCTGGCTGCCGCCGGAGACGACCTCGGCGCTTCAGGCATTCGCCCGGAAGAACAGCATCACCCTCAACACGCTGGCGCAGGGCGCGTGGGCGCTGCTGCTCTCCCGCTACGCCGGGCTGGAGGACGTGGTGTTCGGCGCCACCGTCTCCGGACGGCCGGTGGACCTGCCCGACGCCGAGTCCATGGTGGGCCTCTTCATCAACTCGCTCCCGGTCCGGGTGACGCTGTCCGGCGGCGAGCCGGTGGTGCCCTGGCTCCAGCGGCTCCAGGCGCGGCAGTTGGAGATGCGCAGGTACGAGCACAGCCCGCAGGTGCAGGTGAAGAGCTGGAGCGACGTGCCTCGCGGCCTGCCGCTCTTCGACAGCATGCTCGTCTTCGAGAACTACCCGCTCGACACCACGCTGGGGCAGCGCATCCCGGGGATGGAGGTGCGGGACGTGCTCGGCCATGAGCAGGGCAACTACCCGCTCACCGCCTACGTGGTGCCCGGCGAAAAGCTCCGGCTGAGCCTGGCCTACGCGCCCGTGCTCTTCGCGCCGGAGACGGTGGTCCGGCTGCTGTCGCAGTGGCGGGCGCTGATGGAGGGCCTCACCTCCGGTGCGCAGCGGCTCGGCGACGTGTCGATGCTGCGCGAGGAGGAGCGCCGCCGCGTGCTCGAAGCGGGCAGCGGGGCACAGGGGGCCTTCGACACGGAGGCCAGCCTCGGCGCGCTGTTCGACGCGCAGGTGGCGCGCACGCCAGAGGCCGTGGCGCTGATGGCGGGGGACACGCGGGTGACGTACCGCGAGCTGTCCACCCGCGCGGAGCGGCTCGCGCGCCGGCTGCGCCAGCTGGGCGTGAACACCGAGTCGCGCGTGGCCGTGTGCGCGGACCGCTCGGTGGAGATGGTCGCGGGCGTGCTGGCCGTGCTGAAGGCGGGCGCGGCCTGGATTCCCCTGGAGCCGGCGCACCCTCGCGAGCGGCTCGCGAGGCTGATGGAGGAGAGCCGCCCGGCGGTGCTGCTCGCGCGGCGCCACCTGTCGGAGCGGTTGCCTCCCCATGGCGAGACTCCCGTCCTCTGGCTGGAGGACGACGGAGTGGACGCCGGTGAGCCGCTGCCGAAGACCCGAGGGGGCGACGCGCTCGCGTACGTCCTCTTCACCTCGGGCTCCA
Source organism: Pyxidicoccus fallax (assembly GCF_012933655.1). Classification (GTDB taxonomy): domain Bacteria; phylum Myxococcota; class Myxococcia; order Myxococcales; family Myxococcaceae; genus Myxococcus; species Myxococcus fallax. The sequence continues at coordinate 21,257 of NZ_JABBJJ010000148.1, read as the reverse complement.
CGGGGCGGCCCCAGGGCGTCATGACCAGCCACCGCGCGACGCTGAACCGTCTCGCGTGGATGTGGCGCGCCTTCCCGTTCGAGCCGGGCGAGGTGTGCGCCGTGAAGACGTCGGCGGGCTTCGTGGACTCGGTGTGGGAGCTGTTCGGACCCTTGCTGGCGGGCGTGCCCGCGGTGCTGCTGACGGAAGACACCGTGAGGGACCCGGCGCGGCTGGTGGCGGCGCTGGAGACGCACGGCGTGACGCGGCTGGGGCTCGTGCCGTCCCTGCTGCGGGCCGTGCTGGAGGTGCCGGACGTGGGGCGGCGGCTGGCGAAGCTGCGCACCTGGATGACGAGGGGAGAGCGGCTGCCCGAAGGCCTCTCGGCGCGCCTCGGCGAGCGGCTGCCACAGGCTCGGCTGCTCAACCTCCACGGCGCACCGGAGGTGGCGGCGGACGCGACGGCGATGGAGGTGGGCTCCGGCCCCGTGTCGCTCGGCCGGCCCATCGACAACACGCGGGTGTACGTCCTGGACGGGGCGCTGCGTCCCGTGCCCGAGGGCGTGCGTGGTGAGCTGTACGTGGCGGGCCCTGGAGTGACACGTGGCTACCTGGGTCAGCCGGACGCGACGGCGGAGCACTTCCTGCCGGATGCGTTCAGTGCCACGCCCGGTGCGCGCATGTACCGCACGGGCGACGTGGTCCGCTGGATGGCGGACGGCCGGCTGGAGTACCTCGGCCGGGCGGACGACCAGATGAAGGTGCACGGCGCCCGTGTCGAGCCCGTGGAGGTGGAGGCGGCGCTGGCCGGGCACCCGTCGGTGGCTCGCGCCGCCGTCACGGCGCACGAGCCGGCGCCCGGAGAGACCCGGCTGGTGGGCTGGGTCGTCCTGAAGCCGGGACAGGTGCTCGACGGCGCCGCCCTGCGGGGGTTCCTCAAGGCGCGGCTGCCGGACCACATGGTGCCGTCCGCCTTCGAGGCACTGGAGACCCTGCCGCTGACGCCGGGAGGGAAGGTGGACCGGCGCGCACTGCAGGCGCGTCCGGCGCCCACGGGCAATGCCGCCGCGGAGTACGTGGCCCCCGCGACGCCGGAGGAGCTGGCGCTGGCGGGCATCTGGACGGAGCTGCTCGGCCGGTCGCGCATCGGCGCGAAGGACGACTTCTTCGCGCTGGGCGGGCACTCGCTGATGGCGGCGCGGATTGCCTCCCGCGTGCGTGACGCCCTGGGCGTGGAGCTGCCGCTGACGGCGGTCTTCGATGCGCCCACCCTGGCCGGAATGGCGGACGTGGTGTCGCGGCTGGCGGGCTCGATGAAGGAGCTCGCCGACGCGCCGATTGCCCGGACGACGAGAGAGCTGGACCCTTCCTCGCTGGAACAACTGTCGGACGAAGAATTGGACGCGCTGCTGAACGCGACCGAGGTGGAGAGCTGAGCCATGGGTAACGAGACGGAGAAGAAGCCCACGCTCACGCGCGAGGAGAAGCTCGCGCTCCTGGCGAAGCGCCTGGAGAAGAAGAACCGGCCGGCCCAGCCGCTGACGTTCTCCCAGCAGCACCTGTGGTTCCTGGAGCAGCTCTCGCCGGGGCTCCCGGTCCACAACCTGCCCCTGGTGCTGGAGCTGTCCGGCCGCCTGGACGTGGCCGTCCTGGAGCGCGCGTTCCAGGAGGTGGTCCGCCGCCACGAGTCGCTCCGCACGCGCTTCGGCGAGGTCTCCGGCACGCCGGTGCAGCTCGTCGAGGCACAGGTCCAGCTCCCCATCACCGTCGAGGCGCTGGACACGGGCTCCGAGGAGGAGCGCGAGGCCGCGGTGCGGCGGCGCATCCAGCGCGAGCTGGGGACGCCGTTCGACCTGACGCAGGGACCGCTGACGCGGGTGGTGCTGCTGCGGGTGGCGCCGGAGCGGCACGTGTTGCTGGTGGTGATGCACCACCTCGTCACCGACGCCCGGTCCATGGGCGTGCTCGCCCAGGAGCTGGTGGCGCTCCATGGCGCCTTCGCCGAGGGACGGCCGTCGCCCCTGCCGGAGCTGCCCATCCAGTACGCGGACTACGCATCGTGGCAGCGCGGGAAGCTGCGCGGCGAGGCGTTGGACGCGCACCTGGACTTCTGGCGCAAGCGCCTGGAGGGCGCGCCGCACGAGCTGGAGCTGCCCACGGACCGCCCGAGGCGCTCGGCGACGGGAAGGGCGGAGCATCTCGAAGCCCAGCTGCCCGCGCGGCTCGTGGAGCGGCTGGAGGCGGTGGCCCTCGGCGAGGACGCGACGCTCTTCATGGCGGTGCTGGCCGGCCTCCAGGTGGTGCTGTCGCGGTACAGCGGGCAGAAGGACCTGCTCATCGGCACGTCGTACACGAACCGGGACCGGAAGGAGACGGAAGGCCTCATCGGCCTCTTCTCCGAGCCGCTGGTGCTGCGCGCGGACCTGTCCGGCCGGACAAGCTTCCGTGAGCTGCTGCGTCGCGCGAAGTCGGACACGGCGGAGTCCTCCGCCCACCCGCACGTCCCGTTCGAGCCACTGCTGAAGGCCCTGGCGGTGGAGCGCGATGCGACGCGGGCGCCGATGTTCCAGATCCTCTTCGGACAGCGCGATGCACTGCCCCAGGTCGGCGAGGTTCCCGGGCTCGGCGTGCGGGTGCTCGATGCCGGCGTGACGAGCACGGGGCTGGACCTCACGCTGATGATGGCGCGGCGGCCAGATGGCCTCACGCTGGCGGCCACCTACAACGCGGACCTGTACGACGCGGCCACCATCGAGGCGCTCCTGGGGCACCTGGAAGCGCTGCTCGACGCCGCGACGGAGTCTCCGGACGGCGCGGTGGAAGTCCTGCCGCTGATGCGCGCTCCGGAGCGGAACCGGCTGCTGGTGGAGTGGAACGGGGCGCGGGAGGCGCTCCCCGTCGAGGAGAGCATCCACGCGCTGTTCGAGGCGCAGGTGGCGCGGACGCCGGACGCCGCGGCCGTGGTGGCCGGTGGCACGTCGGTGACGTACCGCGAGCTGGACGTGCGGGCGAACGCGCTGGCGCACCGGCTGCGGGAACTGGGCGTGGGGCTGGAGACGCGCGTCGCGGTGTGCGTGGAGCGCTCGGTGGAGCTGCTGGCCGCGCTGCTCGGCGTGCTCAAGGCGGGCGGCACCTACGTACCGCTGGACCCGGAGTACCCGGCGGAGCGGCTGGGCTTCATGCTGGAGGACAGCGGCGCGCGTGTGGTGGTGGCGCGTGACGCCTTCCGCGAGAAGCTGGGCAATGCCCCCGAGCGGGTATGGCTCGACGTGGGCTCGCTCTCCGGCACCCGGGAGGCCTCGAAGCCCGAGGTGCGCGTGCCGCCCGAGGCGGCGGCGTACGTGCTGTACACCTCCGGCTCGACGGGACGTCCCAAGGGCGTGGTGGTGCAGCACCGCTCGCTCGTGAACTTCACGCGCGCGGCGTGGCGCGCCTTCCCGGTGGAGCCGGGGGACCGCGAACTTCAGTTCGCCTCCATCAGCTGGGACACCAGCGCGGAGGAGATCTACCCGTGCCTCACGCGCGGCGGCACGCTGGTGCTGCGCACGCCGGAGATGCTGGACGCGCCGGACGTCTTCCTGTCGCGCATCGAGACGGCGGGCGTCACGCAGCTCAACCTGCCCACGGCCTTCTGGCACGAGGTGGTGGCCAGCCTGGATGAGGGCAAGGCGAAGCTGCCGGCGGGCCTGAAGTGGGTGGTCATCGGCGGCGAGCGCGCCGTCCCCGAGCGCGTGGCGCAGTGGCGCCGCCGCGTGGGCAGCGCCGTGCCGCTGTTCAACACCTACGGCCTCACCGAGGTGACGGCGGTCGCCACCTCGGTGGACCTGGCCGCGCTGGCGTCCGGGCCGGAGGAGGCCGGGCGCGAGGTGGCCATCGGCCGGCCGCTGACGAACGTGCGGGTGTACGTGCTCGATGGCGCCATGCAGCCGGTGCCAGTGGGCGTGCTTGGCGAGCTGTTCATCGGCGGCGAGGGCCTGGCGCGTGGGTATCTCTCCCGGCCGGAGCTGACGGCGGAGCGCTTCGTGCCCGACCCGTTCGGGAACGGCGAGCGGCTGTACCGCACGGGCGACAAGGCGCGGTGGAAGCGCGACGGCACGCTGGAGTACCTCGGCCGCGGCGACACGCAGGTAAAGATTCGCGGCCACCGCATCGAGCCGGGCGAGGTGGAGGCGGCGCTGCTGGCGCAGCCCGGCGTGCGCGAGGCGCTGGTGACGGTGCGGGAGGACGTCCCAGGCGACAAGCGACTGGTGGCGTACGCGGTGCCGAAGGAAGGAAAGTCGCTGGACGGAGGCGAGGTCCGCGCGGCGCTGGAGCAGCGGCTGCCGCGGTTCCTGGTGCCGCAGGCGGTGGTGGTGCTGGAGCGGCTGCCACTGCTCCCGAACGGCAAGGTGGACCGCAAGGCGCTGCCCGCCCCCGAGACGGTGAGCACGCCGAGGCGCGAGGCCTACGTGGCCCCGCGCACGCCGGTTGAGCAGATGCTGGCGGGCTTCTGGGCGGAGGTGCTGCGGCTGGAGTCCGTGGGCCTGCACGACAACTTCTTCGAGGTGGGCGGCCACTCGCTGCTCGCGATGCAGCTCGTGGCGCGGGTGCGCGAGGCGTTCCGCGTGGACCTGCCGCTGCGCGACGTCTTCGAGTCGCCCACGCTGGCCTCACTGGCGGAGCGGGTGTCCCGGGCGGTGGCCGTCGCGGGAGCCCCCGCGCCGCCGCTGAAGCCGAGAGCCAAGAAGGGTGACGCGCCGCTGTCGTTCGCGCAGCAGCGGCTGTGGTTCCTCTCGCAGCTGGACCCGGCGAACACGTCCTACAACCTGTGGGCCCCCGTGCGGCTGACGGGCACCCTGGACGTGGCCGCGCTGGAGCGAAGCTTCGCGGAGCTGGTGCGCCGGCACGAGGCGCTGCGCACCACCTTCCGTGTCGAGGGCGGCTCGCCCGTGCAGGTCATCGCCCCCGAGCGCCGCATGCCCCTGGAGCGCGTGGACCTGAGCATGCTGCCGAGCGAGCGCCGTGAGGCCGCCGCGAAGGCTCGCGCCGAGCAGGAGGTCCAACGCCCCTTCGACGTGGAGCGCGGTCCGCTGCTGCGGACGACGCTGCTGAAGCTGTCCGAGCGGGAGCACGTGCTGGTGCTGGTGATGCACCACATCGTCTCGGACTATTGGTCCATGGGCATCCTCGTGCGCGAGGTGGCCGCGCTGTACGAGGCCTTCTCCCAGGGTCAGCCGTCGCCCCTGCCGGAGCTGCCGGTGCAGTACCCGGATTTCGCGCTGTGGCAGCGTGACTGGCTGAAGGGCGAGGTGCTGGAGTCTCAGCTGTCGTATTGGCGCGAGCAGCTCGCCGGGGCGCCCCGGGCGCTGGAGCTGCCCACGGACCGTCCGCGTCCCGCGACGCAGACGTTCCGCGGCGCCAACCGCCTGGTGATGTGGCCGAAGTCCATCTGGCACCAGGTCGAGTCGCTCGGCCGCCGCGAGGGCGCCACGCCCTTCATGGTGCTGCTGGCGGCGTTCCAGACGGTGCTGTCGCGCTACTCGGGCCAGGAGGACATCAGCGTCGGCTCGCCCATCGCGGGTCGCTCGCACTCGGACACGGAGGGCCTCATCGGCTTCTTCGTCAACACGCTGGTGCTGCGGACGAAGCTGTCCCTCCAGCAGAGCTTCCGCGAGCTGCTGGCGCACGTGCGCGAGGTGACGCTGGGCGCGTACGCGCACCAGGACGTGACGTTCGAGAAGCTGGTGGAGGAGCTGCAGCCCGAGCGTGACCTCAGCCGCAGCCCGCTGTTCCAGGTGACGCTGTCGCTGCAGAACACGCCCGCGTCCGAGGTCCAGCTGCGCGACCTCACGCTCAAGGGCATGGAGGCGGAGGAGCAGACGTCGAAGTTCGACCTGTCCCTGGTGTTCGAGGAGCTGAAGGACAGCGTCGTCGTCCTCATCAACTACAACAGCGACCTGTTCGACGCCGGGACGGTGGACGGACTGCGGGAGCACGTGCGCGTGCTGCTGGAGGCGGCCGTCGCGCACCCGGAGAAGCGGCTGTGGGAGCTGCCGCTGATGGGCGAGGCGGAGCAGGGACGGCTGGTCCGCGAGTGGAGTGGGAAGCGGGTGGAGTACCCGCGCGAGAAGTCGCTGCCGGAGCTGTTCGAGGCGCAGGTCCTGAAGACGCCCGACGACGTCGCGGTGTCGTACCAGGGCCAGCAGATGACGTACGCGGAGCTGAACCGCTGGGCCAACCAGATTGCCCACCACCTGATGGGAATGGGCGTGGGGCCCGAGGTGCGGGTGGGCCTGTGCGTGGAGCGCTCGCTGGACTTCGTGGCGAGCGTGCTCGGCATCCTCAAGGCCGGAGGCGTGTACGTGCCGCTGGATGCCAGCTATCCGCTGGAGCGGCTGACATGGATGAAGCGCGAGGCCGGCGTCGCCTTGCTGGTGGCGCAGGAGAATCTGGTGGATGACGTCGCGGCCAGCGACGAGCCGGTCTTCTGCGTGGACTCGCAGTGGGAAGTCATCGTGCGGCAGCCGGAGAGCAATCCTCCGGCGCGAGTCGGTGGCGGCAACCTGGCGTACGTGATGTTCACGTCGGGAAGCACGGGCAAGCCAAAGGGCGTGGGCGTACCGCATCGCGCGGTGGCCCGGCTGGTGCTGGGCACGGACTACGCTCGCTTCGGACCGGAGGAGGTGTGGCTGCAGCTGGCGCCCATCTCGTTCGACGCGTCCACGCTGGAGCTGTGGGGCGCGCTGCTGCACGGCGCGAAGCTGGTGGTGTACCCGGCGGGCACTCCGTCGCTGGAGGATCTGGGCCGGACGCTGGGCGAGTCCGGCATCACGTCCCTGTGGCTGACGGCGGCCCTGTTCGACCAGATGCAGGCGAGGCAGCCTGAAGCACTGGCGCGAGTGAAGCAGGTGCTCGCCGGTGGCGACGTGCTGCCGGTGACGCGAGTGAAGGAGCGGCTGGCCTCTGGAAACGTGCTCATCAACGGGTACGGCCCGACGGAGAACACCACGTTCTCCGCGTGCTACCGCATGGAGGGAGTGGAGGAGCTGGGCGCCTCGGTGCCCATCGGCCGTCCCATCACGAATACGTCGGCGTACGTGCTGGACACGTGGATGCGTCCGGTACCGGTGGGAGTGCCGGGCGAGCTGTACGTGGGAGGAGAGGGACTGGCGGTAGGGTACGTGGGCCGGCCGGAGCTGACGGCCGAGCGCTTCGTGCCCAACCCGTTCGGCGACGGAGCGCGGCTGTACCGCACGGGCGACCTGGTGCGGTGGAAGGGCGACGGAAAGCTGGAGTTCATCGGCCGCCGTGACGGGCAGGTGAAGGTGCGAGGCTTCCGCATCGAGCTGGGTGAGGTGGAAACGGCGCTGGCGCAGCATGCGGGCGTCAGCGAGGCCATCGTCATCGCGAGGGAGGACGGCGCCGAGGGCAAGCGGCTGGTGGCGTACGTGACGGAGAAGGAGGGCGCGACGCTGGATGCGGCCGCCCTGCGCGCGCACGCGAAGCAGTTGCTGCCGGAGTACATGGTGCCCGCCGCGTACGTCGTGCTGGACGTGCTGCCGCTGTCACCCAACGGCAAGGTGGACCGCAAGGCCCTGCCCGCGCCCGACTCCCAGGCGCCCAGGACGGAGGCCTTCGAGGCTCCGCGAACGGACGTCGAGCGCAAGGTCGCGGCCCTGTTCGAAGAGGTGCTGAACGTCAAGGGCGTGGGCCTGCATGGGGACTTCTTCGAGCTGGGCGGGCACTCGCTGCTGGCCACGCAGCTCGTCTCGCGAATCCGCGAGGCGTTCCGTGTCGAGCTGCCGCTGAAGGACCTCTTCGAGGCGCCCACGGTGGAGAAGCTCGCCCTCCGCTTGGGCGAGGGGACGCAGGGCGGAACAGCGGAGCCCGAAGCGCCCGCGCTGCAGCGGGTGCCGCGCACGGGCGCGATGCCGCTGTCCTTCGCGCAGCAGCGCCTGTGGTTCCTGGACCAGCTGGAGCCGGGCAGCCCCTTCTACAACATCCCGATGGCCATCCGGCTTTCGGGCACGCTCGACGTCGCCGCGCTGGAGGGCAGCCTCCGCGAGCTGGTCCGCCGGCACGAGTCGCTGCGCACCACGTTCCGCACCGAGAACGGCGCGCCCGTACAGGTCGTCTCCGAGCAGGTGGAGCTCACCCTCGCGAACGTCGACCTCTCCACGCTGCCTCCAGCGCAGCGCGAGTCCGAGGTCCACCGGCTCATCCGCGAGGAGTCACTCCGACCGTTCGACCTCGGCACCGGCCCGCTGCTGCGGGCCGCCTTGCTGAAGAGCTCCGAGCAGGAGCACGTCCTGCTGACGAACATGCACCACATCGTCTCAGACGGGTGGTCGCTGGGCGTCATCGTCAACGAGTTCTCCGCGCTCTACGCGGCCTTCCGCGAGGGAAGGCCCTCGCCGCTGCCCGAGCTGGCGGTGCAGTACCCGGACTTCGCCACGTGGCAGCGTGCGTGGCTGGAGACGGGCGCGCTCCAGCGGCAGCTCGAATGGTGGCGCCGTCAGCTCGAGGGCGCGCCCCAGGTGCTCGCGCTGCCCACGGACCACCCGATGCCCGCGGTGCAGACGTTCCGCGGCGCCAACATGCCGGTACGGCTGCCGCGCGCGCTCTCCAACGCGGTGAAGGCGCTGGCGCAGCGTGAGGGCGCCACGCCGTTCATGGTGCTGCTGGCGGCGTTCCAGACGCTGCTGTCGCGCTACTCGGGCCAGGAGGACCTGGTCGTCGGCACGCCCGTGGCCGGCCGCAACCGCGCGGAGACGGAGGGCCTCATCGGCTTCTTCGTCAACACGCTGGCGCTGCGGGCCCGCCCGTCGGGTGACAAGTCCTTCCGGGCCCTGCTAGCGGAGGTGAAGGACGCGTCCCTGGGCGCCTATGCGCACCAGGACGTGCCCTTCGAGCGACTGGTGGAGGCCCTGCAGCCGGAGCGCAGCCTGGGCCACTCGCCGGTGTTCCAGGTGATGTTCTCCCTGATGAACACGCCCATGCCCGAGCGGGAGCTGCCGGGCCTCAAGCTGAGCTCCATCGAGACGGAGCTGGGCGCGGCGAAGTTCTTCCTCACGCTGGCCCTGGAGGAACTGCCGGACGGCTTCGCCGGAGTCTTCGAGTACAACTCCGACCTGTTCGACACGGCCACCATCCAGCGCATGGTGACGCACCAGCTCCGGCTGCTGGAGGCGGTGGTGGCCGCGCCGGAGCGGCGCCTGTGCGACCTGCCGCTGATGTCGCCCGATGAGCGGCACCAGCTCCTGGTGGAGTGGAACGACACCGCGGCGGACTATCCGCGCGACACGCCGGTGTCCGAGCAGCTCGCGGCCCGCGCGGCGCGCATCCCCGAGGCCGTGGCGCTCTCGTGGGACGGTGGACAGCTCACCTATGCCGAGCTGATGCGGCGGGTGGACACCCTGGCCGCGCGGCTGCGGAAGCTCGGCGTGGGGCCCGAGGTGCGCGTGGGGCTGTGCACCCGCCGCTCGCCCGAGCTGGTGGTGGGACTGCTCGCCATCCTGGAGGCCGGCGGCGCCTGGGTGCCGCTGGAGCCGGATTCTCCGCGTGAGCGTCTGGCCTTCATGCTGGAGGATGCGAAGCCCGCCGTGCTCCTCACCCAGCGGGCCCTGCTGGATTCCCTGCCCGCGAGCACCGCCACGGTGGTGCTCCTCGACGAGGAGACACCTTCCGGTGGTCCGCCGCCGGATGACGGCGGTCGGAGGTCCCGCCCGGTGGCGGACAACGCCGCCTACGTCCTCTTCACCTCCGGCTCCACGGGCCGGCCCAAGGGCGTGCTGGTCTCCCACCGCGCGCTGGCGCGCCACACGGCGTGGTTCATCTCCGCGCTGGAGCTGGGGGCGGACGACCGGGTGCTGCAGAAGGCGTCGATCGGCTTCGACGCCTCCGTGCCGGAGCTGCTGGCCACGCTGGTGGCCGGAGCCCGGCTGGTGCTCGCACCCGCGGAGGCGGACAGCGACACGGACGTCCTGCTGACCACGGTGGAGCGTCAGGAGGTGACGGTGCTCCAGCTCGTGCCGTCCCAGCTGCGAATCCTGCTGGACGACGAGCACGTGGAGCGCGCCGCGAGCCTGCGCGTGCTGCTGTCCGGCGGCGAGGCGCTGTCCGTGGAGCAGGTCCGCCGCGTCCGCGAGCGGCTGCCTTCCGCGCGGCTCATCAACGCCTACGGCCCGACGGAGACGACCGTCGACGCCACGGCCTGGCTCGGTGGCGAGCCGGGCGAGGGCCCCACCGCGCCCATCGGTCGTCCCATCGCCAACACCCAGGCGTACGTGCTGGACACGCGGGGACAGCCCGTGCCGCCGGGTGTCCCGGGTGAGCTGTTCATCGGCGGTGACGGCCTGGCGCGCGGCTACGTGGGCCGGCCGGAGCTGACGGCCGAGCGCTTCGTGCCGGACGCCTTCGGCGGAGAGTCGGGCGCGCGGCTGTACCGCACGGGTGACCGGGCGCGCTGGCGCATCGGCGGCACGCTGGAGTTCCTCGGCCGAGTGGACACGCAGGTGAAGGTGCGCGGAGTCCGCATCGAGCCGGGCGAGGTCGAGGCGTCGCTCGCCGAGCACTCCGCCGTGCGCGAAGCGGCGGTGATTGCCCGCGAGGACGCGACCGGCGGCATGAGGCTGGTGGCCTACGTGGTGCGGCGCGACCCGGCGGCGGAGGCGGGCGCGCTGGTGGGCGAGCTGAGGACCTTCCTCGGCGGGCGGCTGCCGCCGGCGATGGTGCCGTCGGCGTTCGTCGTGCTGGAGTCGCTCCCGCTGCTCCCGAACGGAAAGCTGGATCGCAAGGCGCTGCCCTCACCGGAGGCGGGGGCCACCGAGCGCGAGTACGTCGCGCCACGCACTCCCACCGAGGAGCTGCTGGCCGGCTTCTTCAGCAAGGTGCTGGGCGTGGAGCGCGTGGGGGCCAACGACGGATTCTTCGAGCTGGGCGGCCACTCGCTGCTGGCCACGCAGCTCGTCTCGAGGGTGCGTTCCACGTTCCGCGTGGAGCTGGCCCTGAGGGAGCTGTTCGAGGCGCCCACCGTGGCGGAGCTGGCCCGGCGCGTGGAGCTGGCCCAGCAGCGCCAGGGCGCCCGGGGCGTGGTGCCGCGCCTGAAGGCCCAGCCGCGCACGCGCGAGCTGCCGCTGTCGTTCGCGCAGCAGCGCCTGTGGTTCCTGGACCAGCTCCAGCCGGGGAGTTCGTTCTACAACCTGCCCTCGGTGGTGCGGCTGGACGGGCCGATGGACGCCCGTGCGCTGGAGGCGAGCTTCGAGGAGCTGGTGCGCCGGCACGAGTCGCTGCGCACGACGTTCCGCAATGAAGGCAGCGGGCCGGTGCAGGTCATCGCTCCGGAGCCACGGCTGTCCTTCGCCATGCTGGACCTGGAGACGGTGCCCGCGGCGACTCGCGACGAGAAGGCCCGGCAGCTGATTGACGAGGAGGCCCAGCGTCCCTTCGACTTGCGCAGGGGCCCGCTGCTGCGCGTCACGTTGCTGCGGCTGGATGCGCGAGCGCACGTGCTGGTGCTGGTGATGCACCACATCGTGTCGGACGAGTGGTCCATGGGCATCATGGTTCGCGAGCTGGCCGCGCTGTACGAGGCGCTCGCGCACGGCGAGCAGCCCGCGCTGCCGGAGCTTCCGCTCCAGTACGGCGACTACGCGGTCTGGCAGCACGGCTGGTTGAAGGGCGAGGTGCTGGAGACGCAGCTCGGGTACTGGAAGAAGCAACTCGCGGGAGTCCCGCAGGCGCTGGAGCTGCCCACGGACCGCCCGCGCCCCGCGGCGCAGACGTTCCGGGGAGGCCACGTCAGCGTCCAGTGGCCGAAGGCGCTGTGGCGGGACATGGAGGTGCTCGGCCGCCGTGAAGGCGCGACGCCCTTCATGGTGCTGCTGGCGGCGTTCCAGACGGTGCTGTCGCGCTACTCGGGACAGGAGGACATCAGCGTCGGCTCGCCCATCGCGGGCCGTACGCGGGAGGAGACCGAGCGGCTCATCGGCTTCTTCGTCAACACGCTGGTGCTGCGGACGCGGCTCCACGGCAACCCCACCTTCCGGGAGCTGCTGGCGCGCGTGCGCGAGGTGACCCTGGGGGCCTATGCCCATCAGGACGTGCCGTTCGAGAAGCTGGTGGAGGAGCTGCAGCCTGATCGCGACCTGAGCCGCAGCCCGCTGTTCCAGGTGACGCTGACGCTCCAGAACACGCCCGCGACGGAAGTCCGGCTGCGCGACGTGACGATGAAGGGGCTGCACGCCGAGGAGAAGGCGTCGAAGTTCGATCTGTCCCTGTTGGTTCTGGAAGTGCCGCACGGGCTGGGGCTCGCGCTCAACTACAACAGCGACCTGTTCGAGAAGGAGACGATGACGCGGTTGCTGGAGCACCTGCGGGTGCTGCTGCAGACGGCTGTCTCGTATCCGGACACCCGGTTGGCGGACCTGCCGCTGATGCACGAGGAGGAGCAGCGGCAGCTGGTCCTCGAGTGGAGCGGGACGCGAGTGGAGTACCCGCGCGAGGCGGGCCTGCACGAGCTGTTCGCTGAACAGGCGAGGCGTACGCCGGAGGCCGTCGCGGTGGAGTACGCGGGCCAGCGGCTGACGTACGCGCAGCTCGACCGCAAGGCCAACCAGTTGGCCAACCACCTGAGGGGCATGGGCGTGGGGCCCGAGGTGCGGGTGGGCCTGTGCGTGGAGCGCTCGCTGGAGCTGGTGGTGAGCGTGCTGGGCATCCTCAAGGCGGGTGGTGTGTACGTGCCGCTGGACGCCAGCTACCCGCTGGAGCGGCTGGGGTGGATGAAGCGTGAGGCCGGAGTGGCCTTGCTGGTGGCGCAGGAGAAGCTGGCGGAGGAGGTGGCCGAGGGCAGCGAGCTGGTGGTGTGCGTGGACGCGGATGCGGACGTCATTGCCCGCCAGCCGGAGAGCGCGCCGTCGGTGAAGGTGAGCGGAGGCAACCTGGCGTACGTGATGTTCACGTCGGGAAGCACGGGCAAGCCGAAGGGCGTGGGCGTACCGCACCGGGCCGTGGCGCGGCTGGTGCTGAGCAACTCGGGAGTCCAGGGTGCGACGGGCCTCATAGCCACCGGTGTGAGTACCGGAGCCGACGCCGCACGGTCCGGTCCCGCAGCCGCTGGCGTGGGGGCCGACTACGCGCACTTCGGACCGGAGGAGGTGTGGCTGCAGCTGGCGCCCATCTCGTTCGACGCCTCGACGCTGGAGGTGTGGGGCGCGCTGCTGCATGGCGCGAAGCTGGTGGTGTACCCGGCGGGCATTCCGTCGCTGGAGGAGCTGGGCCGGACGCTGGGCGAGTCCGGCATCACGTCCCTGTGGCTGACGGCGGCCCTCTTCGAGCAGATGCAGGCGAGGCAGCCCGAAGCACTGGCGCGAGTGAAGCAGGTGCTCGCCGGTGGCGACGTGCTGCCGGTGACGCGAGTGAAGGAGCGGCTGGCCTCTGGAAACGTGCTCGTCAACGGGTACGGCCCGACGGAGAACACCACCTTCTCCGCGTGCTACCGCATGGAGGGAGTGGAGGAGCTGGGCGCCTCGGTGCCCATCGGCCGTCCCATCACGAACACGTCCGCGTACGTGCTGGACACGTGGATGCGTCCGGTACCGGTGGGAGTGCCGGGCGAGCTGTACGTGGGAGGAGAGGGACTGGCGGTAGGGTACGTGGGCCGGCCGGAGCTGACGGCCGAGCGCTTCGTGCCCGACCCGTTCGGCGACGGCGAGCGGCTGTACCGCACGGGCGACCAGGTGCGCTGGAGGAAGAACGGCACGCTGGAGTTCCTCGGCCGCAACGACACGCAGGTGAAGGTGCGTGGCTTCCGCATCGAGCTGAGTGAGGTGGAGACGGCGCTGACACAGCACTCCGGAGTCAGCGAGGCCGTCGTCGTGGCGCGGGAGGACGGAGCCGAAGGCAAGCGGCTGGTGGCGTACGTGACCGCGAAGAAGGGTGCGTCACTGGACGCGACCACGCTGCGCGCGCACCTGAAGCAGCGGCTGCCCGAGTACATGGTGCCGTCCGCGTACGTGGTGCTGGACGTGCTGCCGCTGACGCCCAACGGCAAGGTGGACCGCAAGGCCCTGCCCATGCCGGACGCGCCAGTCAGCAGCTCCGAGCAGTTCGAGGCGCCGCGCACGGAGATGGAGAAGAAGCTGGCGGCCATCTTCTCGGAGTTGCTGCACGCCGAGCGCGTCGGTCTGCATGACGACTTCTTCGAGCTGGGCGGTCACTCGCTGCTGGCCACGCAGCTCGTCTCGCGGGTGCGTGAGACGTTCCGGGTGGAACTGCCGCTGCGCGACGTCTTCGAAGCCCCGACGGTGGAGAAGCTGGCCGAGCGCCTGGAGAAGGCACTCACCGACGGCGTCGGTCTGAAGGCACCGCCCCTCAAGCGGGCGCCCCGCACGAGCACGCTGCCGCTGTCCTTCGCCCAGCAGCGCCTGTGGTTCCTCGACCAACTGGAACCGGGCGGCCACTCCTACAACATCCCCGTCGCGGTGAAGCTGAAGGGCACGGTGAAGTTCGAGGCCCTGGAGCAGGCTTTCAGCGCGCTGGTGAGCCGGCACGAGTCGCTGCGCACGACCTTCCAGGACAGGAACGGCTCTCCGGTGCAGGTCATCTCGCCCAGGGCGAAGGTGAACCTGCGCGTCGAGGACCTCAGCGGCCTGCCCGAGGCGGAGCGTTCATCCGAAGCGGCGCGGCTCATCGAGCGAGAGGCCCAGCAGCCGTTCAACCTGGCACAGGGGCCGCTGCTGCGCGTCACGTTGCTCAGGCTCTCCGCGCGGGAGCACGTGCTGGTGCTGGTGATGCACCACATCGTGTCGGACGGCTGGTCGATGGATGTGCTCATCCGCGAGCTGGGCGCGCTGTACGAGGCGTTCTCGCGAGGCCAGCCTTCGTCCCTGCCCGAGCTGCCGCTCCAATACGCGGACTATGCGGTGTGGCAGCGGGAGTGGCTGGAGGGCGCGGTGCTGGATGCCCAGCTCGCGTACTGGAAGCAGCAGCTCCACGGCGCCCCCAGGGCCCTGGAGCTGCCCACGGACAAGCCCCGGCCGGCGGTCCAGACCTTCGGCGGCGAGAGCTTCGACCTCCAGTGGCCGAGGGAACTCTGGGAGTCGGTGTCGGTCCTGGCACACGGCGAGGGCGCGACGCCCTTCATGGTGCTGCTGGCGGCGTTCCAGACGGTGCTGTCGCGCTACTCGGGACAGGACGACGTGTGCGTGGGTTCGCCCATCGCCAACCGCACCCGCGCGGAGACGGAGGGGCTCATCGGCTTCTTCGTCAACACGCTGGTGCTGCGCGCGAAGCTCGGCGGCAACCCGACGTTCCGGCAGCTCGTGGCCCAGGCGCGCGAGGTGACGCTCGGGGCGTACGCGCACCAGGACGTCCCCTTCGAGCGGCTCGTCGAGGTGCTCAAGCCGGAGCGCGACCTGAGTCGGAGCCCGCTGTTCCAGGTGATGTTCATCCTGCAGAACACGCCCAAGACGGAGCTGCGGCTGCCGGAGCTGACGCTGTCCAGCATGGACGCGGAGTCGCGGACGTCGAAGTTCGACTTCTCCGTCGTGATGTCCGAGCAGCCCCACGGGCTCTCCGTCACCGTGATGTACAACCGCGACCTCTACGAGCGCGACACGATGAGCCGGCTCGTGGGGCACCTGCGGGTGCTGCTGGAGGCGGCCGTGCGGGCCCCGGACACGCGGCTGGCGGACCTGCCGCTGGTGGGCGACGTGGAGCAGCGCCGGCTGCTGGTGGAGTGGAATGACACGCGCGTCACCTTCCCACCCGCCACCATCCACGCCCTCTTCGAGGCGCAGGTGGAGCGGACGCCCGACGCGGAAGCGGTCGTCGCCGAGGACTCGCGGCTGTCGTACCGGGAGCTGAACCGCCGGGCGAACCAGCTCGCGCACCACCTGCGTGGGCTCGGAGTGGGCCCGGATGTGCCGGTGGGTTTGTACCTGGACCGCTCCGTCAGCGCGCTGGTCGGCCTGTGGGGCATCCTCAAGGCGGGCGGCGCCTACGTCCCCCTGGACCCCGCGTTCCCCGCGGAGCGCCTGCGCGGCATCCTCTCGGACGCCGGGGCTCGCGCGCTCGTCACGCGGTCGGAGCTGGCGGCGGGACTCGGGTGGACGGCGGGGGCCGTGGTGTGCCTGGACTCCGACGCCGCCGTGCTGGCTGGCCGGAGTGACGCCAACCCGCGGCCCGTGACGGTGCCGGAGAACCTCGCGTACGTCATCTTCACCTCCGGCTCCACCGGCCGGCCGAAGGGCGTGGCCATCGAGCACCGCCAGCTCGTCAACTACGTGGAGGGTGTCTCGCGCCGGCTGGAGCTGCCGGAGGGCGCGAGCTTCGCCTCCGTGTCCACGCTGGCGGCGGACCTCGGCAACACCGCCGTCTTCCCGGCGCTCTGCCATGGCGGCGCGCTGCACCTCGTGTCGCGCGAGCAGGCCTCCGACCCGGCGGCGCTGTCCGCGCTCTTCGAGCGTGAGCAGGTGGACTGCCTGAAGATCGTCCCCGCGCACCTCCAGGCACTCCTGGCATCCGGCAGGCCCGAGCGGGTGCTGCCACGCCAGCGGCTGGTGATGGGCGGCGACGTCCTGGACTGGTCGCTCGTCGACCGCATCCACGCGCTGTCGCCGGAGCTGGGGGTGTTCAACCACTACGGTCCCACCGAGACGACGGTGGGCGTGCTCACGCAGCGCGTGGAGCGTGGGACGGAAGGGCGCGTCTCCGTATCCGTGCCGCTCGGCCGGCCGATTCCGAATGCGCGCATCTACGTACTGGATGCGCGCCTGGCGCCGGTGCCCGCGGGCATTCCGGGAGAGCTGTGCATCGGGGGCAGCGGCGTCGGCCGTGGCTACCTGGGCCGGCCGGACCTGACGGCCGAGCGCTTCGTGGCGGACCCGTACTCGGACGTGCCGGGCGCGCGGATGTACCGGACGGGAGACCGGGCGCGCCTGCTGGCGGATGGCCGCGTCGAGTTCCTCGGCCGTGTGGACCACCAGCTCAAGATTCGCGGCTACCGCGTGGAGCCCGGTGAAATCGAAGCGGCGCTGGAGCGCCACCCCGCGGTGCGCGAGGCGGTGGTGCTCGCGCGCGAGGGCCAGACGGGCGGCAAGCGACTGGTCGCGTACGCCGTGCCGAGACCCGGCCAGCCGGTAGAGCCCGAGTCGCTCCGCGACTTCCTGGGCAGGACGCTGCCGGACTACATGGTGCCGCGGGCGTTCGTGATGCTGGACGCGCTGCCCCTGACGCCCAACGGCAAGGTGGACCGTGGAGCCCTGCCCGCGCCGGACGTACAGGCGGCGGAGCCAGAGCGCTTCACCGCGCCCCGCACGGCCACCGAGGAGGCGCTGGCGGGCCTCTACGCCGAGGTGCTCGGGCTCGAGCAGGTCGACGTGCACAGCGGCTTCTTCGAGCTGGGTGGGCACTCGTTGCTGGCCACGCAGGCCATCTCGCGCATCCGGGGTGCCTTTGGCATCGACCTGCCGCTGCGAGACCTCTTCGAAGCGCCCACCGTGGCGGCGCTCGCCGAGCGGGTGGAGCGTGCGATGCGGGCCGGGGCGGGCATCGCGGCGCCGCCGCTGCGGAGGCGGCCGGAGGGGCAGAGCGTGCTGCCGCTGTCGTTCGCGCAGCAGCGGCTGTGGTTCCTGGAGCAGCTCGCGCCGGGCAGTGCCTTCTACAACGTGCCCGCGGTGGTGAAGCTGACGGGCCCGCTGGACGTGGGCGCGCTGGAGCGGAGCTTCGAAGCGCTGGTGCGGCGCCACGAGGCCCTGCGCACCACCTTCCGCTCCGACGGTGGCACGCCGGTGCAGGTCATCGCTCCGGCGGGCCGTGTGACGCTCGAGTTCGTCGAGCTGGAGGGTTCCACGAAGGCGCAGCGGGACGAGGAAGCCGTTCGCCGCGCGGAGGAGGAGTCGCACCGCCCGTTCGACCTGGCGCGGGGTCCGCTGCTGCGGACGTCGCTGCTCCGGATTGGAGAGCAGGAGCACGTGCTGGTGCTGGTGATGCACCACATCGTGTCGGACGGCTGGTCGATGGGCGTCCTCGTGCGTGAGGTGGCCGCCCTGTACGAGGCGTTCTCCCTGGGCCGTCCGCCGCTGCTGCCCGAGATGCCGGTGCAGTACCCGGACTACGCGGTGTGGCAGCGCGACTGGCTGAAGGGCGAGGTGCTGGAGGCACAGCTCGGGTATTGGAAGCAGCAGCTCGAAGGCGCGCCCGCGGCGCTGGAGCTGCCAACGGACAGGCCGCGTCCGGCGGTGCAGACGCACCGGGGCGAGGTCCGCCATGTGATCTGGCCGAAGGCGCTGTGGCGGGACATGGAGGTGCTCGCACGCCGTGAGGGCGCGACGCCGTTCATGGTGCTGCTGACGGCGTTCCAGACAGTGCTGTCGAAGTACTCGGGACAGGACGACGTGTGCGTGGGCTCGCCCATCGCGGGCCGCACGCAGGCGGAGATGGAGGGCCTCATCGGCTTCTTCGCGAACATGCTGGTGCTGCGCGCGAAGCTGGCGCCCCGGCAGAGCTTCCGCGAGCTGCTGGCGCAGGTGCGTGAGGCGACGCTGGGCGCGTATGCGCACCAGGAGGTGCCGTTCGAGAAGCTGGTGGAGGAACTGCGCCCCGAGCGCGACCTGAGCCGCAGCCCGCTGTTCCAGGTGACGCTGACGCTCCAGAACACTCCGTCGAAGGAAGTGAAGCTGAGGCAGGGGCTGACGCTGTCGGGCGTGGAGTCGGAGGGGAACACCTCGAAGTACGACCTGTCGCTCGTGGTGGAGGAGGTGCCGCAGGGGGTCGTGGCGGCGGTCAACTACAACACCGACCTGTTCGACGCGGGCACGATGGACCGGATGCTGGAGCACCTGCGGGTGTTGCTGGCAGCCGCGGTGCGGACGCCGGACACGCGGCTGGCGGACCTGCCGCTGATGGGCGAGGAGGAGCAGCGTCGGCTGGTGTCCGAGTGGAGCGGGACGCGAGTGGAGTACCCGCGCGAGGCGGGCCTGCACGAGCTGTTCGCTGAGCAGGCGAGGCGTACGCCGGAGGCCGTCGCGGTGGAGTACGCGGGCCAGCGGCTGACGTACGCGCAGCTCGACCGCAAGGCCAACCAGCTGGCCAACCACCTGAGGGGCATGGGAGTGGGGCCCGAGGTGCGGGTGGGCCTGTGCGTGGAGCGCTCGCTGGAGCTGGTGGTGAGCGTGCTGGGCATCCTGAAGGCGGGTGGTGTGTACGTGCCGCTGGATGCCAGCTACCCGCTGGAGCGGCTGGGGTGGATGAAGCGCGAGGCCGGAGTGGCCTTGCTGGTGGCGCAGGAGAAGCTGGCGGAGGAGGTGGCCGAGGGCAGTGAGCTGGTGGTGTGCGTGGACGCGGATGCGGACGTCATCGCCCGCCAGCCGGAGAGCGCGCCGTCGGTGAAGGTGAGCGGAGGCAACCTGGCGTACGTGATGTTCACGTCGGGAAGCACGGGCAGGCCGAAGGGCGTGGGCGTGCCACACCGGGCCGTGACGCGGCTGGTGCTGAGCAACGCGGGAGTCCAGGGTGCGACGGGCCTCATGGCCACCGGTGTGAGCACCGGAGCCGACGCCGCACGGTCGGGTCCCGCAGCCGCTGGCGTGGGGACCGACTACGCGCATTTCGGACCGGAGGAGGTGTGGCTGCAGCTGGCGCCCATCTCGTTCGACGCCTCGACGCTGGAAGTCTGGGGTGCGCTGCTGCATGGCGCGAAGCTGGTGGTGTACCCGGCAGGGACTCCGTCGCTGGAGGAGCTGGGCCGGGCGCTGGGTGAGTCCGGCATCACGTCCCTGTGGCTGACGGCGGCCCTCTTCGAGCAGATGCAGGCGAGGCAGCCCGAAGCGCTGGCGCGGGTGAAGCAGGTGCTCGCGGGTGGCGACGTGCTGCCGGTGACGCGAGTGAAGGAGCGGCTGGCCTCTGGAAACGTGCTCATCAACGGGTACGGCCCGACGGAGAACACGACCTTCTCCGCGTGCTACCGCATGGAGGGAGTGGAGGAACTGGGCGCCTCGGTGCCCATCGGCCGTCCCATCACGAATACGTCGGCGTACGTGCTGGACACGTGGATGCGCCCGGTCCCGGTGGGAGTGCCGGGCGAGCTGTACGTGGGAGGCGAAGGCCTGGCGGTGGGGTACGTGGGCCGGCCGGAGCTGACGGCCGAGCGCTTCGTGCCCAACCCGTTCGGCGACGGCGAGCGGCTGTACCGCACGGGCGACCTGGTGCGGTGGAAGGGCGACGGAAAGCTGGAGTTCATCGGCCGCCGTGACGGGCAGGTGAAGGTACGCGGCTTCCGCATCGAGCTGGGTGAGGTCGAGACGGCACTGGCGCAGCACACGGGAGTCAGCGAGGCCGTCGTCGTGGCGCGGGAGGACGGAGCCGAAGGCAAGCGGCTGGTGGCGTACGTGGCGGCGAAGGAGGGCGCGGCACTGGATGCGGCCAGCCTGCGCACGCACCTGAAGCAGCGGCTGCCCGAGTACATGGTGCCGTCCGCGTACGTGGTGCTGGACGTGCTGCCACTCACACCCAACGGCAAGGTGGACCGCAAGGCCCTGCCCGCACCGGATGCGGCAGGCACGAGCGACGAGCAGTTCGAGGCACCGCGCACGGAGACGGAGAAGAAGCTGGCGGCCATCTTCGCGGAGGTCCTGAACGTCGCGCGGGTTGGCCTGCACGACGACTTCTTCGAACTCGGCGGTCACTCACTCCTGGCTACGCAGCTCGTCTCCCACGTGAGACAGGAGCTGAAGGTGGAGCTGCCGCTGCGTGACGTCTTCGAGGCGTCCACGGTGGAGAAGCTCGCCAGGAGAATCGACGAGAGCTCCACGGAGCAGCTGGGAGTCCGAGCACCGCCCGTGATGCGAGTGCCGCGCGACGGCGCGCTACCGCTGTCCTTCGCGCAGCAGCGGCTGTGGTTCCTGGATCAGCTGGAGCCGGGAAGCTCCTTCTACAACGTACCCACGGTGGTGAAGCTGAAGGGCCACCTGGATGTCGCGGCCATGGAGAGAAGCTTCCGCGAGCTGGTGCGCCGCCACGAGTCGCTGCGCACCACGTTCCGCGCGGAAGCCGGCGCCCCGGTGCAGGTCATCGGAGCGGAGCCGACGGTTGTCCTCGAGCTGCGGGACCTGAGCGCGCTGCCGGAGGCGGAGCGCGAAGGCGCGGCACAGCGCTGGGTGGAGGAGGAGATCCACCGTCCGTTCGACCTGGAGAGAGGGCCGCTGCTGAGAACGGCCCTGGTGAAGGTGTCGGAGCAGGAGCACGTGCTGGTGCTGGTGATGCACCACATCGTGTCGGACGGCTGGTCGATGGGAATCCTG
>NZ_JABBJJ010000147.1 GCF_012933655.1 Pyxidicoccus fallax | reverse complement strand
GTTCTACCCCGAAACCCGGGCCCCGGGAGGGGGACGGGGGGGCCAGAGGTGGGAGTTTTTCTTGACGCGATCTCCCTTCGTGGGACCTTGGCGGTGCTACAGGCGTGTTGCAAGAGGAGCAAGGTCCGATGGGAGCAGCGGCGGTCGCGAACTGGCAGACCCTGGAGAACGTCGAGGTGGAGTGCACCCACTGCGGCATCCGGATGACCCTGCAGAACGGGCAGCGGGTGCGCTACTTCCGGTGCTCGGGGTGTCACCGCTGGGTGTCCAGCGTGTACTCGGACGTCTTCCGCGCGGATGCGAAGGTGCGCACGCACCCCGTGAAGGACACGGGCGACGAGGACGCGCGCTTCCTGGAGGTGAAGGACCGGTTGGATCGCTGGCTGTCCGCCCTGGAGGACCAGGACCCGTACCGGCTGCTGGGCGTGTCGCCGCTGGACTCGGCGGAGACGGTGCGCGCGCGCTACCACGCGCTGGCCATGGAGCGGCACCCGGACCGCGGCGGCTCGGCGGAGAAGATGCGCGAATTGAACGCGGCCTACGAGCGCATCCTCCGGCACCGCGCGCGCAAGCGTCAGGAGGCGCTGTCCGCGGGCACCGCCGCGCCGTCCGCTTCCGCCCTGCCGGCCCGCAGCAGGTAGCCCCAGAAGAGCGCCCCCAGCGACAGGCCCAGCCCCGCCTTCACCCAGGTGGGGAACATGCTGCCCGGGGACACGTAGCCCTCCACCACGCCGATGAAGGCCAGGAAGGGCGCGCAGCCCAGCACCAGCTTCACCGCCTCGCGCCCCCGCAGCGCCAGGGCCTGGCCTCGCGGCAGCTCTCCCGGGTCGATGAGCGCCTGGCCCACCATGAGGCCCGCGCCGCCCGCGATGACGATGATGGACAGCTCCACCGGGCCGTGCGCGGAGATGAAGTCGAAGAACCCGCGCGCCATGCCCTCCCGGATGCAGTGCGCGCCCACGGCGCCGATGTGCACGCCGTTGTTCACCAGCATGTAGAGGGTGCCCAGGCCGAACAGCATCCCCATGGCGAAGGTGAGGATGGTGACGGTGAGGTTGTTGGTGGCGATGCCGGACGCCACCGAGTTGGGTGGCGCCACCGACAGGATGTCGTCCGTCCACATGCGGCCGTGGGCCACGTACTGGCGCACGCCGGCCGGCACCAGCAGCTCCGCGCCGCGCGGCTCCCACAGCACCACCAGCGCTCCCAGCAGCAGCCCCAGGCAGAAGAGGGCGGCGCTGGCGCCCACGAAGCCCTTCTCGCGGCGCAGTGTGCGCGGGAAGTCGCGCCGGAAGAAGTCGCGCACGGCGGGCCAGCGCTCGCGCGGCGGCTGGTAGATGGCGGCGTAGGCCTGGCCGCATAGCTGGTTGAGGAAGCGGTGCGCGTCCGTGCCCGGGTAGAACGTCTGGGTATGCGCCAGGTCCGCGGCGGCGCGGCGGTAGAGCGTGTCCAGCGTGCGCAGCTCCTCCAGCTTCAGCGCGCCGGAGCGCTGGCGGCCCAGCAGCGCCTGGAGCGCGTCCCAGTCCGCGCGGCGCTTCGCCACGAAGGCGGGCAGCGGCAACGCCATGTCAGACCTCCGCCCGGGCGCGGGCGCGCAGGAAGGACTCCAGCCGCTCGGGGGAGGCGAGCACCGCCTCGCGCTCCTCGCCGGACAGCCCGCCCACCCGGTCCACCAGCCGCGTGCCCAGCCGCAGCCGCACGTCGGGCTGCAGCCCGGGCGCGCGCGCGAGGAAGGCCAGCACCAGCTCCACCTCCTCCGGC
The DNA here is from genome assembly GCF_012933655.1 of Pyxidicoccus fallax. Classification (GTDB taxonomy): domain Bacteria; phylum Myxococcota; class Myxococcia; order Myxococcales; family Myxococcaceae; genus Myxococcus; species Myxococcus fallax. Next base: position 27,718 of record NZ_JABBJJ010000147.1, on the reverse strand, counting down.
GTCAGCGCGCGGGAGGCGCCCGCGGCTGCTGGCGTCGCTCCGGGGGCGGGCGCGGTGGTGTACTTGTCCAGGTCGATGCGCTCCTCGCGCACCAGCAGCGTGCCGGCCAGCAAGTCTCCCAGGCGCCGGTGCTGGCGGGTGAGCAGCATGGAGATGCAGCCCGTGGCGTACGCCGCCGGCAGGAAGTCCACCGCGCGGCAGAGGTTGCGCACCGCGCTCTCGTAGAGGCCCACCGGCGAGCCGTCCATCCGCACCACGCGGATGCCCAGCGCGCGCTTGCCGGGCGTCTGCCCGTGCCAGAAGACCTCCGCCAGCGTCCAGTACAGCCACTGCGTCGCGAAGACGCCCACCACCAGCAGCGTCTGCCCCAGCCCGGACAGCCCCTGGAAGACGCCCAGCACGTCCGACACCAGCAGCGTGAAGACGAAGTAGGCGACAATCCAGAAGAAGAACAACAGGCTCGCGTCCACGAGCCAGGCCAGGCACCGGTAGCCGATACCGGCCACGGGCAGCGTCAGCGCCACGCGCTCCGGCGTGGCCACGTCGAGGTGGGGGGATGAGGCGGTGCTCATGTAGGCCACCCAGCATACACGGCCGTCTCAGGGGTATTCCGGAGGGGTTTTTCCCCCACCTGGACAGGGCTCGCTGGTTTTGCTGGAATTAATGGGGTGTTCGTCATTGGACGAAGAGGTGGGACAGGAGGGCCTCGTCTATCGGATTGTGGACGGCGCGGCGTGTCCGGGGGCGGACAGCGATGACGAACCGACGTCGGAAGCCCCTGGAACCGGATCCAATTCATGCACACTAGACACTCCCACCGGGGCTGAGTCGCGCCCGCGCTTTCCCGGTGTTAGGGTTTCATGCGTGGACCCTGGAGTGGGCCGTCAGGAGGCTGGCCCGAACGGACGTAGTCGGAGTTGGCAGTCAGAAGCAGTCTGGAGTCGAGTCTTGTATCGGTAGACCGATTCCGAAGTGGTTCAGCGGACGCGCTCGTTCTTCCTAGTCCCACTCCCCGTTGACCCGGAGTTTCGGAGTCGGCTGTGGTCAACATGTAGTCATTGCAGTTTCTCGCCATGGCGGCTGGGGGGCCTTCGCATGGCAAACAATCAAGCAGCGATTCGTGTATCGATTCTCGAGGGACCGTGGGCGGCCTGGCAGGGCCTCGCCGAGGGTCTCCGTGGAGAGGGCGTGCAGGTGTCCTCGGTGACGAGGGACGTGCGGCTCTTCCTCGATGGTCTGGGCACCGACCCGCCGCAGGTGGCGGTCATGGACGTGGAGGGCGACAGCGAGGCGGCTGTCGGCTGCTCCGTGACGGAGGGCATCAACCTGCTGCGGGAGGCGCGCAAGCGCCGGCTCGAGGTGAGGATGCTGCTGCTCTCCGCGGTGAGCTCGCCGGAGATCATCTCGCAGTGCTTCGACGAGGGCGCCTCCGGCTACCTCTTCCGAGCGGGCCTCGGCACCACGGCCGTGGCGTCGGCCATCAACTCGTTGGTGCGGGGCGAGCGGTTGTTCCCGGTGCAGTTGCTCCGGAATGACTTCGAGCATCCGCCGGTGACGTCGCCCACCGCCAGCGTGCTGCTGGCGCTCACGCAGCGCGAGCGCGAGGTGCTGGCGTACGTGGCGGGAGGCGCGGACAACCTGAAGATCGCCGCGCACCTGCAGATCGCGGAGCGCACGGTGAAGTCGCACGTCACGCAGCTCTACCGGAAGCTGGGCGCGGAGAACCGCACGCAGCTGGCGTTGCGTGCGTGCCACCTGGGTGTCCGGCCGCCGCCGGACCTCTAGTGGCTTGAGACAGGCACGCCCCCCGGCCCTGGCCATGACGCCGGGCCGCGGGGGCGTGTTGTCCCGGAGGACTTCAGTTCTTCAGCTGGGCCTGCTCCTCCATCTTCTTGCGGAGGCTCAGGGGACGCATGTCCGTCCAGACCTGCTTGATGTACTCCAGGCACTCGGCCTTGGGGCCCTGCTTGCCCGCATCCTTCCAGCCGAGCGCGTTCTCGCGGTCCGCCGGCCAGATGGAGTACTGCTCTTCGTGGTTCACGACGACCTTGTAGACGGTCGTGTCTTCGCGCTCATCCGCCATGGTGTTCGACTCCTGGGAGTGGGTGCATTCTGTTCACATCCCTGAAAAAGACGTCAAGCCGGCGACCCCGCCCGCCTTCCGCCTGTTCCAGGGGCCCTGACCCATTTCAGGGCTTCGGACTCGTCGATGTACCGCGCAGGGCGGTGTCGAGGTGCTCCGCCAAGGCGGAGACGCGGGGGACTCTTAGCAGTGAGTAGTGGTCTCCGGGGAGGCCTTGCGGGGTGACATCTGGGAGGACGCGGGTCCAACCCCGATCATCCCGTGCGTCCTCGGAGTCCGCGGCGCGCACCAGCAGCGTGGGGCCGGTGTAGGTCCGGGCCGCATAGCCGCGCAGAGCCTCCAGGTTGCTCCGGAAGGTGGCGAAGAGCGCCTGGAGGGAGGGCAGGTCTCCCCCGGGGAGCGCGACGCCTGCCTGCCGGGCCGCGGTGAGCAGGTGCTCCAGGATGCGCTCGGGTGTGAGGCCCTCCGGAAGGGTGGCCGGGAGCCCGAGCGGTACGCCCGCGACGTGGGCGAGGTCCAGGGCGAAGAGGCCGGCGGCGTGGACGGCCTCCTCGGGCTCGGAGCCGCGCGCCTCGGGCGTGGCGGTGACGGGGCTCGGGTCGATGAGGGCCAGCAGCTCCACGACTTCACCCTGGGACTGGAGCTGGCGGGCCATTTCGAGGGCGACGACGCCACCCAGGGACCATCCACCCAGGAGATAGGGGCCGGTGGGCTGGACTTCACGGACGTGGCGCAGGTGCGCGGCGGCCAGGGCCTCCATGGAGGACGGCGCCTCCGACGGCAGTGGCGCTTCGAGGCCGAGGATGGGCCGCTGTCCGTCGAGCGCGCGGGCCAGGTCGGCGTAGCAGAAGACGTTGCCGCCAATCGGGTGGACGAGGAACAGCGGGCGGTGGCCGGCGCTGCCGGAGCGGAGCGTCACCACGGGCGAGGCGCGGGTGGGAGACTCCGGCGGTCGCTGGCGCAGCAGCGCGGCGAGGCGCTCCACGGTGGCGCCCTGGAAGAGGGCGGACACGGGCAGGTCGTGGCCGGTGCGCTCGCGGATGCGCGACATCATGCGGACGGCGAGCAGGGAGTGGCCGCCCAGCTCGAAGAAGTCGTTCTGCACGCCGATGGGCGACATGCCGAGCAGCTCCTCCCAGAGCCGCACGAGCTGCTCCTCCAGCGCGTCGCGCGGAGGCACCAGGGGGCGGGACGCGGTGGCGAGGCCGGTCTCCTCGGGAGACGGCAGGGCCCGGGTGTCCAGCTTGCCGTGGACGGTGAGGGGCAGCGCGGCCAGCGGGACGAAGGCCGCGGGCAGCATGTACTCGGGCAGGCGCGTGGTGAGGAAGGCGCGCAGCACGTCGGGCTCGATGGACTGGCCGTCGTGCGGCACGACGTAGGCCACGAGCCGCTTCTCGCCATTCGCGTCCTCACGGGCCTGCACGGCGGCGTGTTGGACGGAGGCGTGGGCGGTGAGCGCGGCCTCGACTTCACCCGTCTCGATGCGGAAGCCGCGCAGCTTGACCTGTCCGTCGTCGCGGCCGAGGTACTCCAGCTCGCCGTTGAGGAGCCAGCGCACGCGGTCTCCCGTGCGGTACAGACGCGCGCCCGCGGTGTCACCGAACGGGTCCGGCACGAAGCGCTCGGCGGTCAGCTCCGGCCGGCGCAGGTAGCCGCGCGCGAGGCCCACGCCGCCGACGTACAGCTCGCCCGCGACACCCACGGGCACGGGCTGCAGGTGCGCGTCGAGCACGTACAGCCGCGTGTTGGGCCAGGCACGGCCGAGCGTGACGCGCACGGACGGCTGCGGCTGGCTCGTGGCGCCTGGGGTCGTATCGAGGCTCGGCTTCGCGAGGTGTGGCACCTCGGCCGTGAGCACGGGGCGACCCAGCCCGGGGTAGGGCGTGATGGCCGCGCACACGGTGACTTCCGTGGGGCCGTACGCGTTGAGCAGCACGCGCCGCTCGCTCCAGCGACGGGCCACGTCGGCGGGCAGGGCCTCGCCCGCGGAGATGACCGTCTCCAGGGAGGGCAGTCCCCGGGGCTCGAGCTGTGCGAGCACGGACGGGGTGAGCGTGACAGCCGTGATGCGCTGCTCCTCCAGCAGCCCACGCAGCGGCGCATCCGGCAGCAGCCGCTCTCGGGGGGCGAGCACGAGCGTGGCTCCGGCGAGCAGCGTGGAGAACACCTCGCAGACCGCCGCGTCGAAGGTGGCCGCCGCGAACTGGAGCACCCGGCTCCCGGGCCGGAAGCCGTGCGCCTTCGCCGCCGCGAGCGCCGTGTTGCAGAGGCCCCGGTGGTGCAGCAGCGTGCCCTTGGGCCGGCCCGTGCTGCCCGAGGTGTAGATGACGTACGCGAGGCTCTCCGCCGCCGTCCGCGTCACGGGCGCGGTCGTGGGCTGCCGCGCGAGCAGCGCCTCGTCCGCGTCGAGCAGCACCAGCAGCTCGCCGCGCGTGGGCAACTCGTCGGCGATGGGCTCCTGCGTGACGACCACGGGCACGGCCGAGTCCGCCAGCACGAAGCCGAGCCGCTCGGACGGATGGCTCGGGTCCATCGGCACGAAGGCGCCGCCGGCCTTGAGGATGCCGAGCATCCCCACCACCAGCTCCACCGAGCGCTCCACGCACAGGGCCACCGGGACGTCCGGCCCCACGCCCAGCGAGCGCAGGTGGTGCGCCAGTTGGTTGGCGCGCGCGTCCAGCTCCCGGTAGCTGAGCGAACGGCCCTCGAACGTGACGGCCTCCGCGTCCGGAGTGCGCGCGGCCTGGGCCTCGAACAGCGAGTGCACGCAGGTGTCGAGCGGGGGGGCCACCCGGGTGTCGTTCCAGTCCACGAGGACGCGCCGACGCTCCTCGGGCGTGAGCAGCGGAGCCCGGTCGATGCGGAGCCCGGGCTGGAGGAGCAGCGCCTCCAGCAGCGCCTGGAAGTGCCGCATCAGGCGCTCGACGGTGGGGGCGTCGAACAGGTCGGTGCTGTACTCCAGCGAGCCGCCGAGCCCCTCGGGGCCGTCCGCCAGGGACAGGTGCAGGTCGTTCTTGACGGTGTTGGTGTCCACGGACACCGGCTCCACCCGCAGCACGGCGTCCGGCGCCGGGGGCAGCGGCGTGTTCTGCAGCACGAAGCCCACCTGGAAGAACGGCGAGCGGCTCGGGTCTCTCGGCGGCTGGAGCGCCTCGACGAGCTTCTCGAAGGGCACGTCCTGGTGGGCGTAGGCGCCGAGCGTCGTCTCCTTCACCTGGGCGAGCAGCTCGCGGAACGTCAGGCCGGGCGTCAGCCGCGCGCGGAGCACCAGGGTGTTGATGAAGAAGCCGATGAGCGGCTCATGCTCGGCGCGCGTGCGGCCGGCGATGGGCGAGCCCACCAGGATGTCGTCCTGCCCGGAGTAGCGTGACAGCAGCGACTGCCACGCGGCGAGCAGGGCCATGAAGGGCGTGACGCCCTCGCGCTGGCACACGTCCGCCAGGGCCCGGGACAGCGAGGCCGGGAGCCGCACCGGGAGGCTCGCCCCATGCGTCGTCTGCATGGCCGGACGCGGACGGTCAGTGGGCAGCTCCAGCGCCGCCGGAGCCCCGGCGAGCTGCTGACGCCAGAAGGCAATCTGCCGCTCCAGCACTTCGCCCCGCAGCCACTCGCGCTGCCACACGGAGTAGTCGGCGTACTGGAGTGGCAGCTCGGGCAGCGGCGACGGCCGGCCGGTGGCGAAGGCCGCGTACAGCGCCGTCAGCTCCTCGACGAGCACGCCCAGGGACCAGCCGTCGGAGATGGCGTGGTGCATCGTCAGGACGAAGACGTGGTCCTGTGCCCCCAGCCACAGCACGCGGGCGCGCCACAGCGGGCCCTGCTCCAGGTGGAACGGCTGCTGGACCTCCTCGGTGGCGAGGCGCGGGGCCTCGGCCTCGCGCGCCTCGGGAGACAGCGCGCGCAGGTCGTCGATGGCGAGGCGCACCGGCGCGGGCGGATGGATGACCTGCAACGGGCCTTCCTCCGCGTCGCGGAAGGTGGTGCGCAGCACGTGGTGCCGGCGCGCCAGCTCCGTGAGCACGCGCTCCAGGATGTCCAGGTCCAGCGGGCCGGTGAGCCGCAGCGCCGTGGCCAGGTTGTACGCGGCGCCGCCGGGCGACAGCCGGTCCAGGAACCAGAGCCGCTGCTGCGCGAAGGAGAGCGGAGCCTCCGTGCGGTTGCCACCCGTCATCGCCGGGCCCGGTGCCTCGGCTACAGGCTGCCCGGCGCGCTGGATGGCGGCGGCGAGTCCCTCGATGGTGGGGGACTCGAAGAGGGTGCGCAGGGGCAGCTCCACGCCCAGCGCGGACCGCACGCGCGACATGAGCTGCGTGGCCATCAGCGAGTGGCCACCGAGAGCGAAGAAGCTGTCGGTGACGCTCACGCGCGGCAGCCGGAGCAGGCCGCTGTACAACTCCGCGAGTCGCTCCTCCATCGGAGTGCGCGGGGCCGTGAAGGGCGCGTCACCGCGCAGGCTCTCCGCGTCCGGCGCGGGCAGCATCCGGCGTGCGAGCTTGCCACTGGGCGTCAGCGGCAGGGCCTCCAGCGTGACGAAGGCGGAGGGCACCATGTACTCGGGCAGCCGCTGCTTCAGGAAGTCGCGCAGGGCGGAGGTGTCCACCGTGGGCGTGCCCGGGGCGGGGATGACGTAGGCTACGAGGCGCTTGTCACCCGGTACGTCCTCGCGCACGACGGCCGCCGCGTCACGCACGCCCGGGGCCGCGCGCAAGGCGGACTCCACCTCACCCAGCTCCACGCGGAAGCCGCGCAGCTTCACCTGACCGTCGAGGCGGCCGAGGAACTCCACCGTCCCGTCGGCCTTCCACCGCGCCGAGTCTCCGGTGCGGTACAGCCGCGCTCCCGGCACGTCGCTGAACGGATGCGGCACGAACTTCTCCGCCGTCAGCTCCGACCGTCCGAAGTAGCCGTGGGCCAGGTGCGCGCCGCCGATGCACAGCTCGCCCGGCACGCCCACGGGGCAAGGCTGCCCCTGCGCGTCCAGCACGTGGAGCTGCGTGTGCGGCAGCGGGCCGCCGATGGACGGCAGCCGCGGCCACGAGGCCGGAGCCCCCTGCAGCCGGTGCGCGGAGACGACGTGCGTCTCCGACGGGCCGTACTGGTTCTCCAGCACGCACCCGGGCAGCTTCTCGAAGAAAGCCACCAGCGCCGGAGTCACCTGCAACTGCTCACCGGCCGTCACCACCTCGCGCAGCGAGCGGGGCAGGGTGGCGCCATGCGCGGTGGCATCCGCCAGCGCCTGCAGCGCGACGAACGGAAGGAACATTCGTTCCACGCCGGTGCGCGCCATGAAGTCCAGCAGCGCGGGCATGTCCTGACGCAGCCCGCCCGTGGGCAGCACCAGCGTGCCGCCCGCCCACCACGTGGAGAACAGCTCCTGGCAGGACACGTCGAAGCTGAGCGAGGCGAACTGCAGCGTCGTGGCGTCCGCCTTCACCGACTGCTTCAGCTGCCATGTCATCAGGTGGCTGAGCGCGCGGTGCGGTAGCGCCACGCCCTTGGGCCGGCCGGTGCTGCCGGAAGTGTAGATGAGGTAGCAGGTGGCCTCGGGCGACAGCTCCCGGGCCGGGGCCTGGGCGGACCGACGAGCGATGGCCTCCGCCTCGGTGTCCACGCACACGACGCGGGCCCGCGTACCGGACGGCAGCGCGGAGGCCAGGTGCGCCTCGGTGAGCACCACGGGCGCACCCGCGTCCTCCAGCATGAACGTCAGCCGCTCGGCGGGGTAGTTGGGGTCCAGCGGCAGGTACGCGGCGCCGGCCTTGAGCGTGGCCAGCACGGCGACGGCCATCTCCAGGCCCTTGTCCAGGCACAGCCCCACCGTGCCTCCGGCGGGCACGCCCAGGTGCACCAGGTGGTTCGCCAGCCGGTTGGCGCGCGAGTCCAGCTCCGCGTACGTGAGCGAGCGCGTGCCATCGGTGACGGCCACCGCGTCCGGCGTGCGCGCGGCCTGGGCCTCCACGGGGCGGTGCATGAGCACCGGCGCGTGCGGCTCCTTCGCCGTGCTGTTCCACTCCACCAGCAGCCGGTGCCGCTCCTCGTCGCCGAGCATCGGCAGGCGTGCGACGGCGCGGCCCGGGTCGGAGGCGGCCTCGTCGAGCAGCCGCATCAGGTGGGCCACCATCCGGCGCGCCGTCTCAGCGGCGAAGAGGTCGGTGTTGTACTCGAGCGTGCCGGAAATCTCGGACTCGTAGTCCGCCAGCAGGAAGGACAGGTCGAACTTCGCGGTGCCGCTGTCCACCTCGACGGGGCTCAGCGTCAAGCCCATCTCGCTCTGCCGGGCGGGGGGCGTGTTCTGAAGGGCGAGCATCACCTGGAACAGCGGCGAGCGGCTCAGGTCGCGCTCGGGCCGCAGCTCGTCCACCAGCTTCTCGAAGGGGACGTCCTGGTGCGTGTACGCGCCCAGTGTGCTCTCGCGCACCTGGGCCAGCAGCTCGCGGAACGTCATGCCGGGCGTCAGCCGCGCGCGCAGGGCCAGCGTGTTGACGAAGAAGCCGACGATGTTCTCCAGGTCCGCCTGCCGGCGGTTGGCGATGGGCGAGCCCACCACGATGTCGTCCTGGCCCGAGTACCGAGACAGCAGCACGTGGAAGGCCGACAGCAGCACCATGAACGGCGTGACACCCTCGCGGCGGCACAGCGCCTGGAGCGCCAGCATGCGCTCACCGGAGATGCGCACCGGCACATTGGTACCCCGGAATGTCTGCACCGGAGGACGCGGTCGGTCCGTGGGCAGCTCCAGCGCATGCGGCAGGCCGGCGAGCTGCTGCTTCCACCACGCCACCTGCTTGTCGAGGACCTCGTCGCGCAGCCAGCCGCGCTGCCACGCCGCGTAGTCCGCGTACTGGAGCGTGAGCGGCTCCAGCGGAGAGGGCAGGCCCGTGGAGAAGGCGGGATAGAGCGCGCCCACCTCACGGATGAGCACGCCGATGGACCAGCCATCCGCCACGATGTGGTGCACGGTGAAGAGCAGCACGTGGCGGCGCTCGGACAGGCGCAGCAGCGTGGTGCGCAGCAGCGGGGCCCGCGTCAGGTCGAACGGCTTCTGGGCTTCCTCGTAGGCGAGCTTCAGCGCACGAGCCTCGCGCTCCTCTTCCGGCAGGTGGCCCAGGTCGACCACCGGCAGCGGCAGCTCCGCGTGGGCGTGGACTGCCTGCACCGGCGCGTCCTCGTGGACATGGAACGTGGTGCGCAGCGCCTCATGGCGGTGGACCAACTCCTGGAGGGCGCGTCCGAGTGCCTCCACGTCCAGCGCGCCGTCGAGCCGGAGGGCCGCGGGGATGTTGTAGAAGGGGCTGCCCGGCTCCAGCCGGTCGAGGAACCACAAGCGCTGCTGCGCGAAGGACAGCGGCAGCGGGCCCGAGCGCGGCACCGGCGTCAGCGGCGGTGCCTGGAGGCCCTCTCCGGAGCGCCGCGCCGCCTCCAGCCGCTCGGCCAGCCCGGCCACGGTGGGTGCCTCGAAGAGGTCCCGCAGAGGCATCTCGACGCCGAACGCCGCGCGCACGCGCGAGACGAGCTGCGTGGCCAGCAGCGAGTGGCCGCCCAGGTCGAAGAAGCTGTCGTGGGCCCCCACGCGCTCGGCGCGCAGCAGCTCCGAGAAGAACAGCGCGAGCTGCCGCTCCGCCTCCGTGCGGGGCGCCACGTACTCGATGGCCTCGTCGCTGGCCGGAGCGTCCGGGGCGGGCAGGGCCTTGCGGTCCACCTTGCCGTTGGGCGACAGCGGCAGCGCGGGCAGCACCACCACCGCCGAGGGCACCAGGTACTCGGGCAGCTTCTGCTGGAGGAAGGCGCGCACGGCACGGGACTCCAGCTCCTCGTCGGTCTCCGCCACCACGTACGCCACGAGCCGCTTGTCGCCGGGGACGTCCTCGCGCACCACCACCACGGCCTCGCGCACGCCAGCGAACTGGCGCACCACGGCCTCCACCTCGCCGGGCTCGATTCGGAAGCCGCGCACCTTCACCTGGAAGTCGGTGCGGCCCAGGAAGTCGAGCGTCCCGTCCTTGCGCCAGCGCACCCGGTCTCCCGTGCGGTACAGGCGCGCACCGGGAATGGCGCTGAAGGGATGGGGCACGAAGCGCTCGGCCGTCAGGTCCGGGCGGCCCAGGTAGCCCCAGGCCAGGCCGTCACCGCCGACGTACAGCTCGCCGGGCACGCCCACGGGCACCGGCTGCATGGAAGCGTCCAGCACGTATGCGGTGGAGTTGGACAGTGGCCGGCCAATGGGCACGGAGGCGCCCACGTCCGAGCCGCGCCGCAGCGTGTGCGTGGCGGAGAACGTGGTGTTCTCCGTCGGGCCGTAGCCGTTGACGAGGACGGCGCCGTCTCCCAGCCGCTCCAGGTGCTGGCGCACGCGCGCGGCGGGCAGCACGTCGCCACCGGCGAGCACCTGCCGCACGTGGGCCAGCGCCTCGCCCTGGTGCAGCACCACCTGCTCGAAGAGGGCGGCCGTCAGCCACAGCGTGGTGACGCCGTGCCGCGCGAACAGCTCGCCCAATTCCTCCAATGAGGGCTTGTGCGGGGGCGCCATCACCAGCCGTCCGCCGTTGAGCAGCGCGCCCCAGACTTCCAGCGTGGACGCGTCGAAGGCCACGGGCGCCAGCTGGAGGAAGGTGTGCTCCGGCCCGAACTGGATGAACGAGGAGCCGCGTACCAGCCGCACCACGCCTCGGTGCGATACGCTGACGCCCTTGGGCTGGCCGGTGCTGCCCGAGGTGAACATGACGTACGCGAGGCTGTCGGCGGAGACCTCCACCTCCGGCGGCGTCTGGGGCCAGCGCGCCACCTGCGTCCACTCGGAGTCCAGGCACACGAGGAACTGGCCCAGCGCGGGCAGCTCGTCCGCCACGTGCTCCTGGGTGAGCAGCACGCCGACGCCGGCCTGCTGGAGCAGGAAGGTGATGCGCTCGACGGGGTAGGTGCGGTCCACCGGCACGTAGGCGCCGCCGGCCTTGAGCACGCCGAGCAGCGCCACCACCAGCTCCAGCGAGCGCTCCAGGCACACGCCCACGCGCGAGCCCGGCGCGACGCCGCTGGCGCGCAGGTGGTGCGCGAGCTGGTTCGCGCGCGCATCGAGTTCCGCGTACGTGAGCCGCGCGTCACCGAAGACGACGGCCACCGCGTCCGGCGTGAGGGCCGCCTGCCGGGCGAACAGCGTGTGGATGGGCGTGTCGCGCGGGTAGTCCGTGGCCGTGGCATTCCAATCGACGAGCACCTGACGGCGCTCATCGGTGGACAGCAGGGACACATTCGCGATGGGCCGGTCCGGCGCGGTGACCAGCCCCTCCATCAGCACGCGCAGGTGACGCACCAGCCGCTCGGCGGTGGGGCCGTCGAACAGGTCCGTGTCGTACTCCAGGCCGCCGCGGTAGCCCTGCGGTGTGTCCGTCAGGAGCAGCGTGAGGTCCATGCGCGACACGCGCGTCTCGATGTCCAGCGGGCGGATGGAGAAGCCCGGTCCCCCCGCTCCCGTCACGCCGGGCTGGGCGCCGTCCTGCTGCGTGTTCTCCAGCGTGAAGATGCCCTGGAAGAAGGGCGGGCGGCCCAGGTCGCGGTCCGGCTGGAGCACCTCGACAATCTTCTCGAAGGGCAGCTCCTGGTGCGCGTACGCATCCAGGGTGGTCTCCTTCACGCGGGCCAGGAGCTGGCGGAACGTCAGGCCCGGGGTGAGCCGGGTGCGCAGCGCCAGCGTGTTGACGAAGAAGCCGATGAGGCCCTCGTACTCGGCGCGGTTGCGGCCCGCGATGGTGGAGCCCACCACCACGTCGTCCTGTCCGGAGTAGCGCGACAGCAGCAGCTGGAAGCCGGCGAGCAGCGCCATGAAGGGCGTGGCCCCCTCACGCGCGCACAGGGCGCGCACGGCGTCGGACACCGGGCGGGACAGGTCCACCGGCAGCGTGGCGCCACGGAAGGACTGCATGGCCGGGCGCGGCCGGTCCGTGGGCAGCTCCAGCGCCACCGGCGCGCTTCCGAGCTGCTTGCGCCAGTACGAAAGCTGCCCCTCCAGCACCTCGCCTGTCAGCCACCCGCGCTGCCAGCGCACGTAGTCCGAGTACTGCACCGGAAGCTCCGGCAGCGGCGACGGCCGGCCCACCATGAAGGCGAGGTAGAGCGAAGTCAGCTCGCGCACCAGGATGCCCATGGACCAGGCGTCCGAGATGATGTGGTGGATGACCAGGACCAGCACGTGGTCCTGCTCACCCAGGCGCAGCGCGCGAGCACGCAGCAGGGGCCCCGAGGCCAGGTTGAAAGGCAGGCGCGCCTCGTCCTCCAGGCGCCGCCGGGTCTCCGCGTCCTGCTGGTCCACGGGCACGGAGCGCAGGTCCTCCAGCGGCACGGCGAAGGGCGCCGGCTCGGAGATTTCCTGCACGGGCCCCTGCGGCGTGTCGAGGAACGAGGCCCGCAGCGCCTGGTGGCGGCGCACCAGCTCGGTGAAGGCGCGCTCCAGCACGTCGTGCCGCAGCGGCCCGGTGAGCCGCAGCGCGGAGGAGATGTTGTAGGCCGGGCTGTTCGGGCTGAGCTGATCGATGAACCACAGCCGCTGCTGGGCGAAGGACAGGGGCAGAGTGCCCCCGCCGCCACCGCCCGGAGAGGTGGGCGGCTCCGAACCGTCCACGCCGAGCAGCCGCTTCACCAGCTCCGCCACGTGCGGCGCGCGCAGCAGCGAGTACCCATCGCCCGGCGTCTCCTGGACGTCGAGGCCGCCCTCGGTCAGCTCGCCCCAGCCGCGGTCGCGCACGTCCTCGTCCAGGTCCGGCGCTTCGGCGGCGCGCAGCATCCGCGCCTTGCCGGCGTACGGCTCCGGCAGGTAGCGCCGCGCCGCGCGCAGGTGGCTGGAGAACACCTTGAACCGGGCGCGCAGCTCCGCCAGCGACACGTCACCGGACAGCAGGCCCGCCTTGGGGCCTTCCGTGAGCAGGTGCTGGAGCAGTGGCTCCGCGTCCTTGCCCGTGGTGAGCTCCCTGGGCAGCACCAGCGGCTCCACTCCGGCGAGCGCCGCCAGCTCCTTCGCGAACAGCGCCGCCTGGGCCGCCGCCGCGCTGGCCGCCGAGCCCCGGTCTGGCGTGGCCGGCCCCGGCTCCACGAGCACCAGGTCCACCTCCTCGCCGTCGCGCTGGAGTTGCTGCGCCATCTCCCAGGCCACCACGCCGCCCATGGCCCAGCCGGCGAGGAGGTATGGGCCCTGGGGCTGAGCGGCGCGCAGCGCCTCCACGTAGAGCGCCGCCATGGCCTCGATGGATTCCAGCGGCGCGCGGCCGTCCTCCAGGCCGCGCGCCTGGATGCCGACGACCCGCTGTCCCGCCGGGGCGTGCGCCGTCAGCTCCGCGTAGCACCGCACGTCGCCGTCCAGCGGGTGCACGAGGTAGAGCGGCGCGCGCGCGGTGTCTCCGTCACGCAGGGGGACGAGCGGCGACCACGGAGCCGCTTCCTTCCGGGGCTCCTTCACGGCGGCGGACTGTGCCGGGGCGGTGTTCACGGGAGACATCGTCTGTTCCGGGGCTGGAGGCCGCGCCTGCTGGCTCTGCTGTTCGCGCTGGAGGAGCGCGGCGAGCGACTCGACGCTGGGTGCCTCGAAGAGGGCGCGCAGGGGCAGCTCGACACCGAGGCCCTTGCGCACGCGAGAGATGACCTGCGTGGCCAGCAGCGAGTGGCCACCCAGGGAGAAGAAGTTGTCGGTGACGCTGACGCGCGGGACGCGCAGCACCTCGGAGAAGGCCTCCGCGAGCATTTCCTCCAGCGGATTGCGAGGCGCGGTGAACGGCGCCGCGCCACGCAGGCTCTCCTCGTCCGGAGGCGGCAGCGCGCCACGCGCCACCTTGCCGGTGGGCATCAGCGGCAGCGTCTCCAGCCGGACGAAGGCCGACGGCACCATGTACTCCGGCAGCCGCTGACCCAGGACACGGCGGGCCTCCTCCGTGTCCCACGGCGCCTCGGCCGGCAGCATGACGTAGCCCACGAGGCGCCGGTCTCCCGGCACGTCCTCGCGGACGATGGCCACCGCGTCGCGCACACCCGGCAGCCCGCGCAGGGCGACTTCCACCTCGCCCAGCTCGATGCGGAAGCCGCGCAGCTTCACCTGTCCGTCCAGGCGGCCGAGGAACTCCAGGTTGCCATCCGCCAGCCACCGCGCCTTGTCACCGGTGCGGTACAGCCGCGCACCGGACGGGCCGCCCATCAGGTGCGGCAGGAACTTGTCCGACGTCAGGTCCGGCCGGCCGTAGTAGCCGTGGGCCAGGTTGGTGCCGCCGACGTACACCTCGCCCGCCACGCCGATGGGGCACGGCTGGAAGTGCGGGTCGAGCACGTAAAGCTGCACGTTGGTGAGCGGCGAGCCCACCGGCGGCAGCGCCGGCCACTGCTTCATGTCGGCCGGAGCGCGCCACGCCGTCACCACGTGCGCTTCCGAGGGGCCGTACTGGTTCTCCAGCGTGCAGCCCGGCAGCCGCTCGAAGAGGGACACCAGCGCCGGAGTCACCTGGAGCTGCTCGCCGGCCGTAATCACCTCGCCGAGCGGAGGCAGCTCCAGCTCGGAGAGCGCCGCGTCGCACATGGCCTGCAACGCGACGAACGGGAGGAACAGCCGCTCCACCCGGTGCTCGCGCATGTAGCGCAGCATGGCGGGCGGGTCCTGACGCAGCGGCGTGGTGATGAGCAGCACCTTGCCGCCCAGGCACCACGTGCCGAACATCTCCTGGAAGGACACGTCGAAGTTGAGCGACGCGAACTGGAGCGTGGTGGCGTCGGCCTTCGCGGCGCGCTTCATCAGCCACCAGAGCATGTTGCCCACCGCGCGGTGGGACATGACGATGCCCTTGGGCCGGCCCGTGCTGCCGGACGTGTAGACGAAGTAGCAGTTCGTCTCCGGCGACATGTCCACGGCGGGCGCGTGCGTGGGACGCGAGGCGAACGCAGCCGCTTCCTCATCGATGCGGATGATGCGCGCATTGAGGCCGGCGGGCAGCGCGGAGACCAGCTGCGAGTGCG
Source organism: Pyxidicoccus fallax (assembly GCF_012933655.1). Taxonomy (GTDB): domain Bacteria; phylum Myxococcota; class Myxococcia; order Myxococcales; family Myxococcaceae; genus Myxococcus; species Myxococcus fallax. Next base: position 12,654 of record NZ_JABBJJ010000147.1, on the reverse strand, counting down.
CGAGCACCACGGGAGCGCCCGTGTCCTCCAGCATCAGCGCGAGCCGGTCCGCCGGGTAGTTGGGGTCCAGCGGCAGGAAGGCGGCGCCAGCCTTCAGCGTCGCCAGCACGGCCACCGGCATGTCCAGGCTGCTGCGCTCCAGGCACAGGCCCACCGTGCCATTCACCGGTACGCCGAGCTGCACGAGGTGGTGCGCGAGCTGGTTCGCCCGCGCGTCGAGCTGCGCGTACGTCAGGCTGTGGGTGCCATCCGTCACCGCGATGCGCTCGGGCGTACGGGCGACCTGAGCCTCCACCCAGCGGTGCATCAGGCCGGGCACGTACGTGGGGTCCACGGCCGCGTTGAAGCCCTGCACCACGGTGTGGCGCTCGGTCTCGGAGAGCAGCGGCAGCTTCCACAGCGGCTGGCCAGGGTCCGCGACGGCACCCTCCAGCAGCTTCTGCAGGTGCCCCACCATCCGCTCCGCCGTGGCGCGGGCGTACAGGTCGCTGCTGTACTCGAGGTAGCCGCCCAGGCCCTCCGGGGTCTCCATCATGGAGAGCGTGAGGTCGAACTTGGCCGTGCCGCTGCTGGCCTCCACGGGCAGCAACCGCAGGTCCGCCGTGTCGTAGGCCTGCTTCGCGGCGTTCTGCATGACGAACAGCACCTGGAACAGCGGGGTGCGGTTGAGGCTGCGCTCGGGTTGCAGCTCCTCGACGAGCTTCTCGAACGGCACGTCTTGGTGCGCATAGGCGCCCAGCGTCGTCTCGCGCACCTTCGCGAGCAGCTCGCGGAAGGACAGCTTTTCGGTCAGCTGGGTGCGCAGCACCAGCGTGTTGGCGAAGAAGCCGATGAGCCGCTCCAGCTCGGCCTGGCCGCGGCCAGCGATGGGCGAGCCGATGCTGATGTCCTCCTGGCCCGAGTAGCGGTGCAGCAACGCCTGGAAGCCGGCCAGCAGCACCATGAACGTCGTGGCACCCTCACGGCGCGCCAGGGCCTGCACCGCGTCCTGGAGCGCGCGGGGCATGTTGAAGCCCACGATGTCGCCGCGGAAGCTGGCCACCGCCGGGCGCGCGAAGTCCGTGGGCAGGTCCAGCGCCGGGGGCGCGCCCGTGAGCTGCTCGCGCCACCACGCCACCTGACGGTCGAGCACGTCGCCGCGCAGCCAGCCGCGCTGCCACACCGTGAAGTCCGCGTACTGGAGCGGCAGCTCCGGCAGCGCGGGAGGCTGGTTCCGGGAGAAGGCCACGTAAAGCGCCGCCACCTCCTGGATGAGGATGCCCATGGACCAGCCGTCCGAGACGATGTGGTGCATCGTCAGGAGCAGCACGTGCTCACGCTCGGCGACCTTCAGCACGCGCGCTCGGAGCAGCGGGCTCTCCGTGAGCCGGAACGGGCGCTGCGTCTCGTCCACCGCGTACTGGCGGACGCTGGCCTCACGAATCTCGGGTGAAAGCGTGCTCAGGTCCACCACCTCCAGCGTCATGGGCTGGGGCGGGTGGATGACCTGCACGGGCTGACCCTCGTGGCTCTTGAACGAGGTGCGCAGGGACTCGTGCCGGCGAATCAGCTCGGTGAAGGCGCGCTCCAGGGCGCTGACGTCCAGGGTGCCCTCCAGCCGGACGGTGGCGGGCACGTTGTAGAAGGAGCTGTCCGGCTCGAGCTGGTCGAGGAACCACAGGCGCTGCTGCGCGAAGGACAGCGGCAGGTCGCCCGTGCGCTGTGCGGGGACGAGCGGCGGCGTGTGGATGCCCTGACCGGCGCGGATGGCCGTGTCGACGCGCGCCGCGAGCGTCTCCAGCGTGGGCGACTCGAAGAGGTCGCGCAGCGGCAGCTCCACACCGAAGGCCGTGCGCATGCGACTGATGGCCTGCGTGGCCATGAGCGAGTGGCCGCCCAGCTCGAAGAAGTTGTCGTGGACGCCCACGCGCTCCACTTCGAGCACCGCGCTCCAGATGTTCGCCAGTTGGGCCTCGGTGGGGGTGCGCGGCGCGACGAAGTCCGGACGTCCGCCAGCCGCGGACAGGTCCGGCGCGGGCAGGGCCTTGCGGTCCACCTTTCCGTTCGCCGTGAGCGGCAGGGCGGGGAGGACGACCACCGCCGCGGGGACCATGTACTCGGGCAGCGTCTCCTTGAGGGACGTGCGCAGCGTCGCGCCGTCCGTCTGGACGCCTTCACGCGCGACGACGTAGCCCACGAGGCGCTTGCCGCCGGGACCGTCCTCACGGGCCACCACCACGGCCTCGCGCACGGCGGGCAGCTTCGCGAGCGCGGACTCCACCTCACCGAGCTCGATGCGGAAGCCGCGCACCTTCACCTGTGCGTCCGCGCGGCCGACGAACTCCAGCGTGCCGTCCTCGCGCCAGCGCACGACGTCGCCCGTGCGGTACATGCGAGCGCCGGCTTCCACTTCCGCGGCGAACGGGTCCGGCACGAAACGCTCGGCGGTGAGCTCCGGGCGGCCCGCGTAGCCGCGGGCCACGGCCACGCCGCCGAGGTACAGCTCTCCCTTCACGCCCACGGGCACTGGCTCGCCGCGCGCGTCCAGCACGTACGTGCGCACGTTGGCCAGGGGCCGGCCGATGGAGGGCACGCGCCCGTCCGCCACGCACTCGGTGAGCGTGGCCACGACAGTGGCCTCCGTCGGGCCGTACGAGTTGATGAACCGCCGACCCGGAGCCCAGCGCGCCACGACCTCGGCGGGCAGGGCCTCGCCGCCGGAGATGACGGTGCGCAGCTCGGTGAGCCCCTCCGGTGACGTGGCTGCGAGGGCCGCGGGGGTGAGGCTGACGACGGTGAGCGCTTCGTCGCGCAGCAGCTTCTGGAGCGGCGCGCCCGGCATCAGCTTCTCCAGCGGCGCGAGCACCAGCGTGCCGCCGGAGCACAGCGTGGTGAAGATCTCCTCCACCGACAGGTCGAAGCTCAGGTTGGCGAACTGGAGCACGCGGCTGCCCGGGCCGATGCCGTAGGCCACCGCCTCGTGCGTGACGAGGTTCGCCACGCTCCGGTGCTCGATGGCCGTGCCCTTGGGCGTGCCGGTGCTGCCGGAGGTGTAGAGCAGGTAGGCCAGGTGGCTCGGAGCCACGCCCGTGGCCGGAGCCTCGGTGCTCTCGTGCTCCAATCGCTCGGTGTCCAGACAGAGCGCCCGGGCGCGGTGCGCCTCGGGGTAGCGGTCCAGCAGCGCGGACTGTGTCACCAGCACCGCCGCGCCGCTGTCCTCCAGCAGGAAGGCCAGTCGCTCACGGGGCAGCAGCGGATCCACCGGCACCCAGGCGCCACCGGCCTTGAGGATGCCGAGCAGCCCCACGACGATGTCCAGCGAGCGCTCCACGCTGAGCGCCACGCGCACCTCGGGCCCGACGCCCCGGCGGCGCAACGCGTGCGCGAGCTGGTTGGCGCGCTGGTCGAGCTGTGCGTACGTGAGGCGGCTGCCCTCGAAGGAAGCGGCCAGCGCGTCCGGCGCGCGGCGCACCTGGGCCTCGAACAGCGAGTGGACGCAGGCTTCCGGGAACGGAGCCGGGTTGGCGCTCCAGTCCACCAGCAGCCGCTGGCGCTCCTCGGCGGAGAGGAGCTGGAGCGTGGACAGGCGCTGCTCGGGGCCGGCGACCATGGCCTCCACGAGCGCGCGCAGGTGCCGCACCAGTCGCTCGGCGGTGGACGCGTCGAAGAGGTCGGCGCTGTAGTCCAGCTCGCCCGTGAATCCCTCGGCGCTCCGGCCGAGCGCCAGCGTGAGGTCGAACTTGGAGACGTGCTCCTCCGGACGGCCCCAGCGCAGGGACAGCCCGGGCAGGGACAGCTCCGAGCTCGGCGCGTTCTGAAGGATGAACATCGTCCGGAACAGCGGCGCCTGGCGCATGTCGCGCATGGGCTGGAGCTGTTCGAAGGGCACGTGCTGGTGGGCGAAGGCGCCGAGCGCCGTCTCGCGCACGCGTCCGAGCAGCTCGCGCACGGTGGGGTCTCCCTCCAGGCGGGTGCGCAGCACCAGCGTGTTGAGGAAGAAGCCGACCACGTCCTCCAGCTCGGACTGGTTGCGGCCGGCCACCGGCGAGCCGACGGAGATGTCCTCCTGGCCCGAGTAGCGCGACAGCAGCAGATGGAAGGCCGACAGGAAGAGCATGAAGGGCGTGATGCCCTCGCGGTTGCAGAGTGCCTCCACGGCCTCGGACAGCTCGCGTGACAGGACGACGGGGGCTGTCGCTCCGCGCGGTGCCGCGTGGTGCGTGCGTGGGCGGTCGGTGGGCAGCTCCAGGTCCTGCGGCGCTCCGTCGAGCTGGCGCCGCCACCACGTGAGCTGCTTCTCCAGCTCGGCGTCGTCCAGCCACTGGCGCTGCCAGGCCGCGTAGTCCGCGTACTGGAGCGGCAGCTCGGGCAGCGTCGTGGAGCGGCCCTCGGTGAAGGCCGGGTAGAGCGCGGCCAGCTCGCGCACCAGGACGCCGATGGACCAGCCGTCCGAGATGATGTGGTGCAGGTTGAGCAGCAGCACGTGCTCGCGTGCTCCCAGCTTCAGGAGCGTGGCGCGCATGAGCGGGCCGGTGGCGAGGTCGAAGGGACGCAGGGCGTCCTCGGTCGTCAGCCGGCGAGCCTCGGCGCGGCGCTGCTCGGGGGGCAGGGCGCTCAGGTCGATGACCGGCAGGGCCAGGGACGCGGGCGCGGAGATGACCTGCACGGGGCCTTCCGGCTCGCCACGGAACGTCGTGCGCAGGGCCTCGTGACGGTGGACGAGGGCTTCCAGCGCGCGGCGCAGGGCTTCCACGTGCAACTCGCCGGAGAGCTCCAGCGGCGCGGGGATGTTGAAGGCCGGGCTGCCGGGCTCGAGCTGGTCGAGGAACCACACGCGCTGCTGCGAGTACGAGACGGGCAGCTTCTCCGTGCGCGGCACGCGGACCACGGGAGGCGCGGACACGGTCTGCCCCGCGCTGACGGCGGCGTCGATGCGACGGGCCAGCGCGTCCACGGTGGGCGCCTCGAACAGCTCGCGCAGGGGCAGCTCCAGCTGGAAGGAGGAGCGCACGCGCGAGATGAGCTGGGTGGCGAGGAGGGAGTGGCCACCGAGGTCGAAGAAGCTGGAGGAGACACTGACGCGCTCCAGGCCGAGCACCTGGGCGAAGAGGCCGCAGAGCAACTGCTCGGTGGGAGTGCGGGGAGCGACGAAGTCGGAGGAGTCGGCCTGCACGGACTCGGGGGTGGGCAGGGCCTTGCGGTCGACCTTGGCGTTGGCGGTGAGGGGCAGGGCGTCCAGCAGGACGATGGCCGAGGGAACCATGTACTCGGGCAGCAGTTGGGCGAGCCAGGCGCGCAGGGTGGCGGAGGACGCGGCGCCCTCGGCAGTCGGAGCGGCACGAGTGTCGCTCGTGCCATTCACGGCGGAAGCGGCTGCCCCGCTGGTGGCGACCTCGGATGCAGGAGAGGACCCGGAGGCGGCGCCTGCACCGGTCGCCACCGTCGCGGACGCGGAGGTGCGGGCCGCAGCGGCCACGACGTAGCCGACGAGGCGCTTGTCACCGGGCCGGTCCTCACGGGCGAGGACGACGGCTTCACGCACCTCGGGGTGCGCCAGGAGGGCGGCCTCGACTTCGGCCAGTTCGATGCGGAAGCCACGCACCTTCACCTGGGCATCGGCGCGGCCGAGGAACTCCAGCACGCCGTCCTTGCGCCAGCGCGCGAGGTCGCCGGTGCGGTAGAGGCGGGCCCCGGGCACGTTGCTGAAGGGATGGGGAACGAAGCGCTCGGCGGTGAGAGCGGGCTGCTCGACGTAGCCACGAGCCAGGCCGTCACCACCGATGAACAGCTCGCCAGTGACACCGGAGGGAACGGGCTGGCCAGAGGCGTCCAGCACGTACACCTGGGTATTGCCGATGGGCTTGCCGATGGGGACGGAGGTGCCCACGTGGGCCACGTCCGTCATGCGATGGCACGAGGTGAAGAGGGTGCCCTCGGTGGGGCCGTAGCAGGCCGTCACTGGAATGCGCAGGGCTTCCAGCGCCCGCTTCACGTGCGGCGCGGAGACGACATCGCCGCCCGTCAGAAGCTGCCGGATGGAGCGCAGACCGGAGAGGTTGTTGTCCACCATCTGGGTGAACAGACCGGCCGTGAGGTGCAGCGTGGTGACGCCGTGCTTCACCAGCACCGACTCCAATTCCGTCAGGTCCGAAGGCGAGTGCGGCGGGAAGACGACGAGCCGAGCGCCGTGGAGCAACGGCCCCCACAGCTCCAAGGTGGACGCATCGAAGGAGATCGGGGCGATGAGAAGGAACGTCTCATCCGGACCCAGGTGCGCGTAGTCCACGCCCATCACGGTGCGGAGAACGGATGCCTGGGTGGTGCCCACGCCCTTGGGCCGGCCGGTGGAGCCGGAGGTGAAGTCGATATACGCGAGGCTGTCGGGCAGGGCGGCCAGCGGAGGCGCCTGCGTGGACTCACCGACCAGCGACACCTCGTCGAGCATCACGGTGGGCAGCCCCTGGGCGGGCAGCTTCTCCACCAGCGCGCGAGTGGTGACGAGCACGCGCGGGCGTGCGTCCTCCACCATGGCGACGAGGCGCTCACGCGGATACGAGGTATCCAGCGGCACGTAGGCGCCACCCGCCTTGAGGATGGCCACCAGCGAGACAACGAGCTCCAGCGAGCGCTCCACCGCGAGGGCCACGCGAGAGTCAGTGCTCACGCCCAGCCGACGCAGGTGGTGCGCGAGCTGATTCGCACGTGCATCCAACTGCCGGTAGGTGAGCTTGAGGTCACCGAACTCCACGGCGACCTTGTCCGGATGGCGGGCCACCACCTGCGAGAAGACCTCGGGCAGGGTGGAGGTGCGCGGGTACTCGGTGGCCGTGGCGTTCCACTCCACCAGGAGCTGCCGGCGCTCCTCGGCGCGCAGCATGGAGACGCCGGACAGGCGCGTCCCCGGCTGCTCCGTGAGAGCCTCCACGAGCGCGCGGAAGTGGGCCGCCATGCGCTCGGCGGTCTCGGCTTCGAAGAGGTCCGTGTTGTACGCGAGCTGGCCGACGTAGCCCTCGCCGGTGCGAGCGAGGTTCAGCTCCAGCTCGAACTTGGCCGGCGCCTCCTGGGTCTCCAGGGGCCGCAGCGCGAGCCCGGGCAGCTCCAGCTCCGGCGCGGGCGTGTTCTGCACGGCGAACATCACCTGCACCAGCGGCGGGCGGCTCAGGTCGCGTCCCAGCCGCAGCTCCTCGACGAGCCGCTCGAAGGGCACCGACTGGTGGGCGAACGCGCCGAGCACGGTGTCACGCACCCGGCCGAGCAGCGTCCGGAACGTGTCCTCGCCGGACACGCTCGCGCGCAGGGGCAGGGTGTTGACGAAGAAGCCGACGAGGCCTTCCAGCTCGGTCTCATCGCGGCCGGCGACGGGCGAGCCGACGACGATGTCCGACTGGCCCGTGTACCGGCTCAGGAGGACCTGGAACCCGGCGAGCAGCGCCATGAAGGGCGTGGTGCCCTCCCGGCGGCAGAGGGCTTCCAGCGCCTCGGCCAGCGAGGCCGGCAGGTGCACCGGCATCGTGGCGCCGTTGGAGGTCTGCACCGCCGGACGCGGCTTGTCCGTGGGCAGCTCCAGTCCCTGCGGCACTCCGGCGAGCTGCTCGCGCCACCAGCCCAGCTGCGCGGCCAGCGTGTCTCCGCTGAGCCAGTCGCGCTGCCACGCGGCGAAGTCCGCGTACTGCACCGGCAGCTCCGGCAGCGGAGAGGGCCGACCCTCCGCGAAGGCCGGGTACAGCGCGGTGAGCTCCCGCACGGCGACACCCACGGACCAGCCGTCCGAGACGATGTGGTGCATCGTGAGCAGGAGCACGTGCTCGTGCGCTCCGAGCCGCAGCAGCGCGGCGCGGAGGAGCGGTCCCCGGGTGAGGTTGAACGGGCGGAGCGCCTCCTCGCGCGCCAGCCGACGGGCCTCGGTCTGCCGCTCCGTCTCGGGCAGGGCGGACAGGTCCGTCACCGGCAGCGCGACAAGGGCGTGCGGATGGATGACCTGGACGGGGCCCTGGGGGCCATCCTGGAAGGTGGTGCGCAGCGCCTCGTGGCGCCGGGTCAGCTCGGTGAGGCTGCGCTCCATCGCGGCGACGTCGAGCGCTCCCTCCAGCCGGAGCGCGGCCGGCATGTTGTAGAGAGGGCTGTCCGGGTCGAGCTGGCCGAGGAACCACAGCCGCTGCTGAGCGAAGGAGACCGGCAGCGCGCCCGTGCGAGGACGCGGCGCGAGGGTCGGACGCTGCGTGCCGAGTCCCGCGCGGACCGCCGCGTCGACGGCGCGCGCGAGCGCTTCCACCGTCGGAGCCGTGAACAGCTCGCGCAGCGGGAGGTCGATGCGGAAGGCGGAGCGGATGCGAGCCAGGAGCTGGGTGGCCAGCAGGGAGTGACCGCCGAGGTCGAAGAAGCTGGAGGAGACGCTGACGCGCTCCAGGCCGAGCACCTGGGCGAAGAGGCCGCAGAGCAGCTGCTCGGTGGGAGTGCGGGGAGCGACGAAGTCGGAGGAGTCGGCCTGCACGGACTCGGGGGTGGGCAGGGCCTTGCGGTCGACCTTGGCGTTGGCGGTGAGGGGCAGGGCGTCCAGCAGGACGATGGCCGAGGGGACCATGTACTCGGGCAACCGCTGGGCGAGCCAGGCGCGCAGGGCGGCGGAGGACGCGGCGCCCTCGGCAGTCGGAGCGGCACGAGTGTCGCTCGTGCCATTCACGGCGGAAGCGGCTGCCCCGCTGGTGGCGACCTCGGATGCAGGAGAGGACCCGGAGGCGGCGCCTGCACCGGTCGCCACCGTCGCGGACGTGGAGGTGCGGGCCGCAGCGGCCACGACATAGCCGACGAGGCGCTTGTCACCGGGCCGGTCCTCGCGAGCGAGGACGACGGCTTCACGCACCTCGGGGTGCGCCAGGAGGGCGGCCTCGACTTCGGCCAGTTCGATGCGGAAGCCACGCACCTTCACCTGGGCATCGGCGCGGCCGAGGAACTCCAGCACGCCGTCCTTGCGCCAGCGCGCGAGGTCGCCGGTGCGGTAGAGGCGGGCCCCGGGCACGTTGCTGAAGGGATGGGGAACGAAGCGCTCGGCGGTGAGAGCGGGCTGCTCGACGTAGCCACGAGCCAGGCCGTCACCACCGATGAACAGCTCGCCAGTGACACCGGAGGGAACGGGCTGGCCAGAGGCGTCCAGCACGTACACCTGGGTATTGCCGATGGGCTTGCCGATGGGGACGGAGGTGCCCACGTGGGCCACGTCCGTCATGCGATGGCACGAGGTGAAGAGGGTGCCCTCGGTGGGGCCGTAGCAGGCCGTCACCGGAATGGACATTCCTTCCAGCACCCGGCGCACGTGCGGCGCGCTCACCACGTCACCACCGGTGAGCAACTGGCGCACGTTGCGCAGGGCCTCGGGGCGCGCGTCCACCACCTGGGTGAACAGACCGGCCGTGAGGTGCAGCGTGGTGACACCGTGCTTCACCAGCACCGACTCCAGCTCCTGGACGTCGGAAGGCGAGTGTGGCGGGAAGACGACGAGCCGCGCACCGTGCAGCAACGGCCCCCACAGCTCCAGCGTGGAGGCGTCGAAGGAGACGGGCGCGATGAGCAGGAACGTCTCGTCCGGCCCCAGGTGCGCGTAGTCGACACCGAAGACAGTACGGAGCACGCCACGGTGCGTGGTGCCCACGCCCTTGGGCCGGCCGGTGCTGCCGGAGGTGAAGTCGATATACGCGAGGCTGTCGGGCAGGGCGGCGACAGCAGGCGCCTGGATGGACTCACCACCCAGCGACACCTCATCGAGCACCACGGTGGACAGCCCCTGGGCGGGCAGCTTCTCCACCAGCGCGCGAGTGGTGACGAGCACGTGCGGGCGCGCATCCTCCACCATGGCGACGAGGCGCTCGCGAGGATAGGTGGGGTCGAGCGGCACATAGGCACCGCCGGCCTTGAGGATGGCCACCAGCGAGACAACGAGCTCCAGCGAGCGCTCCAGGCAGAGAGCGACGCGAGAGTCGGTGGACACGCCCAGCCGGCGCAGGTGGTGCGCGAGCTGGTTCGCACGCTCATCCAGCTGGCGATAGGTGAGGGACGCGTCGCCGAAGACAACGGCGACCTTGTCCGGGGAGCGGGCCACCACCTGCGAGAAGACCTCGGGCAGGGTGGAGGTGCGTGGGTACTCGGTGGCCGTGGCGTTCCACTCCACCAGGAGCTGGCGCCGCTCGGTCTCCGAGACGAGAGGCAGGTCGGACAGCCGCTGCTCCGGAGCCGCCGCGATGCCTTCGACGAGCGTGGTCAGGTGCTTCGCGAGGCGCTCGATGGTGCCGTGCTCGAACAGGTCGGAGCTGTACTCCAGCGCGCCGGTGATGCCGTCCGGCCCTTCCCGCAGGGAGAGCTCGAGCGAGAACTTCACCGTATCCGAGTCCATCTCCACCGGAGCGAGGGTCAGCCCCAGGCTCGGCAGCGACAGCTCGGGCAGCGGCGTGTTGTTCAGGCTGAACATCACCTGGAACAGCGGCGTGTGGCTGAGGCTGCGCGAGGGCTGCAGCTCCTCGACGAGCTTCTCGAAAGGCACGTCCTGATGCGCGAAGGCGCCGAGCGCGGCCTCCTTCACCTGGGCGAGCAGCTCGGTGAAGCGCAAGTCACCGCGCATCCGCGCGCGCAGCACGAGCGTGTTCACGAAGAAGCCGATGAGCCCCTCCGTCTCCGTCCGCGTGCGGCCCGCCACCGGCGAGCCCACGAGGATGTCCTCCTGACCCGAGTACCTGTGCAGCAGCGCCTGGAAGCCGGCGAGCAGCACCATGAAGGGCGTGGCGCCCTCGCGCTGGGCCAGCGCCACGAGCGCCTCGGACACGGAGCGGGAGAACGCCACGGGCACCTGCGCTCCGCGGGACGACCGCACCGCGGGAGCCGGATGGTCCGCCGGCAGCTCCAGCACCTGGGGAGCCCCGGCGAGCTGCTCGCGCCAGTACCCGAGCTGCTGCTCCAGGGCTCCACCCTCCAGCCATCCGCGCTGCCACGCGGCGAAGTCCGCGTACTGCACGGCCAGCTCCGGCAGGGCCGAAGGCTGTCCCGTGTGGAAGGCGCGGTAGAGCTCCGCCACCTCGCGCACCAGCACGCCCATGGACCAGCCGTCCGAGACGATGTGGTGCATCGTCAGCAGCAGCACGTGCTCCGACTCGCCGAGCCGGAGCAGGGTCGCGCGCAGCAGGGGTCCGTGGGCCAGCCGGAAGGGCCGCAGCGCCTCTTCCCGCGCCAGCCGCATGACCGCGGTCTCGCGTGCGGCGCCAGTCTCCGACGACAGGTCCATCCGGCCGAGCGGGATGTCCGCCACCGGGGAGACGACCTGGGCCGGGTTGCCGGACGCATCCGCCGGGAAGGTGGTGCGCAGCGACTCATGGCGGCGCACCAGCTCCGCCAGCGCGCGCTCCAGCGCCGTCACATCCAGCGCACCCGACAGCCGTACCGCCGCCGGGATGTTGTAGAGCGAGCTGTCCGGGTCCAGCTGGTCGAGGAACCACAGGCGCTGCTGAGCGAAGGAGAGCGGCAGCGAGCCGGTACGCGGCACCGGTGTCAGTGCCGGAGCGCGCGCGGCCGTATCCGCTGTCGACGCGAGCGCCTCCAACCGGGCGGCGAGCTTCGCCACCGTGGGGGCCTCGAACAGCTCACGCAGGGGCAGCTCCACGCCGAAGCTGGCCTGGAGACGGGAGACCACCTGGGTGGCCAGCAGCGAGTGGCCACCCAGCTCGAAGAAGTCGTCGTGGATGCCCACGCGCTCGACGTGCAGCAACTCCGCCCACATGCCGGCGAGCTGCTCCTCGGTGCGGTTGCGCGGCGCTACGTACTCGCGCGCCTGTGCGGCCTGGGTGCCTTCGGGGGAGGGCAGCGCCTGGCGGTTCACCTTGCCGTTGGGCGTCAGTGGCAGCGCGTCCAGGGTCACCAGAGCCGCGGGCACCATGTGTTCGGGCAGCCGCTGCTTGAGGAAGGTGCGCAGCGCCAGGGTGTCGACGGTGTCGCCCTCCTGGGCCACCACGTACGCCACCAGACGCTTGTCACCCGGCGCGTCCTCGCGCACCACGGCCACCGCCTCGCGCACGGACGGGTGCTGCGACAGGGCGGACTCCACCTCGCCCAATTCGATGCGGAAGCCGCGCAGCTTCACCTGGAGGTCGAAGCGGCCCAGGTACTCCAGGGTGCCGTCGGCCAGCCAGCGCACGCGGTCGCCGGTGCGGTAGAGGCGGGCCCCGGGCACGTCACTGAAGGGATTGGGGACGAAGCGCTCGGCGGTGAGGCTCGCCTGGTGACGATAGCCACGGGCCAGGCCCACGCTGTCCACGCACAGCTCGCCGGGCACGCCCACCGGCACGGGCCGCAGTTGCGCATCCAGCACGTACACGCGCACGTTGGCCCAGGGCCGGCCGATGGTGAGCCGCTGGCCCGGACGCATGGGCTCGGAGAGGGTGGCGCAGACGGTGACTTCCGTGGGGCCGTAGGCATTGAGCAGTCGCACGCGGCCACCCCAGCGCTCCACCAGCTCCGGGGTGCACGCTTCACCGGCGGAGATGAGCGTCTCCAGCGTGGGGAAGTCCTCTGGAGTCATCTGCGCCAGCACGGAGGGCGTCAGGGTGACGGCGGTGATGGACTCGTCGCGCAGCAGGGCACGCAGGGGCGCACCGGGCATCAACCGCTCACGGGGCGCGAGCACCAGCGTGGCGCCGG
>NZ_JABBJJ010000146.1 GCF_012933655.1 Pyxidicoccus fallax | reverse complement strand
CCCCAGCACCCCCAGCGTCCCTCCCGCGGACGCCGCGCAGATGACGACGGCCAGCAGCAGCGACAGCGCCATGCCGCGCACCCGGGCCCGCGTGAAGAAGCGTGCCTCCCCCGCCCCCGTCTCCGTCGGCTCGCTCCACCCGGTGGGGTTCGGGAAGCGGGGCAGGAAGGCGAGCACCAGCCGCTGCGCCACCGTCACCAGGAAGAGGAAGTACGCGGCCCCGCAGACGATGTCCGCCGTGTTGAGGAGCACGAAGGTCTCCTCGCGCACCTGCAGCGCCAGCCCCACCGCGTTCATGTTCGCGGTGCCGCCCGTGTACACGCCGGCCAGCATGCCGGCCATCTTCCACCACTCGTCCGAGCGGTCCGCGAAGGCTCGCCCCACCACCGCCGCGCTCACCATGGCCGCCACGCACGCCAGTACGAAGGACAGCAGCGTGGAGCGCGCCAGCCGCATCCACCGCGGCATGTCCGTGGCGAAGAGCAGCAGCGGAATGGCCAGCGGCACGGCGGCCTCGCTCACCGACAGGCTCACCCGCGACTGGAGCCCCAACCCCGGCACGTTGCCCAGGAGGATGCCGGCGCCGTAGCACAGGACCACCGGCCCCACCCAGGCCACCGGCTTCCAGTGACGCGCCGCCAGGAGGATGAGCCCGGGCAGGCCCACCACCACGAGGACCTGGAGCGGTGCCATCATTCGTAGAGCGAGTCCATGAACTGGCGGATGAAGTCCGCGGCCTCGGCGCGGTCGGGCATGGCGCCCAGCATCCCGTACATGGCCGCGCTGCCCTCCGGCGCCGGCTCACCGCTGGCCAGCCCGGCGGCGCACGCGCGCAGGTCCGCGAGGAAGGGCTCCACCACCTTCGCGTGCGCGGGCGTCACCATCAGGTGCAGCGCGGGCGGCATCATCTGCCGGTCCAGCTTCCAGCCGCGCGCCTCCATGGCATCTCCCAGCGCGTACACGTCCAGCGTGTCCGAGCCGAAGGCGAAGATGCTCAGCCGCGGCTCGCCCAGGAGCTTCAGCCCGGGAATGGCGGCGATGCCCTCGCGCAGCGCCTTCGCCGTGTCCAGCACCGTGCCCGTCAGCCGCAGGTAGCCCTCCTCGCCCAGGTACTTGAGGATGGCCCACGCCGCGGCGATGGCCCCGCCCGGCCGCGTGCCCGCCATGGAGGGCGAGGCGTAGATGCCGCCGCTCCAGTCCGCGTAGGTGAAGAACTGGTACCGGCGCAGCTCGGGCGTGCGGTAGAGCACCAGCGAGGCGCCCTTCGCCGCGTAGCCATACTTGTGCAGGTCCGCCGAGAGGCTGGTGACGCCCGGCACCGCGAAGTCGAAGTCCGGAATGGCGTGGCCGAGCTTCCGGGCGAACGGCAGCAGGAAGCCGCCCAGGCACGCGTCCACGTGGAAGAGCAGGCCCCGCTCCTTCGCCAGCGCGGCCAGCTCGGAGATGGGGTCCACCACGCCCTGCGGATAGGCGGGCGCGGAGCCCACCATGAGCACCGTGCGCGGGGTGAGGGCGGCGCGCATGGCGGCCACGTCCGCGCGGAAGTCCGGGCCCACGGGGACGTTGACCGCCTTCACGCCGAAGTAGTGCGCCGCCTTCTGGAAGGCCGGGTGGACGCTGGCGGGCATCACCATCTCCGGCTCGGTGATGCCGCGCTCCGCGCGCGCGAAGTCCCGGGCCGTCTTCACCGCCATGAGGATGGACTCGGTGCCGCCCGACGTCATGGTGCCGGCGACGCCCTCGCCGTGGAACAGCTCCGCGGCGATGGCCAGCACCTCGGACTCGAAGCGGCGCAGGCTGGGGAAGGCGAAGGGGCTGAGCCCGTTCTCCGACATGAACTCCGTGTAGGCCTCCGCCAGCAGCCGGCGCACGTCCTCGCCCGCGTTGTAGACGAGGCTCCAGGTGCGCCCCTCCTGCCAGCGAGCGTCCTCGGTGCGCAGCTCCCGCATCCGCGCGAGCACTTCCTGATGACTCAAGCCCTGCGGGGACAGACGCGGCGGATTCGACATCACGGCTCCAGGGGTGGGTTGAACCAGGGGAGCCCCATTAGAAACGCGCCTGCGAGTCGAAGTACACGCCGCGCATCCAGCGCGGCCCCGAGAAGGCCGTCCGGGCGTGCAGCATCCGCCAGTTGTCGTAGATGAGGAAGTCGCCCGCCTCCAGGCGGAAGCGGTACTGGTGCCGCTCGTCGCGCACCAGCCGCGCGAAGCGGTTGCTGGCGCGGTACCACGCCTCCATCTCCGCGAAGGGCCGCCGGTAGGGCGCCAGCGTGAAGTAGCTGTAGCGGATGCGGAAGCCGCCGTGCACGTCGAAGTCGAGGATGGGCGAGACGAGCACCCGCTCGAAGTCCTTCTGCTTGCGGTGGAAGGTCACCGGCACCGTGCGCAGCAGCTCGAACGCCGGCGCGTCGATGTCGGCCAGGTGCCGCGCCGCCGCGAGCCCGTCCACCACGCCGGTGTCTCCTCCCACGTCCGCCGGCCTCATGCAGTGCAGCAACTGGTAGCGCGGGGGCCGCTCCAGGAAGGGCTGGTCCGTGTGGAGCTGGATGGCGCTGTCGGTGTACCCGAGCTGGTCCGTGTTCTGGTTCGTCGTGTTGTCGGTGCGCAGGTCCTCGATGCGGCCGAAGTGCGTCTCGATGACGGACAGGCCCTCGCGGCCGAAGAGGTCGATGAGGGCCTCGGTGTCGGCGCCGAAGCCGCGCACGAGCAGCGCCCCGGTCTCCTGGAGCCGGCGCAGGGCCAGTGGCCCGAGCGGCCCGTCCAGCCGCGTGGCGTCCACGGTGAGCGCCGCGGTGTCGGAGGGAGGAGGCGGCACGGCGACACGGTCCGCCGCGTAGGCGTGGGCGCGGAGCCAGTCCGCGGCGTAGCGGCTCACCTGCCCGTCGGCGCGGTCTCCCCAGTCGATGTCGAGGGCGGTGGCGTCGTCACTCACCCGCAGGGATTGCGGGCGCGGCTCCGGCGGCAGCTCGGAGGCGCAAACGATGCGCTCGCGCGTGAGGGGGTGACGATCCAGCTCCGAGTTGTGCCGTAACCACAACCAGTGGAAGTCGGCATGTCCGGGGCTTTCACCCGCAGCGAAATGCACACGCAGGAAGTCGTCATGGGGCTCGAGTCGGACAATGGGCATGAGGAAGACGCTCGGTGTGGGTGGAGTTCGACGCGATGCGGGCCCGGCACGCGCCATGGCGCCACGTGCCTGGGATTCGGGCGGGTCTGGCCGGAGGGCGTGACGGCTCGACTAACAACACCCGTCGCGGCGACAGCGGCCGCAGGGGGTCATCAGGAACCCATCACACGAGGAGTGCATCGGCAACGACGTTACTGGCGCTGCTTTGACACGTCAACGGCTGGACATGGCCCCCGAAGTCGGGTTTCTGACACGTCAAGAACCGCTCCGCCCCGAGCCTCCGGGGCCGGCGGCGGCCTGTTTTCACTCTGAGCACCCCCCTTGCGCCTCGCTGGCGTACCGCGTGCAAACCGCCCCCGCACCCATTGGGGGAGAAGTCCGTGTGAGCCAGAGGGGGCCACACGCTGAGTGGAGGGAACCTTGTTTCTACGTAGGAATCACATGTGGCTCGGAGGGATGGCCGTCCTCTGGGCATCGACCGCCATGGCGCAGCAGCGCATTCCCGGCTTCGAGCTGGAGCGGCTGCAGCTCAACCCCGCGGCGCGCGACAGCCTCGTGCTGTCCACCGGCGACCTTCTCCTGAAGGGCGAGTACCGGCTCGCCTTCACCGCGCACTACCAGAACGAGCCGCTGGTGCTGCTCCGGAACGAGGAGCGGCAGGGCGTCATCGTCTCCGACCGCGTGACGGTCCACCTGAGCGGCGCCTACGCCGTCACCGACTGGCTCGAGCTGGGCGCGCAGGTGCCCATCGTCTCGCAGTGGGGCCCGGACACCTCGACACTGAACGTGGCCACGCCGGACACGATGGCGCTGGGCACGCCCTGGCTGCAGGCGCGCGCCGGCCTCCTCTCCGAGGCGGGCGACGGGCCGCTGGATTTGGGCTTCCACCTGGGCGTGGCCCTGCCCCTGGGCAGCTCCGAGGTGCTCACCCGCGACCAGGGCTTCACCTTCTCGCCGCGCCTGGGCGCCGGCAAGAGCCTGGGCGGCAGCTGGCGCCTGGGCGCCGACGTGGGCGCGCTGGTGCGCACCAAGACGTACGCGCTGTCCCCCGCCACGGACCCGCTGCGTGACGAGCTGGGCGTGGAGATGAACGGCGGCGTCAACCTCACCGCGGGCCTGGCCGGCTTCAAGCAGGAGCTGGTGGTGCGCGGCACCCTGCCGGTGGCGGACGCCCCGGAGTCGCTGGAGGTGCTGCTCGGCCTGCGCGCGCCCATGAGCGGCGGCACCGAGGTGTACGCCATGGGCGGCCCCGGCTTCGGCGAGACGCCGGGAACCCCCAACTTCCGCCTGCTCGCGGGCATCAACTTCGGCGCGGACTCCGCCGCCGCCCGCCAGTGCGTGGAGGGCCAGCCCTACGACGTGACCCGCTGCCCCGACCTGGACGTGGACGGCGACGGCGTGAAGAACGTCGCCGACCGCTGCCCGACCAGCGCGGGCCTCGCCCAGCTCAACGGCTGCGCGGACACGGATGACGACAAGGACGGCATCCTCAACCTGGCCGACCGCTGCGCGGCGCAGGCGGAGAACGTCAACGGCTTCGAGGACGAGGACGGCTGCCCGGACGACCCGGACACCGACAAGGACGGCCTCGCCGACTCCAAGGACGCGTGCCCGCGTGAGGCCGAGGACAAGGACGGCTTCGAGGACGACAACGGCTGCCCCGACGCGGACAACGACCAGGACGGCCTCGCCGACGCGCGCGACGCGTGCATCAACGAGGCGGGCCCGCAGGAGAACCGCGGCTGCCCGGACAAGGACCGCGACAGCGACGGCCTCGTGGACCGCCTGGACAACTGCCCGGACGAGCCCGGCACCGAGAAGAACCACGGCTGCAAGGAGAAGCAGCTGGCGCGGATCGACCAGGGCCAGATCCGCATCATGGAGACGGTCTACTTCGAGAACAACAAGGACGTCATCATCAAGCGCAGCAACAAGCTGCTCGACAACGTGGCCTCCATCCTCAAGTCGCACCCGGAAGTCGAGAAGGTGCGCGTCGAGGGCCACACCGACAACACCGGTAGCGCCGACTACAACCTGGACCTCTCCCAGCGCCGCGCCGACGCGGTGGTGAAGTACCTGGTGGGCAAGGGCGTGGCCGCCGAGCGGCTGGAGGCGAAGGGCTTCGGCCCGGCGCAGCCCATCGCCGACAACAAGACCAAGGACGGCCGCGCGAAGAACCGCCGCGTGGAGTTCAAGATCGTCGGAGACGCCGTGGGCGTGCAGACGCAGCAGGGCGCCCCGACGGCCGACACCATCGAGAAGTGAGAGGGGAACCTCCCAACATGAATACCCGTACCCTTTTGAAGTCGGCGGCACTGGCGCTCGCGCTGGTGACCTCCCTGACGGGCTGCGAGACGAACGTCTCCAAGTCCTCCACCCCCGAACCCGTGCTGGCGAGCCAGACGTCCTCCGTCGTGGGAGACGGCCGGCTGCAGTCCAACGAGCAATGTGACGACGGCAACACCACGTCCGGTGACGGCTGTTCCGCCACCGGCACCATCGAGACTGGCTACCTGTGTCACGTGCCGGGCCGCCTCTGCTCGCTGGCGAGCCTGTGCGGCAACAACGCCATCGACCCCGGCGAGGCCTGCGATGACGGCAACACCACGCAGGAGGGCAACGGCTGCACGGCCACCTGCGACCTGTCGCTGTGCGGCAACGGCGCCCCCAACAACCGCCAGTGGCCGAACTTCGACCAGGAGATCTGCGACGACGGCAACCGCTTCGAGGGCGACGGCTGCAGCCGCCTGTGCGAGGTGGAGCCGGGCTTCGCCTGCGCCGGCAGCCCCAGCCGCTGCGTGACGGCGGGCATCGCGGTCTTCAACACCGGCGTGGACGACAACAACCGGCGTCTGGAGTCCGGCGCGGACCCGCACTGGTTCTACTCGGGCACCACCACCGGCGCGGCCCTCGGCACGGAGTTCGCCAATGACTGGCCGCAGGAGGTCCAAACGGCGCGCTTCATGGCCGCGCCGCTGGGCGCCCCCACGTGCGTGTACCAGGACTTCATGGTGCCCACGACGACCAACATCTCCCAGTTCCGCGTGCGCATCGCGACGTTCAATGACAACGCCTTCGAGTCCGCGCGGGTGAACGGCGTGCCCATCACGCCCGTCATCGTCAGCGAGCCCGCGGGTCAGCCCTGGCAGAAGAGCATCATCCGCGAGCTCGGCACCAACGCGGCCTGGCGCCACGGCCTCAACCGCATCGAGCTGTGCAACGAGAACCAGGAGAACCCGCCCAACGCCTTCCGCTACCTGTTCGTGGACGCGTACGACGACCGGTGCGGTGACGGCGACATCTCGCCGCGCGAGGAGTGCGACGACGGCGACGCGACGTCCGGCGACGGCTGCAGCGTGACGTGCGCCATCGAGCCGGGCTATGCCTGCGTCGGTGAGCCCAGCGTGTGCACCCAGTCGTGCGGCAACGGCACGCTGAACCCCGGCGAGGAGTGCGACGACGGCAACACCACCAACAACGACGGCTGCAACACGAGCTGCCGCGTCGAGCCGCCCTACTCCTGCCCCACCCCGGGCGAGGCCTGCGTGCAGACCTGCGGTAACAGCGCCATCGACCCCAGCGAGCAGTGCGATGACGGCAACGTGGTCGGCTCGGACGGCTGCTCCGCCGCGTGCCGCATCGAGTCGGGCTACGAGTGCTCTGGTACCCCGTCCGTCTGCGTCCCGCGGTGCGGCAACAGCCGGCTGGATTCGGGCGAGCAGTGCGACGACGGTAACACCCGCCTGAACGACGGCTGCTCCAACGCCTGCACCCTGGAGCTGGGCTACGCCTGCCCCACCCCGGGCCAGGCCTGCGTGCAGACCTGCGGCAACGGCAACGTGAACCCGGGCGAGCAGTGCGACGATGGCAACCAGAACCCGGGAGACGGCTGCGGCATCATCTGCGACATCGAGTCGGGCTACGCGTGCAGCACGCCGGCGACCGGTCCGTCCGTGTGCACCCGGTCCTGCGGCAACGGCACCCTGAACACGAACGAGGAGTGCGACGACGGCGACACCGACTCCGGTGACGGCTGCTCGGCGAGCTGCCGCGTGGAGACGGGCTACAGCTGCACGAACGCGCCCAACACGCCCAGCGCCTGCGCCACCGACTGCGGCGATGGCATCCGCGCGGGCACCGAGACGTGCGACGACGCCAACGAAACCGCGGGCGACGGCTGCAGCGCCACCTGCCAGGTGGAGTCCGGCTACTCCTGCCCCACCCCGGGCCAGCTCTGCGTGGAGACCTGCGGCAACGGCACCGTGAACCCGGGCGAGCAGTGCGACGACAACAACACCACCCCGGGCGACGGCTGCTCGGCCGCCTGCGTCGTGGAGAGCGGCTATACGTGCAGCGGCTCCGCCCCCAGCGCCTGCCGTACCACGTGCGGTGACGGCATCCGCGCGGGCGCCGAGGTGTGCGACGACGGCAACCTGGAGAACGGTGACGCGTGCTCGTCGCGCTGCCTGCTGGGGAACGGCGAGACGTGCAACGCCTCCGGCGTCTGCGACAGCGGCTACTGCCGCCCCTCCAACCCCAGCGTCTGCGCGGACCCCAACCAGACGACCACGCCGGTCATCACCGGCCCGGCCAACGGCTCGACCGTGGGCACCCAGACGCCCGCCATCAACGGCACGGGCACGCCGGGCAACACGGTGACGGTGCGCGAGGGCAGCACGGTCATCTGCACCGCCACCGTCGACGCCAATGGCAACTGGACCTGCACGCCCACGACGCCGCTCCCCGAGGGCCCGCACACCATCACCGCCACGGCCACCAGCGGCACGGGGACGAGCCCGGCGTCCACCCCGGTGACCTTCACCGTGGACCTGGAGGCTCCGCCGCCCGCTCCGGTCATCACCGGCCCGGCCAACGGCTCCACCGTGAGCACGCAGACGCCGCCCATCACCGGCACGTCGACGCCGAACAGCACGGTGACGGTGCGTGAGGGCAGCACGGTCATCTGCACGGCCACCACCAACTCCGCCGGCAACTGGACCTGCACGCCCACGACGCCGCTCCCCGAGGGCTCGCACACCATCACCGCCACGGCCACCAACACGTCGGGCGAGACGGGCCCGGCGTCCACCCCGGTGACCTTCGACGTCGACCTGACGCCGGTGACCACGCCGGTCATCACCGGCCCGGCCAACAACACCACCGTGGGCACCCAGACGCCCCCCATCAACGGCACGGGCACGCCGGGCAACACGGTGACGGTGCGCGAGGGCAGCACGGTCCTCTGCACGGCCACCGTCGACGCCAACGGCAACTGGAGCTGCACGCCCACGACGCCGCTCCCCGAGGGCCCGCACACCATCACCGCCACGGCCTCCGACAACACGGGCGACACGAGCCCGCCGTCCACCCCGGTGACCTTCACCGTGGACCTGACGCCGCTGGCCGCGCCGGTCATCACCGGCCCCGCCAACAACTCCATCCTGAACAACCCGTCGCCGGCCATCAGCGGCACGGGGACGGCTGGCACCACGGTGACGGTGCGCGAGGGTGACACGGTCATCTGCACCGCCACCGTCGCCGCCAACGGGAGCTGGAGCTGCACGCCCGCGACGCCGCTCGCGGACGGCGCTCACAACATCACCGCCACGGCCACCGACGGCACGGAGACGAGCCCGCTGTCCAACACCGACACCTTCGTCATCGACACGCGGGCGCCGGACACCAGCATCCCGCGCGGCCCGGGCACCCGGAGCGACGAGGGCGACGCGAGCTTCGAGTACGACTCCACCGAGGACGGCGTGAGCTACGAGTGCAGCCTCGACGGCGGCCCCTTCCGCCCCTGCGCCGACTCCTACGAGGTCAACCCCGGGGAGCACACCCTGCAGGTGCGCTCCATCGACGCGGCGGGCAACGTGGACGCCTCGCCGGCCGAGTACACCTGGACGGTGGTGGATACCCGCGCCTTCGCGGGTGGCGGCTGCAGCGCGGCCCCGGCCTCTTCCGGCCTGGCCCTGCTGGCCCTGCTCGGCCTGCGGCGGAGGACTCGCCGCCAGAACGGGCGCTAATCGGTAACATCCGCCGGGAGGTCCCTCCCTCCCCCTCATGGGGCCTTTCTTTCCCTCGGCCCCCAGGACCTCCCGGCGGACCTCTCCCCGTTTCCCCCCTCCTGCCCGTATGCTGTCGCGGTGCAAGGGGTGGGCCGGAAGACGGAGCTGTACGAGGAGGAGCTGCTCCTCGCGCTGGATGAAGGGCTCATCTCCCGAGAGGAGGCGGCCCCCCTGCGCGAGGAAGCGCTTCGCCGGAGACGTGGCCCCCTGGAGCTGTTGAGGGAGCGGGGCCGGCTCACCGACGACACCCTCACCGTCCTGCGTGACGAGCTGTCCAGCTCGGACCCCCACCGGGGGCTCCACCGTCCGCAGGAAGCGGCGACGCTGACGCCGGCCACACCAGACGACATCCTCCCACCTCCGGAGCCCGGGGTGCCCACCTTCCCGGTGCCAGACTGGGACCGCTACCAGCCCGTGCGCTTCCTGGGCCAGGGCGGCATGGGGCTGGTGTTCCTGGCGTATGACCCGATGCTGCACCGCAACGTGGCGCTCAAGTTCGTGCGCGGCGGGGACGCGGAGTTGGCACGGCGCTTCCTCTCCGAGGCGCGGGCACAGGCGCGGGTGCGGCACGAGCGCGTGTGCGAGGTGTACGAGGTCGGCGAGATTCGCGGCCGCGGCTACATCGCCATGCGGTACGTGGACGGCCAGACGCTGGGCCAGCTCGCGGGCTCGCTCACGCTGGAGCAGAAGGTACTGGTGCTGTGTCAGGCCGCCGAGGGCGTGCACGCGGCCCACCGCGCCGGCCTCATCCACCGCGACATCAAGCCCGGCAACATCCTGGTCGAGCGCACCGAGGAAGGCCTCCTCGTGCCCTTCGTCATGGACTTCGGCCTCGCGCACGAGGCGCGGGACGAGGGCGGAGGCATGGGGGGCGCGCCGGGCACGCCGCACTACATGGCGCCCGAGCAGGCCCGCGGCGAGGTGGCCCTGCTGGACCGGCGCGTGGACGTGTACGCGCTGGGCGCCACGCTCTACCTGCTGCTCACCGGACGTCCCCCCTTCTCCGGAGACACCCCGCAGGAGGTCCTCGCCCGGCTCCAGACGGAGGAGCCCCGCCCGCCGCGAGCGCTGGACCCGGACATCCACGGGGACCTGGAGGCCATCGTCCTCAAGTGCCTGGCCAAGGAGCGCCGGGCCCGCTACGCCTCGGCGCGCGCGCTCGCGGAGGACCTGGAGCGCTTCCTCGCCGGGGAGCCGGTGCTGGCCCGCCGGGGCCTGGGCTACCGGCTGCGCAGGAAGGCGCGCAAGCACCGGGGCGTGCTGATGGCGGGCGCGCTCGCGGCGACGGTGGTGACGCTCGCCGTCGGCCAGACGGTGCGGGCGCGCGGCGAGGTCGCCGAGCGGGAGATGCTCGCCCTGCGCTTCACCGAGCGCGTGGAGCGCATCGAGGCCTCGGCGCGCTACTCCGCCCTGTCGCCGCTGCACGACACGCGCGAGGACCGCGAGGCCCTGCGCGCGAGCATGGACGCGCTGGAGGCCGAGGTGCGCCAGGCCGGAGCACAGGCCCGGGGGCTCGGCCAGTACGCCCTGGGACGCGCGCTGCTCGCGCTGGGTGAGACGGAGGGCGCGAGGGCGCGGCTCGAGGCCGCGTGGGCCCAGGGCTACCGCGAGCCCCGCGTGGCGTGGGCGCTCGCGCTGGTGCTGGGAGACCTGTACCGGGAAGCGCTCCTGACGGACGTGGAGCGCCGCAGCCCGGAGCAGCGCGAGGCCCGGCGGCGCGAGCTGGAGCAGCGCTACCGGGACCCGGCGCTCGCGTACCTCCGCCAGGCCGAGGGGCCCGACGTGCCCGCGCCTCCCGCGTACGTGAAGGCGCTCTTCGCCTTCTACGAGGAGCGCCATGAAGAGGCCCTGGCGCACCTGGACGCCATGGGGCGCGCGCAGCCCTGGTTCTACGAGGCGCCGCTGCTGCGCGGTGACATCCTGCTGGCGCGAGCCACGCAGCGCTGGCACCTGGGTGACACCACCGGCTCCCAGGCGGACCTGGACGCCGGACGCAGGGCCTACGCGACGGCCATCGCCACCGCGGACAGCCAGCCCGCCACGCACTACGCCCTGGGGCGGCTGGAGCTGGCCGCGCTCATCATGGAGCTGTACGGCGAGGGCAACGTGCGGCCGCACTACGAGCGCGGCCTGGAGTCCATGAGCCGCGCGCTCTCCGCCTCGCCGGACCACGTCTCCTCGCTGCTGGGTATCGCGGCCCTGCATCGCCGGCTCGCGGAGCAGCGGGCCAACCAGGGCGCCGAGGACGTCGAGCCGCTGCTGCGAAAGGCCATCGAGTCGGCTCGCGCCGCCGAGACATTCGCGAGCGCGGGCTCACAGGTGGCCCGGGCGCTGGGCGTCTCCTACCGGCAGTGGGGCCGTTACCTCCAGCGCCAGGGGAAGGACCCGCGCGAGCCGCTCCGGCTGTCCATCGAGTCCTTCGAGCGCGTGCCCCCCGAGGACCGGGACTATGCCTTCCACGTCAACCTCGGTCTGACGCACCAGGTGTGGGCCGAGTTCGAGAGCGAGCGCGGAGGGGACTCGCTGGCCCACCAGGAGCAGGCCATCGCGGCCGCGCGCGAGGCCATCCGGCTCAGCGAGAACCGGACCGAGGCGTGGATCAACCTGGGCAACGCGCTCGTGAAGCGGGCCACGGCCCCCCGCGCCCCCGACACGGCGGGGGACCTGTCCCGGGCCCGCGAGGCGATGGACCGGGTGCTGGGCCTCAATCCGCGCAACATCGCCGCCTGCTTCCAGGGGGCGGATGTCTCCGAGCAGCTCGCCCGCTGGCGGCTGGACCATGGCGAGGACCCCGGCCCGGACCTGGAGAAGGCCCTGGCGCTCTACCGCCAGGGGCTGTCCGTCAACCCCGGCCTGCCGCCGCTGCACAATGGCCTGGGCGGGGCGCTGCTGTGGCAGGCGGAGCTGCGCTGGGAGGAAGGCGGCGACCCCGAGCCCCTGCTCGACGCGGCGACACGCGCCTTCGAGGAGGCCCGGAAACTCGCGCCCCAGCAGCCCTATGCCTCCAACAACCTCGGCGAGGTGTGGGCCCTGCGCGCGGCCATGCGGCTCGCGCGGCGCGAGGACCCGAACTCCAGCGTCGGCGCCGCCATGAAGGCCTACGAGGAGGCCCTCCAGCGACTCCCCGATGACGCGGTGCTGTGGGTGAACCTCGCGCGGGCGCGGGAGCTGAGGGCCGCCTGGGTCCTGGCGCGGGGTGGAGACCCGCGCGGGGAGCTCGACAAGGCCGAGGAGGCGCTGGCGCGCGCGCGGGAGAACAACCCCCGGCTGGACGACGCGTGGCGGTACCTGGGCGAGGCGCGTGCCCTGCGGGCGCGGTGGTTGGCCTCGCGCGACGCGGCGCGAGACGAGGACTTCGAGGCGGCGGCGAAGGCCTTCGAACAGGCGCTGGAGCTGGGCCCGGGGAAGCTCGAGTACCGCGTGGCCGCCGGGCATCTCCAGCGCGAGTGGGCGGACTGGAAGGCGCGTCACGGCGGCGACCCGACGCCCGCGCTGAAGCAGGCGCTGGCGCTGGCCGAGCACGTGCGCGCCTCGCGCCCCGGCTGGGCGCGGGCCCGGGTGCTCCGCGCCAGCGTGCTCCTGGCACTGGCGGAGACCCAGACGGATATCGGGCAGCAGCAGGCGTGGAGGAGCGAGGCGCGGAAGGAGCTGGAGCAGGCCCTGGCCTCCAATCCGCACCTCGCGCCCGAGTGGAAGGGCCTGCTCACCCCGCCGCGGCAGGTGGTGGCCGGCCCCTCGACTCACTGACACGCTTCCGGGAGCGGCTCGAACGTCACGGCTCGGCCGTCACGTCGATGCCGCCCTTCTTCGTCGCCATCTCGTCGGGACCCGCGCTCAGCGAGGCCGACGGGACGAGCTGCACGGTGAACGTGTACTGCCTCGCGGCGGCCATGGTGGACACCGACGACCACGTCTCCGAGGACTTCGCCGAGCCGCCACGCAGCAGGATGGGTCCCGGCGTGGTGAGGCAGGAGTCGCCTCCATCGAAGCTCACCTGGACATCCCCCGAGATGCCCGAGAGCTGGAACGTCACCGTGTCGCCAGGCCTGACCACCGGACCCGGCACGTAGCGGATGTCCATGTTGCTGAAGATCTCGATCGTGATTCCGGCCATGAAACAGGACTCCTCCCCCTCGGGGCGTTCGTACGGCGTTGACGCCGAGCCGGATTGCAGACGCTGTACCAGGGAGGACACGCGTGCTTCTCCCTCGGAAGTCCTTCGAGAGGAGCCTCGCGGGAGCCACGGGGGAGCTTCGGTGAACGTGTCAGGGGCGTGTCACGAGTCCCGCTGACACGTCACCGCTCCAGGCCCAGCTCGCGCACGCGTCGCTGGAGGGCGCGCTTGGAGACCTCGAGCCGCTGCACCATCTTGTCCAGGTCGCCCGCGCACTCGTGGTAGCAGCGGGTGATTTCCTCGGGGCTCAAGTCCCTCGCGGTGCGCAGCAGCGAGCTCCGGTCGATGAGCACGTAGACGGAGGGGCGCGGAATGCCCAGCCAGTCCGCGGTGGCCTTGAGGTCCCACGAGCAGGCGCGCAGCGCCTCCAGCAGCTCCTGCTCGCTCACCTCGGAGGGCTTGCGCCGCTGGGGCTTCGCCTCGGGCTCGGCGTCCGGTGCCGGGACGGCCTCCACGGACAGCGCCGAGCCGGGCACGGGCAGGGCATCGGCGTCGAGCGTCTGCTCCAGCCGGGGGTCCACACGCAGGTGCGGCAGGCCCCGGCTGCCGATGATGAGCTGCCGGACGATGTTGCGCAGCTGGCGCACGTTGCCGGGCCAGGAGTAGCGCACCAGGCGCACGGCCAGGGACGCGGGCAGCCAGGGCTTCGCGCGCGGGTCCGCGGACGACAGCCACTCCACGCCCTCCAGGCCGTCCAGCTCCTGCCGGGCGAAGTGCATGAAGAGCGGGCCGAGGTCCTCGCGCCGCTCGCGCAGCCGGGGCATGTGGATTTCGAAGCCGGCCAGCCGGTGCAGCAGCGGGGCCCGGAACAGCCGCTCCTCGATGCGGGCCTCCAGGTTGGCGTCCGTGGCGGAGACGAGCCGCACGTCCACCTTCACCGGCGCGTGGCCGCCCACCGGGTATATCTCGCCCGTCTCCAGCACGCGCAGCAGCGCGACCTGCACCTCGGGCGGCGCCTCGCCCACCTCGTCGAGGAAGAGGGTGCCGCCCTGGGCCGCGCGGAAGAAGCCCTCGCGGTCCTTGGTGGAACCCGTGTACGCGCCGCGCTCGGCGCCGAAGAGTTCGGCGGAGACGAGCTCCTTCGAGAGCGCGCCCAGGTTGACGCTGACGAAGGGGCCCGAGCGGCGAGGGCCCCGGTCGTGGATGGCGCGCGCCACCAGTTCCTTGCCGGTGCCCGTCTCGCCGCGGATGAGCACGGGCACGGTGAGGTCGGCCACGCGCGCGATGTTGTCGCG
This sequence comes from Pyxidicoccus fallax, assembly GCF_012933655.1. Classification (GTDB taxonomy): domain Bacteria; phylum Myxococcota; class Myxococcia; order Myxococcales; family Myxococcaceae; genus Myxococcus; species Myxococcus fallax. Next base: position 14,945 of record NZ_JABBJJ010000146.1, on the reverse strand, counting down.
CACGAGCTGGATGCCCTCGCCGTGGCCCACGATGCCCAGGTCATCCGCGCTGGCCCGCTGCGCGGTCGAGGCCCGATGGAGGAGCAGCACCACGCGCTCGGCGAGGACGAGCGGCACGCCGGCGTTCACCTCCTCCGAGGTGAACTCCCGGCCCCCGGTGACGGGCGCTCCGGCCACGCTCACCGACGTCGCGTCCTCCGGCACGAGGAGCCGCACGCCGCCGCGCGGGCCGGGCTCGAGTCGCACGGGGGTGCGGCTGATGAACGGGTCTCCCAGGGGCAGGCCCATCAGCCCACCGGGGCGCGTGAAGTCCGGGGCATTGCGCGACAGGGCCGCGGGCTTGTTGGCGGTGACGAGCGACTCCAGCAGCAGGCGGTCTCCCACGCGCTGGAGCTGGGGATGGGCCACGATTGTCAGCGCGGGAACATCGCGCACGGCCGCCGCCAGCCGGGGCTGGGCCCGGCCCGCGAGCGTCGTCACGTTGCCGTTGTTCTTCTCCGTGTCGGACATGCTTCCTGGGGCGTGGAGCGCGCGAGACTACACCGCCCCGGCTTTCCCGCACCCGTGAAGCGAGGCTCCTGTCCTCGATGGAAAATTCCAGGGCTTCCCCGGTTGATACTCCGCCGGCCGTTCGTCAGAACAAGGGCCCATGGGACACGTCCACATCCTCCGAGACTTCTCTTCTCCCCACGAGGGGCGCACCCGCACCGTGCGCATCTACACGCCGGACGCGTACGACGCCGCCCCCGGCGAGCGCTTCCCCGTGCTCTACATGCACGACGGGCAGAACGTCTTCGCCCACTCCGAGTCGGCCCTCTTCGACACCTGGTGCGCCAACCTCACCCTGGAGCGGCTGGTGGCCGAGGGGCAGGTGTCCCCGTGGCTCATCGTCGCGGTGGACTCCACGCACGAGCGGCTCTCCGAGTACTCCCCCTGGGATGAGCCCCGGAGCAACATCCCCGCGCGCAGCGAGCCCTTCGTCCGCTTCGTCGTCGAGACGCTCAAGCCGTGGGTGGACCGCGTCTACCGCACGCGCCAGGGGCCCGAGTGGACGGGTGTGATGGGCGCGTCGCTCGGCGGCCTCATGTCGCTGTACCTCGGGTGGCGCTACCCGGACCTCTTCGGCCGCATCGGCGCGCTGTCGCCGTCGGTGATGTGGGGCTGGGACCGGCTCTTCTCCGTGTGGACGGCCCACACGCGCAAGTGGTCGCGCATCTACCTGGACGCGGGCTCCGACGAGACGGTGGACCCCGTGGGCTACGTCATGCGCTACGGCGAGGCCACGCGCGACTTCCACCGCCACCTGCGGCATCTGGGCTACGCCGACCACGAGCTGCGTCTGGTGTTGGAGCCCGGAGGTCAGCACCATGAGCGCGACTGGCAGCGCAGGCTCCCCGAGGCCATGCGCTGGCTGCTGAGCTGAGCCGCCCTGCTCCCCCACCGGGCAATCCAGGGAGCGGCATCGTCACTCGCGGGGGTGTCCCCACCCTTCCTTCAGGGAGGGAACCCCATATGCCGCTCAAGAAATACGGAGTCCTGAAGGGCACGGCCATCGCACGCAGGCTGGGCGCGGGCCCGAGCCCCCACTATCAGGTGCGCATCATCGACCAGGCGAAGGACCATCGCATCGCCGTCAACGTCAGCTCGAAGCTGCCCCCGTCGGACCTGCAGTACCTCGTGGACGAGCACTTCCAGCATCCCCTCCTGGAGGAACTGGTGAAGCTGCCGCTCGGCTTCACGTCCCTCCCGGGCGGTCCCGGAGGGCTCGCGCTCGACTACATCCGAGGCAACCTCTTCCTGCCGGACCTGATGAGAACGCTGCCGCCCAACATCCCCGGCCCGGACAATGACCTGAACGAGAAGCTCGACCACTACTTCCAGCGCACCATGGCGAACGAGGAGTCCTTCGTCTACGCCTTCGGCGAGCCCTGGGGCCCGGAGAACGTGAAGGACAAGTACTTCGGCTTCCTCCCCGGTCAGGGCATCCACGACATCCACATGAACCAGGGCAATGACCCGTCCTTCGCCGACCAGGATGGCGTGTGGCAGGACGGCGGCGTGCTCATCCACTTCCCCTCGGACGGGCAGTGGGTCGGCATCTTCCTCAAGTTCCAGTCCCAGGCGTGGCACACCGATGACCAGACGGGCCATTCCATCATCCCGCACATCGTGCCGCGCGACGGCGTCGTCCGCATCGTCGCCGCGCTCGTCAACGACACGCACACGCCCGAGCAGGAGACCATCACCCTGCTCAACACCTCACCCCAGCCAGTGTCCCTGGACGGGTGGGCGCTCGCGGACAAGCAGAAGCACAAGCTGCCCCTGAGCGGAGACCTCGCGCCGGGCGCCACCCGGCTCCTGCGCGTGGCGAAGCCCCTGGAGCTGTCCAACCAGGGCGGCGTCATCACCCTGCTGGATGACCAGGGAGTGAAGGTCGACGGTGTCTCCTATGTGAAGGAACAGGTCCGCCAGCCCGGATGGACGGTGGTGTTCTAGCCCGGTGGCCAGCACCCTGTGCGGGTGCATCCCCTGGTTCGACGCATGTTCCCGATGCTGTCCACCGAGAGCCTGGAGCGGGCGACCGCCTTCTACCGGGACCTGCTCGGCGGCACGGAGACGTTCCGCATCCCCGAAGAGGGGCCTCCCGTCTTCCTGACGTTGAAGCTGGGAGAGTCCGAGCTGGGCCTGGGCGCCATCACCGGCGAGCCGCCGCTCCACGGGCAGCGCCTGCGCCCGGCCCAGGGCCACCGCATCGAGCTGTGCGTCTACGTCGATGACGTGGATGCCACCGTCGAGCGGCTGCGCGCGGCCGGGGTGCGCATCGTCACCGAGCCCGCCGACCAGGTATGGGGTGAGCGCATCGCCTACGTCATGGACCCGGATGGGAACCTGGTGATGCTCACCCGCTGAGCGGGGCACCGCTCACGCCGCGGGGGGAACAGCCGCGCCGCCGGTTGTGTTACGAAGGACTTCGGCACCAGGCGGGGGCGGACCGCGGCGGGATTCCCCGGCGCTCTCCCGTATCGTCGAGGCGACGTGCCGCGAGCACTGCGTCCGGTACCATATGAACGAGAGTGTCATCGCGGCATTGAAGGGCCACGTACGTTGGCTCAAGCGGATGGGGCAGCCCGTCAGCGAAGGGGCATCATGAGTGAGGGAACGGAGAAGGTTCGCTACGGGCGCGCGCAGAAGTTCCGGCTGTCCGCCAGGGGCGCGGAGGCAGCCACGTCGTACGGGCTCATGATTGAAGCGGCGAAGGGAGGCACGGGGCGCGCCCAGTTCGATGCGGCCCGGGCCCAATGGGGAGCGCCGCTCGGGCTCGTCGCGGAGGATGGACTCTTCCTCGTGGAGTTCAGCGGGGGCGAGCGGACCATCGCGGAAGCGATGCGCAACCTCGAGGGTTGCGGCACCCCCCCGAAGGAGGTCAAGGCGGCCGTGGAGCGACTGCTGAAGCTCGGCATGCTCGAGCCGCTGCCAGCGGCGCCGCCTCCTCCCGCTCCGCCGCCGCGGCGCTACTGGTAGTCCAGTCCCACGTGGGCCCGGCTACACCGCCGACGCGCTGAGCCGCTGCACCTGCGTGACGCCGGGCAGCGTGGGCGCGGGGTTGAGCGCCTGGACGAGCAGCGCGCGCAGGGCTTCGGACAGGTCGTCCGTCACGCCCAGCGCGCCCGCCGGAGCGCCCTGCAGCGGCGGCGGGACTTCCGCGCCCACCACCACCACGGGCATGCGGATTTCCCACGCCAGGTAGTGCGCCAGCCGCACCGAGGGCTCGGACACGTCCATCAGCAGCGCGCCCACCGCGCCCGCCGTGAAGGGACGCCACAGCGGCCGGGCCGCCTCCGCCGGAGGCAGCACGCAGAAGTCCAGGCGCAGCACCTCGCTCAGCACCAGCCGGCCCAGCGTGCCGAAGCCGCTCTTCACGGCGGTGGGCTCGGCCGACAGCGCCTCCAGCCCGGGCAGCCGCGCCATCACCCGCCGCGCCGCGGACGCGCCGCTGCCACACACGAACACCTTCGCCGTGGCCACCTTCGCCGGGGCCCGCGTGCGCAGGATGCGCCCACGCAGCGCGTGCACCTCCGCCGCGCCCAGCAGCTCGCTGGTGCCCGCGTCGGAGCCGTCCGCGTCCGCCGCCCGCGCCACCCCGCGCTGCATCAGCGCGGACAGCACGCTCAGCACTTCCAGGTCCGTGGCCGGCGCCAGGTCCAGCACCTCGCCCAGCGCGCGCGGCTGGCGCAGCAGCTCCACCACCTGCGCCGTCACCGGGTGCTGGTCCTGCGCCAGCTCCATGTCCGGCGCCAGCATCAGCCGCGTGTGGCGCGGCGGCAGGCCCGGCATCAGCCGGTTCACCTCGTCCGACTGCCGCATGCCCTCCAGCAGCGAGTCGTCCATGCCGCGGTTGATGCGCGGCTTCGCCTGATTCGTGCCGGGCGAGAAGGTGAAGGTGCCCTCCGTCCACGCCAGCAGGCGGAACAGGGCCTTCTCCCCTTCCACGCGCCCCAGCTTCGCATTCACGGGGCGGCCGTCGACGACGTGAATCTCGCCCCGGTCATTGCCCCGCTCCAGCGCCAGCCGGCCGCTGCGCTTGTTCATGCCCAGCAGCTGCATCAGGTCCGGGATGCTGAGCTGGCTGAGCGAGCCTTCGATTTCCTGCTGCTCGCTCTTGAGGTCCTTGGCCGCCTCGTTGCGGCGGAAGATGTGCTCGATGCGGCTGAGCACCTCGTCCAGGTTGAAGGGCTTGCGCAGGTAGCCGTCGCGCAGGCCGCGCATGCGGTCCGAGTCGAACGCCGAGGTGGTGAGCACCACCGGGATGTCCTCGGTGCGCGGGTTGGTGCGCAGAATCTGGATGAAGGTGCGCGCGTCCAGCAGCCGGCAGCCCTCGTCGAACAGCGTGAGGTCCGGGTGGCGCAGCACGGCCACCTCCAGCGCGCGCGAGCCGTCCGGCGCGTAGTGCACCTGGTAGCCCTTGGTGCGCAGCGCGCGCGACAGCGCACGCACGGACTCGAGGTCGGGGTCGGCGATGAGGATCTTCCGGACCTGGGCCACGGGGAGTACTCCGCTTCGAGTCAGTAGGGCTGCAGGTCGTACTCGGCCTGCAGCTTGGAGATGAGCCCGTCCACCACCGCGGTGTCCGAGGTATGGAAGCCCCACGTCGCCCCGAGCCCGCGCCGCTGGATGAGCGCGTACGCGGCATTCTCGGAGAGCCAGAGGATGAACTCGTGCCGCGTCACGCGGTCATCCCCCTCCAGGAAGACGGGCGTCAGCGCGGGGTGGGACTCCAGGTCCACGCGGCGCCCGAGCAGGTAGATGCGTGACGCCATGTCCGGCGGCGCCGACTCCAGCCCCGCGGCGATGGGCAGGTCCGTGCGAATCTCCGGCCCGCCCACGTACAGCAGGCCACGCGAGCCCGGGTCTCTCATCAGCTCGCGGGCAATCTCCGCCTGCAATTCGTCGAAGAGGACGTCGGCCACCTTGCCGCGGCGGCTTGGCTCGGCGCGCTCGTCCACCGGGAGCTTGGGGCTCGTCGGCGTGCCCAGCAGCAAGTCCACCTCGTCCCAGAAGGGCAGCCCGTCCAGCATCAGCCGGCGCTGCAGCGACGCGCGCCGCTCGTCCATGCGGCGGCGGCAGCGGTGGACCAGCTCGTCGAAGTCCTCGCCGTCCTTGGGGAAGGTGCTCGCCCCGCCCACCAGCGCCAGCGGCAGGCGCTGCTCCACGTCCTGCACCTCGGGCTCGTCGCGCACGGCGGCCACCGCGCGGCGCACGAACATCAGCGCCCCGAAGAAGTCCGTCTCCGGCAACAGGAGGTAGAACTCCTGGTCGCTCGCCTTCGCGATGACGTCCGAGTCGCGGATGATCTTGCTGAGCGCGCGGATGATGCCGCGCACCGCCTTCTTCGCGTCCGCCGCGCCCTGGCGCACGCGCACCAGCGGCAGGTTGTCGATGGAGAAGGTCAGCAGGGAGAAGGTGCGGCCGTAGCGGCGCGCCTTGTAGATCTCCTTGGACGCGTAGTCGGTGAAGTAGCTGAGGTTGTACGCCGCCGTCTCGCGGTCCCTCAGGCCCAGCCGCTGGAGCGCGAGCATGCGCCGGCCGTTCTTCACACCCACCGCGGCGAAGTCCGCGAGCACCTTGGCGTCGCGCGAGTGCTCGGGGCGGAAGTCGCCGGACAGCGGGTCCGACAGCTGCGCGAGGCCGACGATTTCGCCGGAGGCCAGGAGCGGCACGTACATGACGGCGGAGCGCTCGTCACGGGCGGACCAGGGCAGGGCCTCGCGGAGGCGGCCGGCCAGCGGCCCTTCCGGGTTCATCTTCTCCGCGAGGAACTGCTTGTCGAGCAGCCCGCGGTAGGCGCGCAGCACCAGGTCTCCCCGGTCGTCCATCACCCACAGCGCGGCGCTCTGCGCGTCACAGACGGCGCCCAGCTCCGCGATGATGCGCTCCTGCAGCCACTCCAGGTCCGGATGGGAGAGCAGCTCCAGGCAGCGCTGGTGCAGGTTGTGGAAGCGGGCGAACTCGAGGTTCTCATCGCGCAGCTGCGCGCGCTCGCGGCGCAGGGTGGCGCGCTCCAGGGCGCGGTTGACCGCGAGCAGCAGGTCGGTCTCGTCCACGGGCTTGGTGAGACAGTCCGCGGCGCCCGAGCGCAGCGCCATCTCCGAGCCGCGCACGTCCGTGCGCTGGCTGACGAGGATGACCTCCTGGTTCGGGTCTCTCTCTCGCAGGCGCGCGGTGAGGGCGAAGCCGTCCACGCCCGGCATCACCACGTCGGTGAGCACCAGGTCGAAGGCGGTGTGGGCCGCCTCCTCCAGCGCGAGCGTCGCGTTCTCCACGGACACCACGCGGTGTCCGTTCCGGGTCAGCATGTCGCTGGCGAGCTGGCGGAAGAACAGGTCGTCGTCGACAACGAGGATGGGTCCGGCCACGGCGCGTTCTGACCTTGGGGTCGAGGGGGGAGGAACGCGAGAGGTTACCGGGGCGACGGAAGCGCGACAACGCCCTCGAAGACAAACGCCACCGGGCCACGGAGGCGGATGTCGGACAGGTCGCCGGGCACTCGGATGCGCAGGTCTCCGCCCGGCAGCGTGACGCGCAGCCAGGCATCCTGGGGCAGCCGCTTCGCCAGCACGGCCGCCACCGCGGACGCGCACGCGCCGGTGCCGCACGCCTGCGTGAGGCCGCAGCCCCGCTCCCACACCACGACGGTGAGACCATCTTCGTCCACGCGGACGAACTCCACGTTGGTGCGGTCGGGGAAGGACGGGTGGCGCTCCAGCTCGGGCCCGAGGCGGGGCGCGTCGTCCAGCGGCTGGTCGAGGAGGACGAGGTGCGGGTTGCCCATGCTCACCGCGTGGGCGCGCAGCTGGGGGTAGCCCGGCAGGGGCTGGTCGAGGAAGGGCTTGCCGGTGGAGCCGGACGGCAGGTTGGGCGCCACGAGCCGCGCGGGGCCCATGGAGATGTCCACGCCGATGACGCCGCCGTCACCATAGCCGGGGATGCAGGTGAGCACTCCGGCGCCCGTCTCCACGTCGAGGCGGCCCGGATTGTCGGCGGAGTGGTCCACCAGGTACTTCACCGCGCAGCGCAGGCCGTTGCCGCACATCTCGGCGATGCTGCCGTCGGCGTTGTGCACCACCATGCGCGCCACGCCGTACGCGGAGGGCAGGATGGCCAATACGCCGTCCGCGCCGATGCCCAGCCGCCGGTCGCACATCCACTGCGCGGTGGTGGCATCGATGTCCACGCCCGTCCGGCGACGGTCCAGCACGACGAAGTCGTTGCCGAGGCCCTGGTACTTGAAAATGCGCTCGCGAGGTCCCACGGGTCCAATCCTAGCTGCGGGCGACTACTCGTGCTCGCCTGGTTTCTTCTGGGGTGTGGAAGGAGGCAGGTCGAGCGCGGGGACGGCGGCTCGGCCCGGCTTCACCTGCGGGATGATGGGCACGCGGCCGGTTCCTCCCCCAGGGGCTACGGGAGAAGCCGTAGAGCGGCGGGACAGCTCGTTCTTCACGGCGTTCAGCTCGGCGTTGGCGCGCTCGTAGATTTCCTGGACGGGGTTGGCGCCGGCCCGGGCCGCCTGCCGCCGCAGCGCGCCCAGCTCCGTCTCCTGGGCGGCGAGCTTCTTCTGGAGGTCCTCGACGACGCCCTGGAGCTGCTCCAGCTCGGCGGCCATCTCCAGCACGGCCTCGGACTGGGAGGCGGCCTTGAGTTCCTCCACGGACTTGAGGAGTTCGGTGCGCTCGGCCTCCAGCGAGGCGAGGCGGGTCTGCTGCTCGCGGACGCGGGTCTCGAGCTTCGCGCGCTCGGTGCGGTCCTCCAGGAGGGACTGCTTCTCCGCGGTGAGGGCGGCGAGCTGGTCCTTGAGGGTGAGCTGCTCGGCCTGGAGCGTCTTGACGCGCTCGGCGGCGGTGCCCTCGCGCTTCTGGAGCTGCTGCTTCGCTTCCTCGAGGGCCTGGGTGACGCGCTCGCGCTCGACGCGCTCGGCATCGAGGATGCGCACGGCGTCGGTGGAGGTGGTCTCCAGCGCGGCGATGCGGCCCTCCAGGCGGACGCGGGCGGAACGGGCGACGGTGAGCTCGGATTGGAGGCGCTCGCGCTCGGAGGCCAGGGCGGTGCGCTCGGCCTCGGCGCGGTTGAGGCGCTCCTGGGTGGCCTGGAGGGTGGCGGTGGTCTCCGCGGCGGAGGCCTCCAGCTCGGCGAGGCGGGACTCCAGTCCGGCACGCTGGGTTTCGAGGCCGGTGGAGAGCTCGGTGAGACGGGCCTCCAGGGCGGCGCGCTGGGTCTCCAGGTTGGAAGCCTGCGATTCCAGGGTGGCCCTGTCGGAGTCGAAGCGCTCGGTGGCTTCCGCGAGGCGGGTCTCCAGCTCGGCGCGCTGGGTGTCGACCTGGGCGAGGCGGGTCTCCAGGTCGGAGCGCTCGGCCTCCGCGCGGGCGGTGACGTCCGCCAGGCGCGATTCCATCTCAGCGCGCTCAGTCTCTGCACGCGTGGTGAGGTCCGCCAGCCGGGCCTCCAGCTCGGTATGTTCGGTCTCCGCGCGAGCAGTGAGGTCCGCCAGCCGAGCTTCCAACTCGGCACGCTCGGCTTCCACGCGGGCCGCGGTGTCCGAGAGCCGCGCATCCAGCTCGGCGCGCTCGGTCTCCGCGCGGGCCGCGGTGTCCGAGAGCCGCGCATCCAGCTCGGCGCGCTCGGTCTCCGCGCGGGCGGTGATGTCCGCCAGCCGTGCTTCCAGCTCGGTGCGCTCGGCCTCCGCGCGAGCCGAGAGGTCCGCAAGCCGTGCCTCCAGCTCGGTACGTTCGGCCTCCGCGCGAGCCGCCGTATCCGCGAGCCGCGACTCCAGTTCGGTGCGCTCTGCTTCCGCGCGAGCCGTGGTCTCCTCCAGCCGCGCTTCGAGGCGGGCAAGCTCCTCGCGCCGCGCCTCCAGCTCGGTGCGCTGTGTCTCGACGGTCGCGGCGGTCTCCGCCAGCCGCGAGTCCATCGTGGCGCGCTGTTCCTCGAAATGGGCGGTGGCCTCCGCGAGCCGCGTCTCCAGGTCGGCCCGGGCCGCGCCCAGTCCCTCGGTGGTCTCCGCGAGCCGGGCCTCCAATGTGGTGGCCCGCTCCTTCTCGACCCTGGCCATCTCCGTGGCACGCGCCAGCTCGGACTTCAGTGACTCCAGTGCCGCGCGCTCTGCTTCGAGCGTGCTCTCCATCGCGGTGGCCTTGCCCGCGAAGCGCCGCGCCGTTTCGAGCTGCACCATCAGCAGCTCCGCGTTCTCACGCTGGGCGGCGAGCCGGTCCTGCGCATCCACCAACTCGGCGTCGAGTCGAGCGATGTGCATGCTCCGCTCGTGCAGCGCGGCCATGGCGCGCTGGAGCTCCGCGCCCAGGCGCATGATTTCCTGCCGTGCCGCCACCAGATGGCCCTGCTCCGCGCGTGCGCCTCCCAGCTCGCGCTGAGCGGCCTCCAGTGCCTTGCGAGCCTCCTCCTGCTCGCGAGCGCGCAGCACCTCCAGCGACTCCAGCTCGGACTGCTGCCGCTCCATCCGGACCCGGGAGGCTTCCAGCTCGGCTTCGAGTTCCTCGACCCGGGTGCGTGCGGTCTCCTCTTGTCGCGCCAGCGTCTCGCGAGCCTCGGCCAGTGCCTGCTCGTGTCGGGTCGCGACCTCGGTGAGCCGGCGGGTCTCGCCCTCGCCCTGCTCTCGCAGCCGGGCCAACTGTTCCTGAAGATCCTGAAGCGACCAGTCGCGCTCGGAGAGCTGCGCATCCACCGCGCGCCGGGCCGCCTCCGCCTCCGCGAGGGATTGCTCCAACGACGCACGGCGAGTGGTCTCCGCCTCCCGTGCGGTCTCGACCTCGGCGCGCTCGGCCTCCAGCCGCGCGACCTGTTCCCGCAGCGCCTGCTCACGAGCCGCCGCGGCGGCGCGCTCCTCCTCCAGGAGGCGCTGCTGTTCGGCCATGACGCGCTCGGCGGCGGCCACGCGTTCCAGTCTCGCCTGCTCGCGCTCGGCGGCCTCGGCGCGCAGCGCCTCCAGCTCCACCTGGGCCCGAGCCAGCGCGCTTCCCGCGTCCGCGCGTCCCTCCTGCTCGCCGGCCAGCTCCGCGCGCACGCGTGCCAGCGCGTTCTCCGCCTCGACACGAGCGAGGCCCTCGGCCTCCAGCCGGCTCCGGAGCTGGGCCAGTCCCGCCTCGCCCTCGCCGCGCGCCTGCCGCTCGGCCTCCAGCTCCGCGCGAACCTCGGCGAGCGTCGCCTCCGAACGGGCCCGCTCCGTTTGCTCGGCATCGAGCTGGGTCCGGGCCAGGGTGAGCGCGGCATCGAGCTCGCTCCGGGCCTCGCGCTCTCCCTGCAGCTCCGCTCGCGCATCGACGAGCGCCGCATCGAGCCGCTCCCGCGCCTCGCGCTCGGCTTCCAGCGACTGCTGCGCCTCGGCGCGCTCGGCTTCGGCGCGAAGGCGTCCCTCGCGCTCGGAGGCCGTCTCGGCCTGGAGCCGGGTGACGACCTCATCCGCCCCGAAGGCGCGCTCCCGCATCTCGGTGAGCTCCGCCTCCAGGCGCTCGCGGTGCTCACGCTCCGACGCCAGGGCCGACTGGTCCTTCTGGGCCTCCACCAGCGACGCGTCCAGCCGGGCGCGCTGCGCGGCTTCCTCCTGAAGCCGGGCCTCGGAGTCCCGCAGCGCCGACTCCAATCGGGTGCGCTGCTCCGAATCCTCCTGGAGTTGGGCCTGGGCCTCCGCCAGCTCCGTCTCCGTCCGGGAGCGCTGCTCCGAATCTTCCTGGTAACGGGCCCGAGCCTCCGCCAGCTCCGTCTCCGTCCGGGAGCGCTGCTTCGACTCCTCCTGTAGACGGGCCTGGGCCTCGGCCAGCGCGGTCTCCGCCCGGGTGCGCTGCTCCGCCTCCTCCTGGAGCCGGGCCTGGGCGTCCGTCAGCGCCGCCTCGCTCCGCGAGCGCTGCTGCGTCTCTTCGCGCAGGAGCGTCTGGGCTTCCGCCAGCGCGGTCTCCATCCGGGCGCGCTGCCGCGCCTCATCCCTCAGGAGCGCCTGGGCTTCCGTCAGCGCCGTCTCCAGCTGGGAGCGCTGCTGGGCGTCTTCCTCGAGTCGAGCCTGGGCCTCGGCCAGCGTCGTTTCCAGCTGGGAGCGCCGCTCCGCCTCTTCCTGGAGCCGGGCCTCGGCCTCCGCGAGAGCCGCCGCCGTCTGGGAGCGCTGCTCGACTTCCTCCTGAAGCCGCGCCCGCGCCTCGGCCAGCGCCGTCTCGGTCCGGGAGCGCTCCTCCACTCCGGCCTCGCCCCGCGCACGCGCCTCCTCCAGCGCGGCCTCCATCCGGGCGCGCTCCTGGCTCTCGGCGCGCAGCCGGGCCAGCGCATCCAGGAGGGCCGACTCCGACCGGGAGCGCTGCTCCTCCTCCGCGTCGAATCGCGCCTGCGCCTCGGCCAGCGCGGCCTCGGCTTCGGCGCGCCGCGTGCTCTCGGCCTGGAGCGCCGTCTCCGACCGGGTACGCTCCTCCTGGAGCTGCGCCTGCGCGTCCGCGAGCGCCGCCTCCCACCGAGCGCGCCGCTCCTGCTCCGCGGCCAGCGCCTCCCGAGCCTGGGTAAGCGCCTGCCGCGCCTCCTCCAGTCCGCGCCGGGTCTCCGCGAGCGCCGTCTCCGCCGCGCCCCGCTGCTCCTGCTCGGCGTCCAGCCGCGCGCGCAGCGCCTCCAGCGCGCTGCCCGACTGGGCCTGGCCCTCGCGCTCGGCCTCCAGCGTGGCCCGGGCCTCGGCGAGGGACGCCTCCAGCTCCGTGCGTCGCAGCACCTCCGCGTCGAGCGCCTCGCGGGTGCTCGCCAGGGTGGCCTCGGCCTCGGCCAGCCGCCGCGCCGAGCCCTCCAGCCGCTCGCGAGCCAGCCGCAGCGCCTCCTCGACGGCGGCCCGCGCCTGACGCTCCTCGGACAGCTCCGCCTCGGCGGCGTCACGCTCCTGGAGCGCCTGCTCCGCCTCCTTGCGGTGGATGCGCGACTGGTTGGAGACCTCCGTCTCCAGCTCCACCACGCGACGGACCAGGACCTGACGCTCCTCCTCCAGGTCCGTCCGCCGGGCCTCGGCCTGGTGGAACGATTCCTCCAGCTTCTGTGCCGTGGCCTTCGCCGCCGCCTCGCCGCGGGTGAGGACGTCCACCTCGCCGCGCAGCCGGGCCTCCGCCTCGCGCGCCGAGGTCAGCTCCGTCTCCAGCCCACGGCGCTCGGCGAGGAGCGCCTCCAGCCGCGCCTCCGCTTCCTTGCGAGCCCCTTCCGCCGTCGCGGTCCGCTGCCGGGCCTCCGCCAGCTCCCGCGCGGTGCGCGCCAGCTCGGCTTCCTTCACCGCCACCGTCGAGCCCGCGTCGCGCGACAGCGACTCCGCCCGCGCCGCCTCGGCCTTCAGGTGCTCCACGGCGGCCAGCGCGGCGGAGTACTGCTCCGCGATGCGCAGCTCCCGCTCGCGCGCGGCATCCGAGGCGCGGCGCCAGTCCTCGGACTGCTCCACGGCGCGCTCGGCCGCCAGCCGGTCCTTCTCCCGGTCGATGCGCAGCGTGGACAGCTCGTCCTGCACCTCGCGCACCTGCGCGTACGCCTGCGTCAGCCGCTCGCGGGCCTCCTCCAAGGAGGCGGCGGTCTCCTCGCGCCGGGCGCGCTCCAGCCGCAGTGCCTCCTGCGCGGCCAGCACCTGCACGCCGGCGTCCGCCTGGGCGCGCTGCGCGGCCTCCACCTCCAGCCGCTGCGCCGCGAGCCGGCGGTCCGCGTCGGCCAGCCGCTCCTGCACCACCTGCAGCTCCAGCTCGCGGCGGCGCAGCTTCGAGGACAGGTCGTCCCGCTCGCGCTGTGCCTCCTGGCTCCCGCGCGACAGCTCGAGCTGCGCGGTGAGCCGGGCCACCTCTTCTCGCGCGACCTCCAACGAGGGCTTGAGCGAGGCGACCTCGGCCTCGCGGTCCGTCAGCTCCGCGCGGAGCTTGGTCAGCGACTCCTTCAGCCGGGCGCTGCGCTCCTCCCACGTCTTGGCGCGCGCCACCACCTCGTCCAGCTTGCCGCGCGTGAAGGCCAGGGGCTCCGGCGGCAGCTGCACCCACGTGGGGTCCACCACGCGCGGCGACTCCTGCCCCGCCACCACCACGAAGTAGGCCGCCTCGCTGCTGTTCACCAGCGTGCCGTCGACCTGCAGGCCCTCTCCCCGTTCGAAGGCGAGCTGGTAGCCCAGCACCGGCGACTGCGTGGCCACCTCCACGTGCGGGAAGTGCGCGGAGAGCGCGTCCAGCAGCAGCCCGTACGTGGGCGGTACGTCCTCCTCCGGCTCCAGCAGCTGCGGCAGCGCCAGGCCGGCCACGTTGCGCAGGCCGCCCACGAGGAAGCCCTGCTTCGCCACCAGCCGCGCCAGCTCCGCCATCAGCTCCGGCGCCTTCACGTAGGGCGCCAGGTCCGCCACCAGCACCACGTCGAAGCTGCCCGCCTCGAAGTCGTCGTAGACGTTGGCGCGGAAGCGCAGCGACGGACCGCCATGGGCCTTCTGGGCCGCCTGCACCGCCGCTACATCCCTGTCGCACGCGACGACGGCGCGCGCGCCGCGCTCCACGAGGAAGCGCGCGCTCTCGCCTCCGGTGGACGCGACGGCGTCGACTTCCAGCACCCGGCGACGGGCGAAGAGGCTCTCCGCGAAGATGTACCGGGGCAGCAGTTCACTGGGCCCCATGCGGCGAAATGTGGAATGCATGGGTGTGTTCGGGGGTGGGAGTATAGCCGTGGGCGTCCGTGCCCCAAGTTAAGCGCCAGGGCCAGAAATCGGCCTCGCGCCTGTCCGTCAGGAGAGCAGGCGACATGAACGCAGCGGGACAACAGGGATTCGGCTACCGGGCGAAGCGCACCTTCACGCGTCTGCTCGTCTTCACCCTCATCCTCGGCCTGGGCGGGGTGGTGGTGTTCCTCCTCTCCCAGCTCAACGCGCGCACCTTCACCCTGGCCCTCATGGACGGGCAGCTGGTGGTGATGAAGGGCCGCACCGCCCCCGCCGGCGCGGTGCCCTACCGGCCCGGGGACCCGCGCCTGGCGGACGCCTATGCCCCCATCACCGTGGAGGGCCAGGACGTCACCGCCCTCACCCAGCGCAGCTTCACCGAGCGCGACGAGCTGGACCGGGCCCTCTTCCCCCTCCTGGAGTCCCTGGCGCGCCCGCGCATCGCCTCCGACGAGCCGGCCCGGGTGGACCAGGGCCTCTACTACCTGCGCCGCGCGGAGAAGCTCTCCGGCATCACGGAGGAGCAGCGCCTGACGCTCAAGAAGCTGATGACGGACGTCGCCTACTACCAGGCCCGCCAGAAGCTGGAGGATGCCCGCCGCCTCGTCAGCGACGCCCTCACCCAGCTGAAGCTCGCCGCGGAGAGCGAGAGCCGCCACGCCCGCAGCGCCAACCAGATGCTCTCCACCGTCTCCCCCTCCGCCAGGGACCTGGAGGAGGCGCTCCGCCGCGCCGTCCACACCCTCAGCGG
>NZ_JABBJJ010000145.1 GCF_012933655.1 Pyxidicoccus fallax | reverse complement strand
TGTGTATAAGAGACAGGTGGGAGGCGGGACGGGGGGGCCTCGGAGGCCGCTTCATGGAGCGGTTCGATGGCGCGAGGCTCTTCACGTCCCTGCTGGCGTGGCTCACCGCGCTGAGCAGGTGGGGCCGCCGCTGGCTGCTCACCGCGGGACTCCAGCGGCAGCTGCTGGCGATGGTGCTGGTCACCCTGCTGGTGGGCGTCGTGACGCTGTGGGGTGGCATCGGCAAGGGAGATCGTCCGCTGGTGCCGCTCTCTCCGGTGTTCGTCGCGCTGTGGGTGGCCGGAGGCCTCGCGGCGATGGGGGCGGCCTGGCAGGCGAAGTTCCACCGGCTGGCCGCGCTGATGCTGTCGGGGACGGCGGGCGCGGTGTGCTGCGTCACGTTCATCTGGTTCTCCGCTCCGGACCTGGCGCTCACCCAGCTCACCGTGGAGGTGGTGACGACGCTGCTCATCCTGCTCGGGCTCCGGTGGCTCCCACCGCGTGAGCCGGCTCGCGGCGTGTACGACGCGCACACGCGGCGGCTCGCCAGGGGCCGCCGGGCCCGTGACTTCATCGTCGCGGTGAGCGCCGGTGGCGGGATGGCGCTCCTGTCCTACGCGGTGATGACGCGTGAGCTTCCCGAGCGCACCTCGTTCTTCCTCGAGAACTCGCTGAGCGGCGGAGGCGGGCGGAACGTGGTGAACGTGATGCTGGTGGACTTCCGCGGCTTCGACACCTTCGGGGAGGGGGTGGTGCTGTGCCTCGTCGCGCTCACGGTCTACGCGCTCCTGCGGCGCTTCCGGCCGGCGTCCGAGGTGATGGCGCTTCCGCCACAGCAGCAGGCGCTGCCGGAGGACCTGCAGACGGACCTGGTGAACCCACGCCTGGCGCGCGACACGGCGGTGGGGTACCTGATGGTCCCGGCCGTGCTGGTCCGCCTGTTCCTGCCCGTCTCGGGAGTGGTGGCGGCGTTCTTCTTCCTGCGGGGGCACAACGCGCCGGGAGGCGGGTTCGTGGCGGGGCTGGTGATGTCGGTGGGCTTCCTGCTCCAGTACCTCGTCTCCGGGACGGAGTGGGTCGAGCAGCGGCTGCACCTCGCGCCGCGCACGCAGCTGGGCGTGGGGCTCCTGTTCGTTCTCGGCACGGCCGCGGGGGCGTTCGTCGTCGGCTATCCGCTCCTCACCTCGCACACCTTCCACCTGAGCGTGCCGGTGCTGGGCGAGCTTCACATCGCGAGCGCGCTGTTCTTCGACGTGGGCGTGTTCTGCCTGGTGCTGGGCTCCACGTTGCTCATCCTGGTGGCGCTCGCGCACCAGTCGATTCGCGCCCACCGGGCCTCGGGAGGTGACTGATGGAGGTGGTGCTTGCGGTGGCGATCGGCATCCTGGCCGGCTCGGGCGTCTGGCTCCTTCTGCGGCCCCGCACGTTCCAGCTGGTCATCGGACTGTCGCTCCTGTCCTACGCGGTCAACCTCTTCATCTTCAGTATCGGCGGCCTGGCCATCGACAAGGAGCCCATCCTCGCGGACGGCGTCCCGCCGGACCTCGCGCACTACACGGACCCGGTGCCGCAGGCGCTCGTGCTGACGGCCATCGTCATCAGCTTCGCGATGACGGCACTCCTCCTGGTCATCACCCTGGCCTCACGCGGGATGACCGGGACCGACCACGTGGACGGCACCGAGGTATGAGCGCGCTCCTCCAGGGCCTGATGCCCCACCTGATGGTGGCCCCCATCCTCCTGCCGATGTTGGTCGCGGCGGTGATGCTCCTCGTGGGCGAGGGGAAGCGCGCCGCCAAGCTGGTGCTGGGGATGAGCTCCACGCTCCTGGGACTCGCCATCTCGGTGGCGCTGTTCGCATGGGTGGACGCGCACGGCGCCGTGGCCTATCTGCCCGGCAACTGGCCCGCGCCGTTCGGAATCACGCTCGCGGTGGACCGCCTGTCGGCGGGAATGCTGGTGCTGACCTGGCTGCTGGGCGCCAGCGCGCTCTCGTTCGCCTCCGCGCGCTGGCACCGCGCGGGCGTCCACTTCCACCCGCTCTTCCAGCTGCAGCTCATGGGGCTGTCGGGCGCGTTCCTGACGGCGGACGTCTTCAACCTCTTCGTCTTCTTCGAAATCCTGCTCGCCGCCTCGTACGGCCTGCTGCTGCATGGCTCCGGGAAGCCGCGGGTCCGCGCGGGGGTGCACTACGTGGCGGTGAACCTCGCCGCGTCGTCGCTCTTCCTCATCGGCGTGGCGATGATCTACGGCGTCACGGGGACGCTCAACATGGCGGAGCTCTCCGCGCGCCTGTCCGGAGTGGGCGTGGCCAACCGGCAGCTCATCGACGCGGGAGCGGCCATCCTCGCGGTGGCGTTCCTGGCCAAGGCGGCGGCCTGGCCGCTCAACTTCTGGCTCGTCCCCGCCTATGCGTCGGCGACTCCGCCCGTGGCGGCGATGTTCGCGGTGCTCACGAAGGTGGGGATCTACGCGCTGGTGCGGTTGTGGACGCTGATGTTCGCCGGGGGGCCGTTGGCGGGGTTCGGCGCGGACGGGCTGTTCGTGTTCGGCGTGGTCTCCTCGGTGCTCGCGGCCCTGGGGATGATGGCCTCGCAGCGGCTCGCGGTCCAGGCGGCGGGGGGCGTGATGGTCTCCGCCGGGACGCTCCTGGCCGCGCTGGGGCTGGGCGAGGAGGCCGTCCTCGGCTCCGCGGTGTTCTACCTGGTGAGCTCCACGCTGGCCTCCAGCGCGTTCTTCCTGCTCGTCGACGTCGTCGAGCGTTGGCGCGCGGGAGCGACCGTCGTGGACGAGGCGCCCTTCCTCAGCGCGACACTGGAAGCGCAGGAGGTCAACCTCGACGACGAGGAGGAGCCGCTGGTCGCCCTGCCGTTCCCCGCGTCCACCGCCCTGATGGGCATGGCCTTCATCGCGTGTACGCTGCTCATCTCGGGCCTGCCTCCCCTGTCCACCTTCATCGGCAAGGTCGGCATGCTGTCGGCGGCGCTCGGGGCGGGTGGAGCGAGCGCGCCCGTCTCCGCTCGGGCCTGGCTGTTCACGGGCGTGCTGCTGGGCTGCGGCCTGCTCACCCTCATCGCGCTCACGCGGACGGGAATCCGGACCTTCTGGTCGGAGATGCATCGCCAGCCTCCCCGGGTCCGGGCGCCGGAGGGCCTGCCGCTGGTGGCGCTCCTCACCGCGTGCGGCGTGCTGGCGCTCGCGGCGGGCCCCACGATGGAACTCGCGAGCGCGACGGCGCGCTCCCTCTATGACCGGCGTGGGTACATCAAGGCGGTCCTCGGCGCGGAGGTGCGGCCGCCGCCGACGGCGCGGGAGGCCGGGCCATGAGGAGGCTCATTCCTTCCCCCGTGCTCTCGGTGGCGCTGCTCCTGCTGTGGATACTGCTCATGCAGTCGGTGAGCGCGGGGACGCTGGTGCTGGGCGCGGCCCTGGCGCTGTTCTGGCCCGCGGTGACCGTCCGTCTCAGGCCGGCTCCCGTGCGGATGCGCAGACCCCTCGTCATGGCACGCCTGTTCTGCCGGGTGGTGCTCGAGATGCTGAAGTCGAACGCCGAGGTGGCGTGGGCCATCCTCACCCAGCGCTCGCGTGACATGCGCTCCGGCTTCGTGCTCATCCCGCTCGAGCTGAGGGATCCGAACGGGCTGGCCGTGCTGGCGATGATTGTCACCTTCACTCCGGGCACCGCGTGGGCGCAGCTGTCGGCGGACAATCGCGTCCTGCTGCTGCACGTGCTCGCCATCGAGAGCGAAGCGGCTCTGGTGGCGCTCATCAAGGAGCGCTACGAGCGCTCGCTCAAGGAGATCTTCGAATGAGCCCTCTGCTCTCCTGGGCGCTGACCTTCGCCCTGGGCTGTCTTGCATTGGGGGTGCTGCTGGCGCTGGCACGGATGATTCTCGGACCCAGGGCGGAGGACCGCGTGCTGGCGTTCGACTGCCTGTACGTGAACGTGATGCTGGTCATCCTCGCGCTGGGGCTCATCTATCGCAGCAGCTCCTACTTCGAGGCGGCGCTCCTGATTGCCCTCTTCGGGTTCGTGGGCTCCACGGCGATGGCCAAGTTCCTCCTGCGCGGGGAGGTCATCGAATGAACGGGGGAACTCCGCTGTGGGTGGAGGCGCTGACCGCGCTGCTCGTGGTGGTGGGCGCGCTGGCGGCGCTGATTGGCTCGTTCGGGGTGCTGCGCCTGAGGAGCTTTTTCCGGCGCGTTCACGCCCCCACCCTGGGCGCGACGGTGGGGACCTGGGGCTTCACGCTCGCGACGGCGGTGCAGGTCTCCTACGAACGGGGGCAGCTCTACCTTCATGCGCTGCTCATCACGGTGTTCATCGCGCTCACCGCGCCGGTCACCACCATCTTCCTGATGCGGGCCGCGGTGTTCCGCGGACGCCTGCGCGGCGAGGAGATTCCGGTGCCCGGAACGGAAGAGCCGTCCCGGGGGTGACGCCGCGTCGTGGCGGCGCCGGAAGCGTTTGCGCGCGACCGTCACACCACGAGGCCATCACAGGGAGCCGGATGTCGCCGTGCTCGCCGCGCGTGGGAAGCGCTGTGAAGCGCGCCACGGGTTCCGTGTGATGTCCGTCACAGCCCCTGCGGCGACGCACCGGCAGAGTGCGCACCATGCACTTCTCCACGTTGCTCCGGGGCCTTGCCGTGGTGGCCCTCTTGCGCGGCTCGACGGCCTGGTCGCAGACCGCGGCGTCCGGTTTCGAGCTGGAGCGCCTGGAGCTCAACACCGGGCAGGGCTCCCTCCTGGTGGGCAACGGCGAGCTGCTGGCCCCCGGCGGCCTGAGCGTGGGGCTGGTGGGGCACTACCAGCACCTGCCGCTCATGCTTCAGAACGGGGAGCATCAGCTGGCGCGGGTCAGCCACCGGGCCTCGGTGGTGCTGGCGGGCAGCTATGGCGTGCTCCCGTGGCTGGAGGTGGGGGCGCAGGTCCCCTCGGTGCTCTGGCAGACGGGCGGAGACCCTGGCGGCATGGGACTGCCGCCCCTGGTGCGCCGGGGGCTCGGCACCCCGGTGCTCCAGGCGCGGCTGGGGTTGCTGTCCCTGCACCGGGAGCAGCCCATGGACCTCGCGGTGGACCTGGCCGCGGGGCTGCCCGTGGGGAGCGAGCCGGCCCTGGCGCGCGACGCGGGGATGCGCTTCCGCGCCCGCGCCACCGCGGGGGTGCGGTGGGGCTGGCTTCATCCGGCGTTTGAGGCCGGGGTGCTGCTGCGGCCCTCCAACGGCTCGTTCGACAGCGGCCCCACGAGATTGATTCCCGAGCTGCGCCTGGGCGCGGTGGTGGCCATGGCGCGCAAGGGGCTCCGGGCCGAGCTCGCCGTCCGGGGGGCCTTCTCCAGCGACTACGCCCAGCCCTCGCTCGAGATGATGGGCGGGGTTCGCCTGCCGCTGACCTCCCGGTGGGAGCTGTTCGCCATGGGAGGGCCCGGCCTGGGCAATGCGCCCGGTACGCCCACGGCGCGCGTGCTCCTGGGCCTGAGCTTCCGCATGGAGCCGCCTCCGGGCCTGGAGCGGCTCTCGGAGGCCATTCCGCGGTTCCGCCTGGAGCAGGTGGACGTCGCCCCTCGGGTGGAAGAGCCCCGCCTGTCCGTGGAGCCCGTGCCCACCCGCGAGCTGCTCCCCGCGGAAGCTCCACTCGCGAGCGCGGCGCCCCTCCTCCAGGGCTCGGTGCTCTTCGAGCCGGGGCGCGCGGAGCTGTCCGGGGACCTCGGCCTGCTGCAGGCGGTGGTCGTGCTCCTGCGCACCCTGCCCGGTGAGCCCGTCATCCACCTCGTGGGACACGCGGGCCACGCGCCGGAGGAGACGACGGATGGCTTGCTGCCGCTCCGGCGCGCGCTGGCCGTCCAGGGCTACCTGACCGCGCAGGGAGTTCCCGCGTCGCGCCTGCGGGTGCGGAGCGCCAGCCCGGGCGGGTCCGGGAGCGAAGACCCGGGGCACGCCCGACGGGTGGAGGTGCGCGTCGCGGGCCAGGCCTCGTCCCTGGCCGGGGAGACGCCATGAGCTTCGACTTCCGCGCCATCCTCCAGCAGGTCGAGCAGGCTGCTCCGGCCGAAGCGCTTCCCGATTGGCTCCAGCGGAGCTGGACGGACCCGGAGGGCTTCGCGGCGGCGCTGGCACCGGCCCACGCGGGCCGGGGGGCGCCCTTCAAGAGCCGCACGGGGCAGCACCACGACTTCTTCCATGACCTGATTGGCCGCCACGCCACGACGGAGCGCATCGCGCTGCGCGCGTATGACCGGGCGGTGGGCTGGCGGACGCTGAGCTACCGCCAGCTGCATGAGCAGGCCGCGCGAAGGGCCACCGCGTGGGAGCAGCGGGGCGTGAAGCCGGGGGCGCGGGTGTGCCTGTTGTATCACCCCGGTCCCGAGCTGTGGGTGAGCCTCGGCGCGGCGCTGGGGCTGGGGGCCTGCGTCAGCCTGCTGCCTCCGGTGGGGCGCCGCTTCGTTTCGCGCCGGCTGGCCGTGCTCGACCCCGAGCACGTGGCGGCCGAGCCGCATCAGGCGCCCTTCCTGGGGCCCTACGCTCCGCGACTGCTTCCCACGGCGGGCCCCGCGACGCCGGCACTCGCCTCCCACAGCTACAAGCCGGAAGCGCGGGTGGGGCTGCTCTTCTCGCCCCTGGTGAATCCTCCCTCCACGCCCGTGCCCCTCCGGGCGGGGGACGCCTGGCTCGGAGCGCTGGTGGATGGCGCGCTCACCTTCGCGCTGGCGCCGGGGGACCATCTGGCGGCGCCGGGCTTCCACCCGCTCCAGCACCTGCCCGCGCTCATCTTCACCACGCTCCTGCGGGGCGCCACCTACCTGCACCTGGAGCTGTCGGACCTGGAGGAGCGCCCCACCCTGCTGACGGAGTACCCGGTGCGTGCGCTCGGTGTCACTCCGGCCCTGCGGGATTTGCTGCTGCGCACGCGGACGCCGCTCAGGAACGTGGGTGGCTGGTTCCGGAACCCGGAGGGGCCGCTCGACTGGCAGGCGTGGCGTGCGTGGGTGAAGGGGTGCGGGCTGGAGTCGGTGCCCTGCTCCAACGTGCTCGTGGACGCGGCGGCTGGAGGCGCGGTGCTCGCCTCGCCCCGGCGCGTGGGGGATGTGCATACCGAGGTTGCTCCCGCGCCGGGCCGCCGCTGGGCCCTGAAGGACCTGAACGGGAGCGGCCAGCCCGCGGCGGGAGACATGGGGCTCTTCACCCTGCTGCCCGCGGAGGGCAGGCCGCCCGGGCATGTCGTCCTCTCTTGTGTCCGACAGCGGTACCACTACGGAGGAACGCTGGAGCCACGTCGCGAGGGCCGGGTGCTTCCCGCCGCCGAGGTGACGGAGGCGCTCGAAGGCGTGGAGCCGCCCTGCTCCACCTCGCTGCTCACCGTGCCCACGGGAGGACTGGGTGGGGAGCTGCGCTCGGTGCTGCTCGTCTTCACCGGCTCACCCTCCGAGGGTGCGCAGCCGTCACTGGCGGAGCTGCGCCGGCGCTTCGAGCTGCAGCTCGGCACCGAGTTCGTCCCGGACCGGTTCGAGGTCTTCCCTCTCTACCCGAGGCTGCGGGAGGGACGGGTGGACGATGCGTGGTGCCACACGCAGTACCTGACGGGCGCGCTCTACCAGAAGGCAGGGGCGCCCCTGTTCCAGACCCTCACGGCCCTGCGAGCCCGGCTGCGGCAGGCGCCTGGCGCTCACTGACGAGGAATTGAACCGATGGGAATCCAAGTCGTCACGGGAGCCACGCTCCAGTGCAGCTTCGGCGCGGCGCCGTCCACGCTGGTGGTGGCGCCCGTGAACAAGGTGCTCGCGAGCACGCCGGCCGCCAACATCTTGGACAACAAGCCGCTCGTGAACATCCCGCCGTTTGGCATGTGCCAATCGCTGGCCAATCCGATGGTGGCTTCGGCGACGGCGGCGGCGATGGGTGTGCTCACACCGATGCCGTGCATTCCGGCCACGGCGGCGCCGTGGACCCCCGGCTGCCCCAAGGTGCTCATCGGCAACATGCCGGCGCTGGACAGCAACTCCAAGTGCCTATGCACCTGGGGCGGCGTCATCCAGGTCGTCAACCCCGGGCAGATGGCGGTGCAGGATGGCTGAGACACTGGAATCGCTCGCTGCCCTGGAGCGCGCGCTGACGGCTCCCTCGAGCCCGTCTGCCCTGACACCCGAGCAGGTGGAGACGCGCGTGGAGCGGGTCATCGCCCAGATGGCCCGGGGCGCCTATGCCGAGGCGGCACGGGCGTCCGAGGTTCTGCTGCGCGAGGGCGCCTGTGACGTGCGCCTGGTGAGTCCCTATCTGTTCGGGGCCTTCTTGACGCACGGTCCTCGAATCCTGCCCTCGCTCTTCTCCGCCGTGCATCAGATCTGCTCACAGGGGTGGGAGCGGCTCGGGCCCGACGACAACAAGCCGACCCTGGCCGACAGCGGCTTGCTCTGGTTGTTCAAGTCCCTGCACAAGCACCTGGAGTTTCATGGGCGGGCCCAGGATGACGTGTGGCGGAGGTGGTGCGAGAGCTGTTCGCGACCCCATGTCCAGGAGGCGCTCCAATCCATTGACGAGTTGGTCGAAATACTCGAGCAGCGTCTGCCCGGCGGAGGTGGCGTTGCCCGGTTGCTCCAGGTGACCGGCTGGCTGCGTGAGAACCACGAAGCCTTTCCGGAGACGCTGGCCAGTCCTGAGCCGGAGGACGACGAGCAGGTGCCGGAGGTCGAAAACAGGGAGGAGGCCGAGCCCGCCGAGCAGGAAGAAGAGTCCCCTGAGGAACCTCCCGAGAAGCCGGAGGACGAAGAGTCCAAGGAGGAGGAATCGCGAGAGGAAGACGAGCGACAGGACGAGGAAGATGCTCGTCTTGTAACGCCCTCGACCTCACGAACGCGTGCGGCACTCCCGCCTGAAATGGAGCACTCGCCTGCGCTCGAACAACTGCTGCACAAGCTGGCCGCCTTCAACCAGCTCGTAGAACGACAGGACTTCTCTCGCGCCAGCATGGTTGCCTCGGACGTACTCCACGCCATCGATCACTTCGACCCGCTCGTCTACTTGCCCTCGCTTTTCTCCCGCTTCCTCACGGACCTGAGCGCGCACGCGGAAAGAATCGAACCACTGATGGAGGGCTCCAGGTCCTCCTTGAGTGAGCGTGCCCTCGAGCGGCTCTACCGGACGGACCTGGAAGCGTTCTTGAACTCCGCTTCCGGTGCCGAGGACCCGTCATGAGCAGGCTCAATCTTGAACAACACATCCGCGAGCGCATCCGCCACTTCGACATGCCCGCGTTGTTGTCCCTGCTCGCCCAGGAGGGCTACGGCGAGCACGAGATTGAGTACCGCAGCCACCGCTCGCTCGTGCATCAGGGGCACCTGGTGCACGACATCCAGTTCCTCCATGTGCCGCACCGCCACGTCGTCCTCACGGTGAACCTCGGTCTGCTCGGCGCACAATCCCCACTGCCCGCGTTCCTCCTTCAGGAGATGGAGAGGCTGGACCCGATGGAGACTGCTCGGATGGAGCGCTTCCTGGGCTACTTCGACCATGAGCTGCTGCGGGCCCGCTTCGGGGGGCTCTACCCAGAACAGAACGCCGCCTTGCTCCCTGGCTGGGAGGATGCCGCCCAAAATCGCCTGAGCCTGCTGAACCTCAGCAGCCCCAGCACGCTGCATTGGCTATTCGCTCAGGCTTTCCCGGAGGCCGGGGTGGTCGTGCGGCGTGAGGTGAGCGTGCAGCCAGTGGCTACTCGCGGACCTCACCTGAGCGCCACTTCACTGGGAGACTCCACGGCCCTGGGAGGCTTTGCCTCAGTGCTCACGGGAGGACTGGAGGTGACGCTCTTCTTCGACGAGGGCCAATGCGGAACGGGAATCTCCTGGGCCACGGCAGCTCCGCAGCGGCTGTCACACCGGGTCTTGCCTCTGCTCGTCCATGCGGCAGTGCCACTGACTGTATGCATGGTGCTCCGCGACCCGTGCGCTCCAGCCCGCCTCCAGCGAGACAGCTACCTGGGCTATGCGCCGCTGATGGGGGCGGGAAACCCACATCAGGCGTTCATCCTCTTCCGCGACAAGCCTTCACACCAGACTCCATCGGGGCTGGCTGCATGGCGTCAGCGTCTGGGGGTAGGCGCTGCCACCGAGCCTCCCCGAGCACGGGCGGTACCTGGTCCATCTTGAGCGCGGGTCTCGTGAACCCGCTGACGAGGCCGCGCCGAGCTGGAGGCCAGTCCGGCGCGAGAGCATCCACGGACCTCACCACTTGTAGACGGGGACTTTCTGCTCTCTCGCAAACTCCTTAGCCAGCTGCGCAACCCAGGAGACACTCCCTCCTTGATTGCTCGAACAGCGCGGACACTGAGGCTTCAGATCGAAATCTATCGGATAGAGAAGCCCCAGCTTGTCGAAAACAGACTCCATGTAAGGTGTGCAGAACTCCTTGGGAAAGGAGTGGTCCGCGTGGTACGTGCGCGCTGGAACTTTTCCGTTGCACGTGTGGCAGCCCTGTTTGCTTCCGATTTTTTGGATTTCCTGCCCCTCGTTCGATGTGACCTTGGGCCCGGATGAGCTGACACAGTTTCCCGGGATGGGGTCTCGCACGCCGAGGATGAAGCATTTTTCATCTGGGTTGTTGTTCAGGAATTTCAGTGCATCTCCGGCCCGCATCGCGTTGAGCCCCTTGATAAGGCTGGCTTGGCGGCTTGAACAGTCATGGCATTGAGGGAAGAGCACCGTGGGATTGAGGTCCACACTCAGTGTAAGCCTCAAATTCTTGCTCAGACTCGTGGGGGGGATGTGATCTCCAACCCACGGCTGATCGCGATCCTTATGGAGCTTGGAAAGGCAGGTGTGGCATCCGTATTTCTTCCCTATCTCCTGGATGTCGCTGCGATGCGCGTTGGTATACCAGGAGGTGCGACGGATGGGGATGCCCTTTCCTCTCCATTTGTGGTGTGTCGTGTTCCGCGCCAGCTCTTCTTCAATGAATTCCCGAAGGTCGTCTGCGTTGATGGACATGGCACTTTCTCGAAGCGAGCTTCCATAGGAGCCACCATGGCTCCCCAGCCGCACCATTCTGTCGAGGCTCGGTATACGCGCTGTGATGGGCTTCACTTGTTGGAGGTGATGCGCTTCACAACACCTGCTCCTGTGACGAACTTCACTCCCCAGCAGTGACGTTCCTCACAGCGCCCCCAGAACGGTTCCATCAGAGTGCACCTCACCAGGCGCCAAGCAGCACCTGGTGACCTCCTGAAGGAGCCCTCCCTTGTCAATCCAAGACGCACTCCCCACGTCACGCATCACCCTCACCTACCGCACCACCATCAACGGGAAAGAGGAGGAGGTCGACCTCCCCTTTCGCATGCTCGCCCTCGCCGACCTCTCCCTCGGCTCGTCGAAGGACCGGCGGGTAGACCTGGACGAGCGCAGGCTGCGCTCCGTCAAGCCGGGCGGCCTGGACGACCTGATGAAGGACATGGGCATGTCCATCGAGTTCCAGGTGCCGGACAGGACCAGCGCCTCCGGCGACGGGACGCTCGACGTGAAGCTCCCTCTCGAGCGGATGAAGTCCTTCCACCCGGACGAGTTCGTCCAGCACGTTCCCAAGCTCAAGGCGCTGCTCCTGATGCGCAAGCTCCTGCTGGAGATGCAGGCCGACATCGACAACCGTAAGGAACTCTGGCGCACGCTCTCCGAGCTGTACGCCCGCCCCGAGGACATCCAGCAACTGCTGGAGAGCGACGCGCTCAAGGGCTTCGAGAACCTGCGCCTCCCCGCCGGCGACGCGAAGAGCGCCTGAGCCCCCTCAACCCCCTGTCACACCCACGAGGAAACCCCCACCATGGCTGAGAAAAACTACCTGCAGGAGCTCTTCAAGAGCCGCGGCCTGGGCGCCCCGCCCGCGTCCGCCGAGCCGATGATTGGCACGGGGCTCGTCCCCACCTCGCTCCAGGAGAGCGAGATCTCCACCGACAACCGCTTCATGTCCGCCCTGGCGGCGCTGCTCCACAACGTGCAGCCGCTGCGGGACGAGGACAGCCGGCCGCGCTTCGACAAGGGCCAGGTGATGAACGCCGTGGCCCGCCTGGACGAGCTCATCCAGGCGCAGGTCAATGAAATCCTCCACCACGAGACCTTCCAGAAGGCGGAGGCCACGTGGCGAGGCGTGGAGGACCTGGTCAACCACACCAACTTCCAGGCCAACATCACCATCGACCTGCTCGACGTCTCCAAGCAGGAGCTGGCCCAGGACTTCGAGAAGAACGCGAGCAGCATCTTCTCCAGCTCGCTCTTCAGCAAGGTCTACACCCGGGAGTACGACCAGTACGGCGGGCGGCCGTTCGGGGTGATGCTCGGCCTCTACGAGTTCACCGCCTCACGGCCGGACCTCCAGTGGCTGGAGCGCATGAGCTGGGTCGCCAATGCCGCACACTGCCCCTTCGTCTCCTCGGCCAGCTACAAGTTCTTCGACTGCGACAGCGTCGAGCAGCTCGAGTCGCTCAAGAGCCTGGACGGCGTGCTCAACCACCCCCGCTACGGCAAGTGGGCGGAGCTGCGTGAGAGCGAGTCGGCGGCGTACATCAGCCTCGCGCTGCCGCGCTACGTGGTGCGGCTGCCGTACAACCCCGTCACCAACCCCTGCGAGGTGCTCAACTTCACCGAGGAGGCGAACGGCGACTCGAAGAAGTACCTCTGGGGCAACGCCGCCATCCTCTTCGGACGCAACCTGGCGAGCGCCTTCGAGCTGTCCGGCTGGTGCCAGTCCATCCGCGGCCCCCACGGCGGCGGGCGCATCCAGGGCCTGCCGGTGGACACCTTCATCCTGCGCGGTCAGCAGGAGATGCAGATGCCGGTGGAGTTCTGCATCCCCGACTTCCGGGAGTACGAGTTCGTCCGCCACGGCTTCATGCCGCTGGTGTACCGGAAGAACGAGGCGGAGGCGACGTTCTTCAGCACCCCGTCCATCAAGCGCTCCAAGAGGTACAAGGATGCGAAGGACTCGGAGAACGCCCAGCTCGTCACCAACCTGGCCTACACGTTCACCATCACCCGGCTCGCGCACTACGTGAAGAGCATCATGCGCGACAACATCGGCAGCTCGGCCGACGAGGTCTACATCCACCAGCAGATCAGCAACTGGCTGATGGACTACGTCACGGTGGTCAGCAACCCGGATGACCTCACGCTGCGGCGTTTCCCCTTCAAGTCCGCCCAGGTTCTGGTGGCCAAGCGCCCGGGGGAAATTGGCTGGTACGACTGCAAGGTGTCGGTCCTCCCCCACGTCCAGTTCGAGGGCCTCGACGTCGAGCTGCAGCTCGAGTCGCGGCTCGGCTAGTCCCTCCTTCCCTCATCACCTCCACACGAGTACGCCATGTCTCAATTCAGCCGCAGTCTCGACGTGTATCAGGGCTTCAACTTCAAGAAGGACAAGCAGTCTCGGGTCGGCTTCATCACGTCCATGAAGGTCGGGACCAAGGAGCTGGAAGCCGACCTGACGACCATCGCGGATCCCGAACAGCCCACGAAGAAGCTCAAGGTCGTCTCGGTCCTCAATCACTTCCTGTGGGACACGGGCGCGACGGACGCCATGTACTTCTCCGGGCAGATCTCCACCAAGAACCAGCAGGCGTTGTCGTTGCTGGTCCTGAACGACCTGACCAGCATCGCGGTGGAGTTCGAGTACACCCTCTACCAGTACGACCCGCTGGAGAAGAAGTACTTCAAGTCCAGCTTCCACGCGAAGAAGCTCATGGGGCTCGTGGAGAAGAGCGGTGACGACCTGAAGCTGGCCGTCGAGGACGACCCTTCCAGCGAGGTCAAGTCTCCCCAGAACTTCACTTTCCAGATCGGCATCACGCCGCAGTCCCAGGAGCAGCAGGTGACCCTGGCGGTCGCCACGCAGATGAAGGTCGAGAAGAAGTGGGGCTCCAAGAGCAACTAGCCGCGAGTCCCTGACCTCTCCTCCCGAGTTCGAGCACACCATGGAATCCCACAAGATCGCACGCGTCCGCTGGCAGGCGGGGCAGATGCTCCTGCCCGAGCACTTCCGCGCCCAGGACGAAGGACTCTCGGCCGAAGCCCTGCTCACGGCCGAGCTCACGGGCGTGCCCATGTCTGGCATTGGTGCGCTCGAACTCAACCGGGCGCAGCTGGCCGAGGGCATCTTCGCCCTCGGCGCGTTGACCGCCATCATGCCGGGCGGCCACCTGGTGCAGGTGCCCGGCAACGCCACCGTGGCGCCCGTCTCGCTGGAAGAGACGGGCCGCTCGCGGCTCACCCTGTACCTGCATCTGATGCAGGAGACGCGCGGCGCCGAGGGCATCCCCCTCTACGCCAAGGACGCCCCCGCCCTCCACCGGGCCCTGCACGTCCTCCAGCTCTCCATGGAGCAGGCCCTGGATGGGGCGCTCAGCTCCCTCGCGCTCGCCGAGCTCTCCAAGGACGAGCAGGGCCGGTGGGAGTTGTCACGCGAGCAGCTTCCTCCCCTGCTCCGGGCGAGCCCCCACCCCTTCCTGGAAGGCCTGTTCACCCGCCTGGACGAGCTGCTGGACCAGGCGCGCGGCCAACTGCGCACCGCCATCCGAGACAACTACGTGCGAGGCGACCGGCTCTCCAACGCGCGGCGGGCCCTCTGCGAGGTGCGCCGCGTCCAGGGCCTGCGCGCGGACATGCGCCATGGCCTCCACCCGCCCACCTACCATCTCTTCGAGGCCCTCCGCCGGCTCTACCTGGAGATGTGCTGCTACCTGGAATGCGAGCCGGAAGAGGAGCTGCCCGCCTACCAACACGACGCACCGGGCCCGGGCCTGTGGCGGTGGATGACGCTGCTCGAACGCGGCCTCCGCCCAAGCACCCACCAGCGCTCGTACCGGCCTTTCGAGTGCCGTGAGGGGCGCTTCATCCTGTCGCGGCTCCCCCAGGAGGAGCCCGCGCCGAATGACTTCTACCTGCTGGTGCGCCGCCACGAGCGCGACAAGCCCCGCGCCTTGGACGGCGTGAAGCTGGCCAGCCCGCTGCGACTGTCCGTGGTGAAGCGCCTGGCCCTCAAGGGGTTGACCTTCCGCCACGTGCCCTACCCTTCCTTCCCCCACGCGTTCGACTCGGACATCGACTGGTACCAGCTCACCACCGAGGGCGAGGAGTGGCAGGCCGTGCTGCGCGAGGACGGCGTGGCCTTCCCCGCGACGCCCGCGCTGGAGGGGGCTCAAATCTTCCTCTTCTGGCGGAGGACCTGACATGGCGCGCAGGCCGTTTCTCGACAGGTTCTCCAGCAGCGGCGCCTCCCGGGATGCCCTGGCGCCCGTGCTGCGCAACCTCGAGGCCGTGCTCAACACCCGCGAGGGCTACGGCTTCTTCCAGCAGGGCTTCGGCCTCGGGGACTACACCGGGAACCGCGGCGGCAAGGAGCTGGTTCCCTTCCTCACCGAGACGTTGCAGCGCCAGGTGACGCAATACGAACCCCGGCTGCGCGAGGTGGAGGTGACGCTGCGAGGCCAGGACGGAGCGCTGTGTCTGCACTTCGAGGTGGCCGCCCGGCTGGGCGAGCAGGCCCTCCGGCTGGCGCTGGTCTTCGACACCGTGAGCAGCCGGGTGCGGCTCGAGAGGAAGGACTGACATGCACGGCACTTTCGAGGACCGGCTGGCCGTCTCAATGACTCTCACCATCGGCGGCAAGGCCCACGTCATTCCTCCCGGCAACATCCGCTCCTTCGCGCTGGAGCTGCACGGCTGGGGCCTGGAAGGACGGGTGGAGTTCATCCTCACCGACAACAAGGCCCTGGGCGGCAAGCAGAAGGACACCCTGCTGCCGGACTTCCTCAAGCCAGACCTGGCCGAGGTGTCGCTCGAAGTCTGTGCCGTCCACACGGACCTCCGGCCCAGGCAGAAGCCCACGCCCCTGAAGCTCAAGGCGCTGGTGTCCTCCAAGGCGCTCGTGGAGCTGCCGGCTTCTTCCGCTCCGGATGCGCCCCTCCTGCACCGCCGCTACACCGTGCACTTTCTCGACGCGGCCCGGCTGCTGTGGCGCCAGCACCACCCGTGCGCGCTCTACACGCAGAAGACCCTCCAGGACGTCCTGGAGGAGCACAAGGGCGAGAAGATCTCCCTGAGCTACGACTGGGACGCCGTGCTGGGCGTCGCGCATCCGCTGCTCTTCCTCGGGCTGGAGCGGGAGGCCGGAGCGAGCTTCTACGACTTCGTACTGTGGTGCCTGGACCGCCACCGCGGCGTGCTGGCGTACGACGCGGAGAAGGGCAGCTACTCGCTGCTCGGGGCGAAGGCGGAAGCGGGCACGCCGCTGGAGCTGGAGGCCCGCGAGGTGGCCTCGCTAGAGGTGCTCCTGCCCGAGGTCCTCCGCCACGGGGCCACCGTCCTCAACGCCGTGGCCGAGGGTCCCAAGCGCCAGTCCCTCACCCACGCACAGGCCGTCGCGGGCCTGCGCCAGGACGTCCTGCTGTGCACCCCGCTGGCCGACGCCGTGCAGGCACGGGTGGACCAGGAGCAGGACCGGCTCCAGGCGCGAGGCATGGAGCTGGAGCTCGAATGGCGTCGCATGCCAGTCGAGGCCTTCGCTCCCGGAGCGCTGGTGAAGCTGCCGCCCGGCAAGGGCTGGAACCCGGCCAGCGTGGCCGCCCAGGACACCTTCCGGGTCCGCACCCTGCGCCTGAGCGGGCAGGCTCGTGAGACGGGCCCCGACTCGAACCTCAGTGCGCCGGACGCCGGCTTCCACTTCCAGATGAGCACGCGGCTGGAGCGCCAGGACGAGCCCCATGTCGACCTGCCCGCGTACACCCCACCGCGCTACCCGCGCCACGTGGAGGGCGTGCTGGTGAGCGAGGTCGGCGAGGAGAAGCACGAGACGTGGCAGGTCTACAGCGAGGAGAAGACCTCCATGGACTGCTACCGCGTCAAGCTGCCCATCTGGGACGACCAGGTGGTGAGCGCTCCCTTCAATCCCAGCCTGCTGCCGGGTCACTTCTACTTCCCCTCCTACAAGAACGAGCGGGTGCTGGTGGCGCTGGACTTCCAGAAGGCCTGGGTGAAGCGCTTCCTGGACTGGCGGGCCGGTGCGCGGCTGCCGCAGGAGAGCCAGGGCGTTCAACTGCTCATGGGCAAGACGCCCACCAGCGGCGCCACGCTCCAGCAGACCTACGAGGACGACAAGCCCGTGCTCCTGCTGCGGCGCACGAACGAGAAGGACACCGGGGTCATCCACCTGCGCGAGGGCGCGCTGCGAATCCAGGTCAGGGAAGAGCAGGACTAGGAGCGGGACGTCATGGCGAAGCTCATCTGCACCATCGACCTGGACAAGGAGAAGGGCCTCATCGTCACCGTCGAGGACCCCGAGGGGAAGCTCACGCAGACGGTGACGCTGGACGGCAAGTCCCTCACCCTGGAGGTGAAGAGCGACTCCGACACGAGCACTCTCATCCAGAAGCCCGACGGCATCAGCCTCACGTGCAAGGCCTTCACCGTGGACGCCGACACCATCACCCTCCAGTCCAGGAAGGAGTCGGCGTGGACGAGTGAGAAGACCCTCCAATTGCAGAGCACGGAGGACCTGACGCTCACCTCCAGCGCGAAGCTGACCCAGAAGGCCACCCAGGACGCGGTCCTCTCCTCCGGCGCCAACCTCCAGGTGAAGGCCACGCAGCAGCTCACACTCCAGGGAATGGAGGGCCAGCTCTCCGCCACCGGAGGGGCGCTGAAGCTGGACGGCGTGACGCTGGCCATGAAGGGCCAATCCCAGGCGGAGCTGGGGGCCCCCCTCGTCAAGGTCGCCGCCCAGGGCCAGCTCGGTCTCGAGTCCTCGGGCGTCGCCGAGCTGAAGGGCTCGATGACCAGCGTGAGCGGCTCGCTCGTGAAGCTGGGCTGAGGCCCACGGTCTCTTCCCGGGTGTGAAGTCGTTCACGCCTTTCCTATGGGGCTCCTCACAGCCCCACCCGCGCGCAACCGTCACATTACGCATCACCCGACGCCATCACGGCTGCGGGTGAACGGATACGTCACGCCATGGGTGTCACGAATCAGCTCTACCAGGACTATCTCGCGGAGCTGGCCGCGCTCGAGCGCTTCCGCCAGGGCTTCCGCCAGACCTACCCCGGCGTGCCCCTGGAGCAGGAGGACCCGGACGTGCGCCGGCTGGTGGAGGCCCTGGCCTTCTTCTCCGTCCAGACCCGGCACGCCACGCTGCGCAACCTCCGCTCCACGTGGCTGCGGCTCTTCTCCAGCTACTTCAGCCATCTGATCGAGCCCCTCCCCGCCGCGGGCCTGGTGCGGGCGGTACCCACGGAGAAGATGGTGGAGGCGGTGGTGCTGCCCCGGGGCACCGAGCTGCGCCTGCAGCCGGCGGGAGGCGAGGCGGGCTCCTTCCGCCTGGAGCGGGAGCTGCGCGTCCTGCCCATCTTCCTGGAGGAGACACAGGTGCTGCGTCTGGCCGATGGCGGCCACCGCCTCATCCTCCGCTTCGCCGCGGCCTTCCCTCGCAGGGACCCGGTGGAGGTGCTCAGCTTCCACGTACGCCACCTGGAGGAGTACGGCAGCTCCCTGGCGGTGCACCACGCCCTGCGCAAATGCCTGACGGCGGTGAGCGTGGTGTACGACACGAAGGCGGATGAGCGCTCGACGGGACTGCGTTGCGAGCACTCCTTCGGTCAGGCGCCGTTCGCGCCAGACGACGCGAGCACCTACGCCAATCCCTTGCAGCGCGCGCGCTCCTTCTTCCAGCTCCCGGAACGGGGCCTCTTCCTGCATGTCCGGGTGGCACCCACGCGTCAGGCCTGGAGCCGCTTCAGCCTGTGTCTGGATTTGAAGAAGGAATGGACCGTGGGCCGGTCGCTCCATCCGGAGTTCCTCCACCCCTTCGTCGCGCCAGTAGTCAACCTCAAGGCCGCGCCCGCGCAGCCCATCACCCTGGACGGCACCCGCTCCGAGCACCCGCTGCTCGGCCTGCGCAACGGCCGGGACTTCCGCCTGCACTCGGTGACGGGGGTGTATCTGCAAGGGCCGAAGGGCCGGGAACCCCTGCGTCCCGCGCACGTGCCGGGGCCCGGGCCGGGCTACGAGCTGGACGAGCAACTGGCCGCGGATGGCCGCACGCTGCATCAGCTCCTGGTCCGCATGCCCGAGGCCTTCCTGGAGCCACGCAAGCTGCACGTGGACGCGCTCTGGTACCAGCCCGGCTTCGCCTCGGACGCCCTGGGCCGGCTGGACGTCTCCACCCCCAGCCTGCACGTGGAGGGACTGCGCTGGCACGTCGTCGGAGACCTCCAGCCGCCCCGGGACAGCCCCCTGCGTGACGACGTACCGGCCCTCACCCGGCTGCTGTCCTGGAAGAACCGCTCCACCCTGGAGCGCGACGAGCTGGTCGCCCTGCTGTCGTACCTGGGCACGCCCGCGGAGGGCGCCTTCCGCTCCGTGCTTCCCCTGCTGCGCACGCTGCGCGCCTCCGTGCTGCCGGACGGCGCGCTGCGGGGCACGGGCCTGCGGCACGTGTACGAGGCGCTGCTGGAGCCCTTCCCCGCGGACCAGGAGGCGCTGGTGGCCTGCTTCCTCGAGCAGGTGGAGGCGCTGCTGGACGCGTGGAACGGCGAGGCGTCCGTGGAGCTGCGGCCTTCCGTGGCGGGAGCCGGACCTTTCACCCCCTGGGGGCACCGATGAACCTGGAGCACTGGAGGATTGTCTTCACCGAGTACCGACGGACACGGGCGCTGCTGGACCAGTGGTTGCCAGCCGAGTCCTCCGAGGCGGAGGAACGCACGCAGGTGCGAGTGGGACGCGCGGGGCTGGAGCAGCTCCAGCAGCAGTTGCTGGCGACGGTGGAGGGACTGCGAGCCGGCCTGGGCGGCCACTACCGCGCCGAGGAGGTGGAAGAGTCGCTGCGTCCCTTCACCTACCTCGTCGATGAGCAGGTGCTGCGCCGCCTGAGCGAGGCCGATCAGTCCGACTGGCCGCTCCTCCAGCACCACCTCTTCGGCGAGGAGGGCGGAGGCGACCTATTCTACGAGCTCGCCGACCAGAAGCTGAACCAGCCGGGCAGCTCGCCTCTCGTCTTCGAGCTGCTGCACTTCTGCCTCACCGCGGGCTTCGGCGGCCGCTACCTGGGCAACACCGCGAAGCTGCGCGAGTACAAGCAGCGGCTGGCGGCCCGCATCGTCACCCCGGAGCCCGCGCCTTCCGCTCCCGCGGAGGCCCCCGGCACCCGGCCCCTGCTCTACGAGTTCCCCTCCCGCTACTACGCCGGTGCCTGCCTCTGCGTGCTGGGGTTGCAGGGACTGCTGTGGTGGCTCTCCCGCTGAGGCCCGCGCCATGGACTTGTCTCTCTCGAAGACAGGACGCGAGCGCGCCTCCGCCGACACGACCCCCGCGCTGCTGGAGCGGCTGGAGGGGCTCATCGACGCGGAGCTCGGTCCGCTGCGCGTGGGCGTGGAGCCACTGCTGGCCGAGCTGCGCCAGGGCGTGGCGGCGCTGCACCCGGGCCCGGGTGGGCAGCAGCTCTCGCCCCAGCGACAGCAGGAGCTGCGCACCCGGCTCGACCAGGTGCTGGACACACTCGAAGACATCCTGGAGGCGCTGCAGCGCGCCGCGCGCGCCCGCCGCCAGGGAGAGGGCTGAATCATGGAAGCGCTTCGCAATCTCTGGGCCGGCTCGGCCCCTTATCGAGGCTGGCTGTTGCTCGTGGTGGGCGTGTTGCTCCTGGTGGCCGCCGCCGTGGGGCTCGCGTGGTGGCTGCGCCGTCGGCGGCGGGGGGCCTCGTCCCTGGGCGCGCCGCCCCCCATGTCGAGACACCGGCTGCGCAACATCCACCGGAGCTTCCTCGCGGCGCTGCCCTGGCTGCAACGCGCCGCCGTGAAGGACCTGCCCTGCGCGGTGGTGCTGGGGCCCGCGGGCAGCGGCAAGTCGAAGCTCATCGACCTGGACGTGGACTGGCAGCGGCAGTCGCGCCAGTTCCTTCCGAGCCACACGAGCGACTCGCTGCTGCAGCTCTACCTCGGCCCGGACTCGGTCGTGCAGGAGCTGTCCGCGCCCCTGCTCGAGGATGACACGCCCCAGGCGCGCGGGGCCCTGCGCCGGCTGTGGAAGGACAGCCTGGGCCAGGGGCAGCATGCGCTCGCCGTCCTCGTGCTGGACGTGCGCTGGCTGGCGGAGACGCCGCCCGATGAGGTGCGCCGCGCCGCGCAGTTGCTGCGCGGCAAGCTCAACCTGCTCGCCGAGGTCCGCCGCGGGCCCGTGGAGACGCGCCTGTGCCTGACGCACATGGACGCGCTGGAAGGCTTCGAGGACTTCTCGCGGTTGCTCCACGCCCACCGCGTGCCCCTCTCCTTCGCGCTGCCTCCGCGCGGTGAGGAGGGGCAGGTGGCGTCGCTCCTCCAAGCGCAGGAGCAATACCTCGCGCTCGGGTTGACGTCGCTGCCGGTGGAATCCTTCGAGCGCCTGGAGCGCTTCTACTCGCAGGGGCACCGCCCCTTCGAGGCGCTCGCCCGCTTCACCACGGCGCTGCTCGAAGGGGGCACGCTCGCCTTCGTGCCCCGGCTGTCGCGCGTGTACCTGTCCTCGCCGTCGACGCGGGCGGCGGGCGTGCTCTCCGTGCCCGGCGAGGTGCACGACGCGCAGGCGCTGCGCGGGCGCTACCTGAAGGCGCACCTGAAGCGCGCGGCGATGCTGGCCGTGGCGGGCAGCCTGCCCATGCTGGCCGCCTATGCGCACTTCTCGTGGCGGCTGTCCCAGGCGCAGGAGCGCGTGGGGCGGTTCGAGAGCACCGTGCAGCGCATGCGCGACCAGGGACAGGCGGTGTCAGGCAGCGTGGCGCAGGAGCAGGTGCTCGCCGCCGGCCAGGCCATGGACCTGATGTGGCGGGCCACGAGCTACTGGCCCCTGCTGCCCTACAGCTTCTCCGAGGCGCGCGAGGACCTGCGCAAGCGGCTGACCCGCGGCATCCGCGAGGCCCACCTGCGTCCCGCCCTCGAGCGCTGCCATCAGCAGCCCGACGCGTGCCGTCCCGAGCAGGTCGTCTTCTTGCTGGCAACCCTCCACGCGTCGCGCGTCGAGCCGCTCGGCCAGTTCGTGCTCTCCAGCCTGCGCAACCGGCGCGCGTGGAGCTTCGTGGACTTGCAGGAGGCGGCCTCCACCGCGGAGCCCTCCGCGCTCGAGTCCGGCCGCTCGTGGCTCACCGCCATCAACCTGGTCGAGTCGCTGGTGGGGGACTACGTCGTCATCAGCGACAGGCCGTGGCAGGCGCCCACCACCCCGGAGGCGGACTGGGCCCGCTGGCCCTTCCGTGAGGCCTTCACGCTGGAAGGACAGCTGGCCCCCTGGCAGGCCCACCTCCGGCGGCTGCACGACTTCCTGCGTGACCAGGCCGTGGAGCCGTGGGAGCTGGGCCGGCTGAACGCGGAGCTGGACGCGATGCGCGAGGAGCGGGCCCGCCTGCGCGCCTGGCTCGACGACAGCGCGACCTTCGCCACCCTGCCGCGCGCGCTCGACCTGCTTCAGGCCTCCGAGGCCCGCGTCGACACGAGCCACTTCAAGGGCCTGTCCTCCACGCTGCAGGCGGTGGAGTGGATGAACAAGAACCGCGAGGCCCTGGCCGGCGTGCTGCAGATGGAGGAGGAGATGGACCAGGGCCTCAAGGCCGCGCAGCGGATGAGCGTGGCGGAGCTGCTCGTGCGTGACGGGGTGTGGCTGCCGGGCGCATCCACCCGGGGCCCGTTCCGGGTGAGCGTGACGCAGGGGCCCCTCGAGTTCCACCCGAAGGACAGCGCGCGCCAGCTCCATCAGGCCATCCTCCGCTACTACGAGAGGACGGGCCGCCTGCCCTTCGGCTCCGCACGGGATGAGGAGGCGGGCTCGCGCCTGTCCGCGACGAGCGTGTCCGAGGATCGGCTGACGTTCGACACCCGCATCCGGCCCCTGGTGGACGAGTTCACCCAGCGGTTGAAGAACGCGGACCTGCCGGTGGAGGAGGCCTCGCAGCGGCAGGAGCACGTTCGCCGGCAGGTGGACCAGTTCGCGCTCCGGTACCGGCAGCGCCTCTTCCAGCGCGTGCACGGCTATCGCTTCGACGCGCCCACCCCCGCCCTGCTGTCCGAGGCGCTCGCACGCCTCACCCAGCCGTCCTCCGAGCTGGTGGACATGCTGCGCGACGTGTCCAGGGGCGCCAGCCTCGAACCCCTCGAGGGCCCCTACTACGAGTCACTGCGCAATGCCGTGGCGCCCTTCAAGCCCATCGTCCAGGTGATGAAGCCGGACGAGAGCGGCAACCAGGCCCTGCTCAATCCCTACCGGGCCCTCGTGGCGCAGCTGACGGACGAGCTCCATGCCGTCTCGCGGGGCGCTGCCCGGTCCGTCGATGTCGCCGCTTCCGGGAAGGAAGGGGGCGGCGCCGCGCGGCTTCCGGAGATGCTCACCCCGCTGGGGCGGATTGCCTTCTCGATGATGCTCGAGGAGGAAGGCTCGTACCTTCGCAAGGTGGATGCGTGGCTGGACCAGCAGGGCCTCATCGGCGAGCTGCGCGAGCCCTTCCGTCAGCCCTTCCTGGCGGTGCGGGAGCTGGGACAGCAGGAGATTGAACGGACCCTGCGGCAGCAGTGGGAAGGCACCTGGGGGCGCCTGCTGCGGCCCCTGCTGAGCCGCTACCCGTTCTCGCCCGACGCGGCCCAGGAAGTGGAGCCGGGGGACCTGGAGATTCTTCGCCGGAAGGATGGCGTGTTCTGGGCCTTCGTGGACCGGGTGGTCACCCCGGTGTGCGAGGAGCGCGGCACGGAATGGGTGCTGCGTGGTGCCCTGCGGGAGCGGCTCTCCCTGCCCGAGGACCTGCTGCCCACGCTCGGCCGGCTCTCCCGGCTGGCGCAGGTGCTCTGGGACGCGGAGGGCCGCCCTCGCCCGCTCCTGCTCAAGGTCATGCCCCTGCCGCTGCCGGCCGCGCCCGCGCCCGGCAGCTTCTTCACCCTGGGCTCCCTCAAGTGCGGCAGGACCGCGGCCTTCGCCTACAACCAGAGCCCCTCCTGGCAGGAGTTTCCGCTCGACTGGTGGGACCAGCAGACCGCCTCGCTCGTCCTGGAGCTGCGCTCGCCCGAGCAGCAGGCCATCCAGTACAGCGCCCTGCAGAAGAACCGCTCCGTGTGGAGCTGCTTCCGCCTCCTCGAGGAGTCCCAGTCCACGGGCGACCAGCGGCGGCTGTGGCGGCTGCAGGGGCGCACCGCGGAGAAGACTGCACACGTGATGGAAGTCCGCTTCGGTCTCAAGGGGGAGCCCTGGACTCCCTTCCGGGAGGTCTCACCGTGAAACGCCAATTCCTGTTCTGCGCCTTCCTGCCATTGCTGCTCGCCGCCTGCCGGACGGACACGCTCCAGCTGCGCATCAAGGCTCCGCCTGGCACCAACCAGGGGCGCCCGCTCTACATGCTGGTGCGCAAGGTGGATGCCAGGCAGTACGCCGTCGAGTCCTATGACGACGTCTCCGTCCGCATCGCCAGGCCGGACCCGAGCGTCATCCATTCGGAAATCATCTACCCGGGCACGCTGCGGCGCCTCCAGGTGAAGACGCCCCAGGATGCGTCCCTCGCCGTCTCCTTCCTCTTCACCGCCCCCGACGGCACCTGGCAGTCCTTCCTCAACACACCGCTCCCCCCCTCGCTCGACGTGGAGCTGCGGGAGGGACGCATCCAGACGGGAGGGGCTCCCGCGGAGCCGGCGAAGAACTCCGAGGACAGTCCGCCCGCGGAAACCCCAGCCGCGTCCGAGTCCCCCGAGCCTCCGAAGTCCTGACGCGGCTTCGCGTCAGCCGACTCCAAACCGTATCCAGTCCCTCGTCCCCACGCGTGTCATGCCCATGACACGTGGATGCCCGCCCCATGTCTCGAGTCGTCGCACCACCCACGAAGAGAGGTATGTAATGAAGCGCATACAAACCCTGCTCATGACAGGTTTCTGTCTGCTCGCAGCCTGCGACCCGCCTCCTCCACCGTCCAGCCACGGAACAAGGGTCGCGCTGCAAGCCCGAGAGCTCCACTCCGCCGGCGCGGCTTTTGGGAGCCACCCAGTATGCGACGCGGGCGTTGATGAGGAAATCGAGCTGTTCAACGAGGATGCCTCGTCATCCCGGATGATCCTCTATGCGGAG
The DNA here is from genome assembly GCF_012933655.1 of Pyxidicoccus fallax. Classification (GTDB taxonomy): domain Bacteria; phylum Myxococcota; class Myxococcia; order Myxococcales; family Myxococcaceae; genus Myxococcus; species Myxococcus fallax. The sequence continues at coordinate 4,937 of NZ_JABBJJ010000145.1, read as the reverse complement.
GCTCCGCCCCCGTTCAAGCGGACAGCCATCCTGAGCGCCGACGGTGGGACCCAGCAGTTGCCCCTCTCGCTGGCTCCCGGGGCCGGAGTGAAACTGCGGGTGAGGTTCACTCCCCAGACCCCCGAGAGCTTCAAGAAGCACCTCACCGTGTTCAGTGACGAGCCAGGGGCTGGCGTCATCAACATTCCACTCGAAGGCCAGGGGGTGGGGCCTCGCCTCGTGCTGTCTCCGCCTTCCCTCGACCTGAGCCTCCCTGGGGATGCGAGTGATGCGGGCACCCCGGAGTCCTCGGTCGAGCGCACGGTGACGGTGAGGAACATCGGTAACGAATCGCTGTCCTCCCTCGTCCTCCATCCCCCTGCCGCTCCGTTCTCAGCTGAGCTCGACAAGACCGCGCTGGAGCCTGGCGAGACCGCGAGTTTGAAGGTGACCTTCACCCCCGGCACCAGCAAGGCCTTCTTCACGGATGCCCTGACGGTCTCCAGCAATGACCCGTGTTCACCTGTCACCGAGCTTCCGCTCGCGGGCTTCCTGAGCTCCGCACCCAGGCCGGCGCTGAGCCCCACCGCGCTTGCATTCCCGGAGCAGGAGGTGGGCATGGCCAGTGCCCACCAGCAGGTGATGGTCACCAACGAGGGGGGCTCCCTGCTCACCATCAGCTCCGTATCGCTCCAGGACGCTTCGGACGCGGGGACGTCTTTCAGTGTGAGCCCGAGCGGAGGTTTTACCCTCGAGCCCGGGAAGAGCCGGCCTCTGGCGGTGAAGTTCACTCCCACGGCCCCGGGAACGCATCAAGCGACGCTCCAGCTCGTCAGCGACGGCCAGGGTTCACCGTCCTCTGTCCTCCTCAGTGGCGACGCGGTGCAGGCCGCGACGCTGAAGATCGAGCCGGCATCGGTCCGTTTCGCCGTGCAGGTGCCGGAGCAGACCACCACCGAGAACCTCTCCGTCCAGAACACCGGTTCGAGGCCCGTGACTGTCTCCGTGGCAGTGACCTCCACGGATGAACCGGCTGCCTTCAAGGTCACGCCGACCTCGCTCTCCTTGCTCCCAGGGGCGACGGGGACGTTGGTGGTCACCCTGACGCCCTCCGCGAACAGGGCCTCCGGCCCCCTGCTCGGGCAACTCACCTTGAGGACTGGCGACTCCACGGAGGCACGCCAGATTCACGTCGCCCTCCAGGGGGAAGTTGTTCGGACCCGGGTCGTACCGGCAGCCACTGACATCACGTTCAATGACCACGTCGTTGGCGCGCCCAGCCAGCAGCGGGAGCTCGTCCTCAAGAATCCCACGACTTTGCCTGTCACCGTTGATGCGATTGCAGTGGGCTCCCTGAGGCAGTACGCGGTGACAGGCCTGCCGGTGACGATTCCCCCGAACGAGACCCGGAGTGCGTGGGTGGTCTTCAGCCCGAGCGAGAGAGGCCAGTGGGACCACACCCTCCAGCTCAAGGGCAACGCCACCGAGACGATTCCTCCCGTATCGCTCAGGGGGAAGGCGTTGGCTCCGGTGCTGACCATCCCCGACGCATCGCTGAACCTGTCCTTCGACACCACGGCGCCTGGCGCCGAAAGTCTCAAGCAGGTAACCCTGACGAACAGCGGGGACGCGCCTCTTACGATTGAGGCAGCCACGGTCTCCGAGGATACCCACTTCAAAGTGAGGGGTGTGAATCCGCCTCGGACCGTGGATGTGAATAAATCGCTCACGTTCGACGTCATCTTCAATCCCAAGAGCCTGGGGCCCAAGGAGGCGACACTCCGCTTCCACGTCGACAACTCGGGGCTGCCTCTGGGCGCCCCCCAGATCAAGCTGAGCGGCCTCTCTTCGGGCCCATTCCCGGTGTTCGAGCCTGGCGACCAGATCGACTTCGGAGCACAGCAGGTCAACAGCCAGGAGCGCCAGAAGATCCGGATCACCAACTCCGAAAGTGCTCTCGAGACACTTCAAATACTCAGTATCACTATCAAGGACAGTGCTAGCGGGTTTTCTCTTGGAAAGGAATATCCATCTCAGGACCGCAAGCCCGGCGACTACCTCGACGTCGAGGTTGTTTTCGATCCTCGCTCGGTGGGTACACGCTATACAGACACCCTGTCCATCGAGTACCAAGGTGCCACGACCAAGGTGCCACGCACGAAGACCCTCGCGCTCAAGGGAACGGGCGCTGCCGCGGTGCTGCAACTGTCGGAAACCTCCGTGCAGTTCAAGGATGTGGAACTGAATACGGTGGCAACCGCGGAACTCACCCTCACCAACAAGGGTGGGGCTCCCCTACACCTCGAAACCATCAGCATCAGCGGGGCCGGTGCTTCCGCTTTCCAACTGGGCCTGCTGAATTGGCCGAAACCGCTTGCCCCGGAGGGCAAGGAGGTGATCTCCGTGATGTACAAGCCCACCAAGGTAGAGGGCGTCACGGCGAACCTCATCATCAGGTCGAATGCGATGGGGGACAACGTCAAGAACGGCGAGACCCAGGTTCAGCTCTCCGGTCAGGGGACTGCTTCCTTGGCGGTGTTCTCGACCAGGAAGGTCTCCTTTGGCTCAACGCCCATTGGAGGGACCTCAAGCCGTGAGTTGACCATTTCCAACGAGGGCTCTGCGCCTCTGCGTATCAGCGAGCCCGAACCCAGCACGCATTTCTACGTCAGCAATGAGGGCGTGACGGCCTGGCCCGTGGACATCCCCGCCAAGGCGAACGGCCAACCCGGCCAGCACGTATTCAGGATTGTCTTCAGGCCTGACTCCAAGGCCGAGGTGTCCGAGACGATTTCCTTCGTGAGCAATGACTCCAACTCGCCGGTGGCGGTCACCCTTTCCGGAAGAGGCGCACAGCCCCTACTGGTGGTGGACTCGTCGTTCAGCCTGGGTGATGACCTGGCGCTGGACGTCGAAGCCCTTCGCAACCTCTCCCTGAGGAATGAGGGGGATTCGCTTCTGGAGATCAGGACCATCACCGTTGCTCCGCCATTCTGTTTCGTCCTCCCCACCACGGGTACCTGCGTCACCCAGACCTCCGGCGATACCCGCCTCACCATTGAGCCGGGCGGGACGAAGGAACTTCAATTGAGGGCAACCCCCAGGACACACGTGCGCGTGTCGGGGCTGCTCTCCTTCACGACCAATGAACAGGGGAGCCGCACGGATGGTGGCAGTGCCACCAGGACGGTGACCGTGAGCTTCAAGGGGAAGGGCGAGGTGTCCACCCAGGCGGACGCGTTGGATTTCGGTCCGTGCGTCATGGACGCGAGCGCAATCATGGTCGACAAGGAGGTGTCCATCTCGAACACCTCGGCATCCGCGACCGCTGTCACCGAGGTCATCCTCTCGGGCGATGATGTGCCTGATTTCGAGGTCGTGAGGCCGCTCCCGGAACTTCCAGCAGAATCGGCCAGGAACCTGACGCTGAGGTTCAAGCCCCAGAAGGGAGTGGCGGGTCTGCGGCAGGCCGTGGCCAGCATTCACACCCGGAACAACCCCACCCCTGTCGTCCTAAACCTCCAAGGCTACGCGACCGTCCCCGAACTGACCATCCGGCGGAAGGATGGCAAGCCCTTCACGGGGAAGGTGGACTTCAAGGGGACGCTGACCAACAGCACCTCGGAGCCTGTCGTCCTCGTCTTCTCCAATGGCCGGACATCCGATGCGGGCGGTCCGCTCACCATCAGCGTGAACGTGACCGGCATGGACGCCAGCTCCTTCGGCTTGAGCAAGACAGGGCCTCTCGCGAGCCTGGCTCCGGGGGAGAGCGCGGAGCTCGCGGTACAGTTCAAGCCGGGAGCCGACGTGAAGGGGTACGAGGCGGCGCTCTCCGTGACGACGAACGATCCGACGAACCTCTCCTTCCTGGTGAAGCTGTCCGGCACGGGTGTGTCCAAGGCACTCTCCCTTTCCACGAACGAGCTGAACTTCGGCTCGCGTCTGGCGGGAGTGCAGACGAGCTCTCAGCCCGTGCGGCTCAGCAACGACTCGGGTCATGCCATCGTGCTGACGCAAGTGCACGTGGAGGCGCCCGAGGGGCCCGAGAGCACCCACTTCATGTTGGAGCCGGGGCCCTGGACGCAGGGGCCGTATACGCTGGAATCGGGCGCGACACTGAACCTGCCCGTGACCTTCCAGCCCCGGCCTGACGTCGAGTCCGAGTCAACGCTGCTCATCGCCACGGAGGGCCCGAACGCCAGCCACCTGTCCGTGAAGTTGAAGGGGCGTGGGCTGTCCTCGGTCTTCAGGGACCTGAGGCGGCTCGTGAACTTCGGCACACAGCGCCTGTCGGACCCGCATGAACCGGAGGTGCTCGCCCTCACCAACGACAGCAGTGGGACGCTCTTCTTGACGAAATACGTGCCGGAAGGACCCCAGGGTGACCATTTCCGTGTCGAGCCTGATGATGAATCCTGCCGGAGCGTGCCGCAGGGAATCGAGCTGAGAACGGGTGAGACCTGCAAGCTCGAGGTCTCGTATGTCGCGCAACAGGTGACTCGCTCTGCCGCGCCCCTGCTGCTGAGCGTGTCGTCGGAGGAAGCGGGCCCCCGGCAGTTCTCGTCGGCTCGGGTTGAGCTCAAGGGCGAAAAGGTATCCAGCCTCCTGTCCGCGGACCCGATGGAGCTGGACTTTGGCTGGGTGGACCTGGGGAAACCGGTGGAACCGCGGCTGATCACCCTGACCAACAAGTCCAGCGTGGCGACGCGGGTGCAACACCTCCAGGTCTCGAACCCGGAGGCCTTCAAGGTGGAAGCACTCGAGCCGGGCAAGGAGATTCCACCCGAGGGCACCGCCCAGTTGCGCGTGACGTTCGAGCCGAAAGAGGGAGCGGATGTCACGGGCCAGGTCGAGCTGCGGTTAGAGGGTGAGCAGGTAACGGATGTCGCCATCCAGCTGCATGGGAAGGTGCGGGCAATCGGCGGAACGGGAGGGGGGCAGTCCTGCGGCGCCAGTGG